>NZ_CP079863.1:4090599-4405261 GCF_025263485.1 Mycobacterium sp. SMC-2
GCCCTGGTCAGCACGCGGGCGCGGTGGGCGGGCAATGAATAGGTGGCCGCGCCGGCGTCGTAGTGGACGACGTGCCCGGTGGCCATGCCGGCCAGCCACTCCCGCACGTAGCGCTCGTCGAGGCCGGCGGCGTCGGCGATCTGCGCGCTGGTGGAGGGTGGAAGTGAGGCCATCGTGTCAAGCAGGCCGGTCTGATGTCCGATGCTCAGCAACAGCGCCAGGCTGGCGCCGTCGATGGCCGCGACCATCCGTCCGGCGAACTCGTCACTGGTTTCCGCGGCGATCTCGGGTGCCGTCATGGTCAGCGACGGTACACCGTAGGTTGGTGGCCATGAGTCAGACAGTGCGCGGCGTGATTTCACGAAAGAAGGGTGAACCCGTCGAATTGGTGGACATCGTCGTCCCGGACCCGGGGCCCGGCGAGGCCCTGGTCGACGTCATCGCCTGCGGGGTGTGCCACACCGACCTGACCTACCGCGAGGGCGGCATCAACGACGAGTACCCGTTCCTGCTCGGCCACGAGGCCGCCGGCCGGGTCGAGGCGGTAGGGCCCGGCGTGACCGCGGTCGAGCCGGGCGACTTCGTGATCCTGAACTGGCGGGCCGTCTGCGGCCAGTGCCGGGCCTGCAAGCGCGGCCGCCCGCACCTGTGCTTCGACACCTTCAACGCCGCCCAGAAGATGACGCTGACCGACGGCACGGAGCTGACACCCGCGCTGGGCATCGGCGCGTTCGCCGACAAGACGCTGGTGCACGCCGGCCAGTGCACCAAGGTCGATCCCGCCGCCGACCCTGCCGTCGCGGGCCTGCTCGGCTGCGGGCTGATGGCCGGCATCGGCGCGGCGATCAACACCGGCGGCATCACGCGCGACGACACCGTCGCGGTGATCGGCTGCGGCGGCGTCGGCGATGCCGCGATCGCCGGCGCCGCTCTGGTCGGGGCCAGGCGGATCATCGCGGTGGACACCGACGACACCAAACTGGACTGGGCCCGCAAGTTCGGCGCCACCCACACCATCAACGCCCGCCAGGGCGACGTCGTCGAGGCGATCCAGGACCTCACCGACGGGTTCGGGGTGAACGTGGCGATCGACGCCGTCGGCCGGCCCGAGACCTGGAAGCAGGCCTTCTACGCCCGCGACCTCGCGGGAACCGTTGTGCTGGTGGGTGTTCCGACGCCCGACATGAAGCTGGAAATGCCGCTGGTCGACTTCTTCAGCCATGGCGGGGCGCTGAAGTCGTCGTGGTACGGCGATTGCCTGCCCGAACGCGACTTCCCCACGCTGATCGACCTGTACCTGCAGGGAAGGCTCCCGCTGGAGCAGTTCGTCTCCGAGCGCATCGGCCTCGGTGACGTCGAGGAAGCCTTACACAAGATGCACGGGGGCAAGGTGTTGCGTTCGGTGGTGATGCTCTGATGGTGAACATCGAGCGGGTGGTGACCCACGGCACGTTCGAATTGGACGGCGGCAGTTGGGAAGTCGACAACAACATCTGGCTGATCGGCGACAATTCCAACGTCGTGGTGTTCGACGCCGCCCACGACGCGGCACCGATCGTCGAGGCCGTGGCCGGGCGCCACGTGGTCGCGGTGGTGTGCACGCACGGCCACAACGACCACGTCACGGTCGCGCCGGAACTGGGCAAGACCCTCGACGCGCCGGTGCTGCTGCATCCGGCCGACGAGGTGCTGTGGCGAATGACGCATCCCGACAGCGGCTTTCGTTCTTTGTGCGACGGCGAGACGCTGAGCGTGGGTGGGACGGAACTGCGGGCGATGCACACCCCGGGCCACTCCCCCGGATCGGTGTGTTGGTACTCGCACGACCTGGGTGTGGTGTTCAGTGGCGACACCCTGTTCTCCGGCGGCCCAGGCGCGACCGGCCGCTCGTATTCGGATTTCCCGACGATCCTGCAGTCCATCTCCGAGCGGCTGGGCAAGCTACCCGGCGAGACGGTGGTGCACACCGGCCACGGCGACAGCACCACCGTCGGCGACGAAATCGTCCACTACGAGGAGTGGGTGGCCCGCGGGCATTAAGCGTTCGTCGCGAGACGCCCAGTCACATCCGCCACACCAGTACCTGTTTACGACCACCATGCGGTCGTCGAATTTGATAGCACCGGTGATATCGGATTTGAGAGTCCCCTATTGGTCCGACTGAGCTTCCTCGCGGCAGGCAGCCCGCCGCCCTACTGCCCCTCGAGGATCCGCCGCTTTTCGGACTCGAACTCCTGCTGAGTCAGCGCCCCGGAATCCCGCAGCGCGGCAAGGGTTTTGAGGCGCTCCAGGCGGATGCCTTCGTCGCTCGGCTCGTGCGCGACAGGCGCAACAGGCGCGACAGGCGCGACAGGAACGACAGGCGCGTGCACGTAGGGGCTCGCCGCCACCGCCACCGCCCTGCGCCGGGTGCGCCCCAGCCACAACCCGGACAAGATCGCACCGGCGAGTCCCACCACGAACAGGCCGACGAACAACCACACCAAAAAGCCGTAGGAACTTTTGTGCCCGAAGGCCAGGCGAGGGTTGATGTATCCGTTGACCTGGCCATCCGTGGTTATGTCGTAGTCGCCGCTGACGGGAATCTGAGCCACCCACACCCGCACGTGCGCGTCATTGTTGACCGTCGTTGTGCTGCCGATGCTTTCGCTCAATGCGGGTTGCGCCACACCCTCGGGCGGCGCGATCGTGACACCGAGCGGCGGGACCGGCAGGCCGGCGTTGGGACTACCGACCACGACGGTGTGCAGGCTGACGGTGACTTCGCCGGCGGGCAGATACAGGCTGCCCGTTCCCGGGATCGGCACCTCGCCGTAGGCGTTGTACTTGTCCAGGAAGAACGCGTTGAGCACCAAAGAGACGATGAAGCCGCCCACCGACACGACCATCAGCACGACGGCGGCGGCCAGCGAAATCTTCGCCAGCCGTCTGCGGTTCATCCAGGCAGTGTGTCACCGCGGGCCGGGCGATGCCAGCGCAACAGCGCAAACCCGAGGACGACGAACGCCAGCACCGGCACCCAGTCCCCCAGCCGCTGGTACGGCGTCACGCGCGATCCCAGCGGCACGCTCACCACGGTCACGCCCCGGAATCCCGACGGGCACCAGGCCAGCCGGTGGCCGCGCGCGTCGAAAGCGGAACTGTCGCCGGACAGTCCTGCATGCACGGCCGGGCGGCCCGCTTCGACGGCGCGCACCGCGGGCTGCGCGGCCAACTGCGGCTGCGCCCAACTGCCCTGGAACGACGACGTGGAACTCTGATACACCAACAGCTCCGCACCGAGCTGCGCCTCCCGCCGCGCCAGGTCGGAGAACAGGACCTCGTAGCTGACCAACGGGCCGATGGGCAGGGCGTCGGCGTGCAACACGACGGGCCCGGTTCCGCGTTGCCGGTCCTCGGCGGCGGCCCGGCTGTGGCGGGTGATCCAGCCGAAAAGCGGTCGCAGCGGGACATATTCGCCGAACGGCACCAGCCGGGTCTTCCGGTAGCTGCCCAACGATCCGCCAGGGCCCACGAGCACCGCGGACTTGGAGATCCCGCCGCCGGGCGCGGGCGCGTCGACGTTCACCAGCAGGTCAGCGCCCGCCCGCCGGGCCAGGTCGGCGAGGCGCGCCAACACCTCCGGATGGCTGGGGAGATCGGATCCCACGCTGCTTTCCCCCCAGACCACCAGGCCGGGCCGCTGCCCGGCGAGCGAAGCGGTGAGCTCCTCGCTGGCGGCCTGGCGCGCGCCGGAATCGGCGATGTCGCCGGGCTGCACCAGCGCCACGCGCACCGTGGGACCGCCGGCCGGCGAGGGCCCCAGCACATACCAGGCCGGGCCGACCGCCGCGCACGCCACGAAAACCACCAGCGCGCCCACCCTCCGGTGCACGATCACGCCGACCAGCGCGGTATTGGCCGCCACCAGAAGGAAACTCGTCAGCCACACCCCGCCCAGCGACGCCGACGCCAGTGTGACGGGCTGGCCGGACTGCGACGCGCCCAGCGACGCCCACGGACCACCCAGCGGCGGCCACGATCGCACGACCTCCGCCGCCACCCACGCGCTGGGCAACACCACCGCAGCGGCCGCCGTCCGCCCGATCCCGACGGGCCCGGACAGCAACCGATGCGCCAACCACCCCCACGGCAGCCACAGCGCACCGAGGCCGGCGGCCAGCACCACCAGCAGCGGGCCAACGAAAGGCGCCAGCCAGTACTGGGTGGCCAGCACGAACCCGGCGACGCCGAGCCCGGCCCGCACGGACGCCACCGCACCGGAAGGCGCGGCCCGCACCACCAACAGCAGCGGGACCAGGCCGAACCAGGCCAGCCACCACCACGACGGCGCGGGAAACGCCAGTGCGGGGAGCGCACCGACGACCAGCGCCACTAGCCAACCGGGAATCCGTCGCGGCATGCTGACCAGAATGCCGCCCGACCCGAAGGAGCGATACGCATGGCCAACGATCTCGTCGCCACGGTGCCCGACCTGTCGGGCAAGCTGGCGATCGTCACCGGCGCCAACAGCGGCCTGGGCTTCGGCCTGGCCCGGCGCCTCGCGGCCGCCGGCGCCGACGTCGTCATGGCGATCCGCAATCACGCCAAAGGGGAAAAGGCGATCGAGGAAATCCGCAAGACGGTGCCCGACGCCAAGCTGACGATCAGGTCGCTGGACCTGTCGTCGCTGGCCGCCGTGGCCGCGCTGGGCGAACAACTCAACGCCGAGGGCCGCCCGATCGACATCCTGATCGACAACGCCGGCGTCATGACCCCGCCGGAACGCGACACCACCGCCGACGGTTTCGAATTGCAGTTCGGCAGTAACCATCTCGGACACTTCGCCCTGACCGGGCACCTACTGCCGCTGCTGCGCGCGGCCGGCAAAGCGCGCGTCGTCTCGCTGAGCAGCGTGGCGGCCCGCCAGAGCGGCAAGATCCATTTCGACGACCCCAATTTCGAGAAGTCCTACGCGGCGATGTCGGCGTATGGCCAGTCGAAGCTGGCGGTGTTGATGTTCGCCCTCGAACTGGACCGGCGCAGCCGCGCGGCCGGCTGGGGCGTCATGTCCAACGCCGCGCACCCCGGCCTGACCAAGACCAACCTGCAGATCGCCGGGCCCTCGCACGGCCGCGAGAAGCCGGCGCTGATGGAGCGGTTGTACAAGGCATCCTGGCGTTTCACGCCGTTTCTGTGGCAGGAGATCGACGAAGGGATCTTGCCGGCGCTGTACGCGGCCGCCGCGCCGCACGCCGAGGGCGGCGCGTTCTACGGGCCCCGGGGCTTCCTCGAACTGGCCGGCGGCGGGGTGCGGCTGGCCAAGGTGCCCGATCCGGCCCGCAACCAGGCTGACTGCCAACGACTTTGGGAGCTGTCCGAGCAGCTCACCGGCGTCAGCTACCCGAAGCCGGGCTGACGACTATCGTTGGCACATGCGGCCTGAGCCCCGGATGCCCGAATCGAGCGTTGTGGTTCGGCCCGAGCCCGTTTACACCCAGTCCTCCCGACTACAGGCCGCCGGGTTGGCGCCGGCCATCGCGTTGTTCGAGCGCGCCGCCGAGCGGGTGGCGCTGCCCAAGCCGCCGCAGCCCATCGTGATCGCCGACTATGGCGCCGCCAACGGGCACAATTCGCTCAAGCCGATGTCGGCGGCCATCGCGGTGCTGCGTCGCCGCACCCGTCACGACCACGCAATCCTGGTGGCGCACACCGATATTCCGGACAACGACTTCTCGGCGCTGTTTCACACCCTGGAAGACGACCCGGAGAGTTACCTGCACCTGGACACGGCGACATTCACGTCCTCGATCGGCCGCTCGTTCTACGACCAGATCGTGCCGTCCAAGACCGTCACCCTCGGCTGGTCGTCGTGGGCGACGCACTGGCTGAGCGCGATCCCCGGCGAGGTGCACGACCACGTGCACGTCGCCTACAGCAGCGACGACGCGGCGCGCGCGGCGTACGCCCAGCAGGCGGCCCTGGACTGGCACAACTTCGTCGCGTTCCGCGGCCGCGAATTGGCGCCCGACGGGCGGCTGGTGGTGATGACGATCGCCCTCGACGAGGACGGCACCGCGGGGTTCTCGACACTGGTCGGCGCGATCGTCGCGGGGCTGCGGGAGCACGTGCGCGACGGCCTGCTGAGCCAGGACGAGGAGCGGCGCATGACCATTCCCACCTTTGCCCGCGGCGAGAAGGACTTTCGCGCCCCGTTCGCGCCGAGCGGACGGTTCGAGGGCCTGACGATCGACCATCTCGAGATGTTCAACGCCGAGGACCGCTTCTGGGCCCGATTCCTGGCGGACCGCGACGCCGAGGCGTTCGGCGCGCAGTGGGCGGCCTTCGCCCGCGCGGCGCTGTTCCCCGCCCTGGTGCGCGGGCTGGACGGCGGCGTCCACGACGGCCGGGCCGCGGAATTCGCCGACCGCCTAGAGCGCGCGGTCGCGGCGCAGCTGTCAAGCGCACCCGAGCCGATGCGCATCCCGCTGGCATTGATCGAGCTCGTCAAGCGCGAACGATCCGGTTCATGAGAGTTTCGACACAACGCGCGAGCGGGTAACCCCCTGAAGATCGCGACCTGCGATTTCGAGGGGGTTTGCTGAATGAGCGTGCAGGACGATAAGTCGGCCGGCCAGGACACCGATCAAAAGCTGACCGAAAAGCCGGAGCCGGACGAAAGCGACAAGAAGAAGGCCGCCGAGATGATGGAGGCCTACAAAGAAAAGCCCACCATCGTGTTGCCCGGCACCGGGGGGAGCGTTTCGGGCACCGCGGTCAACGGGTGGTTGGACGAGGACGGCAATCCGAGGCACGAAAAGGCCGCGGGTGCCGACTCCGACGGTCAGGCGAAGGCCGACGATTCCCGCGACGAGGAAGCGTTGCGGGACCAGATCGAGAAGGACAAGGCCCTCAACGAGCAACTCAAAGAGGCCGCGACCGCGGAGAACAAGGGCGAAAAGAGTTGAGCTATCGGGTCGTTCCCAGCTGGGGGGCCAATTGGGGGATGCCGCTGATGCCCAAGTCGCCCCCGATTCCTTGAATGATCTGATTGACCCGGTCCAGCCCCGGGATGGGTTCGTTGAGGCCGGGCACCGGCGGAATGGGGGGTATCTCCGGGATCCGCGGGATCGCCGGATGGGGCGCGGCCGCCAGCGGCGGCGCCTGCTGCGGTTTGGCTGACGGCGCGCTGGTCGACGGCGTCTCGGTGGTGGCGGGCGGGTTGGTATCAGTCGTCGACGGCGCGGGAGCCTCTCCGGTGGGCGGCTGCGCGGTCGCGGTGTTGGCGGGCAGAGCGGGGACCGGTCTGCTGGTCACGCCGGGCGCCGGCGTCGTCGCCGATTTGTCCGCCGAAGTCAGGCCGATCATGACCGCAGTCCCCACCAGCGCCATCGCCGCCGCCGCACCGACGATCGCCGCCAGCACCGGCAACCGAAACAGGCGGCCTTTGCGCTTGGCGGGCTCCGCCTCTTGTTTGGCGGCGGGCGTCGCCCGCGATTGCTGGCCGGTCCGCGACCAGGCCTGCGCCGCCCGGGCCGTCGCCGTGGCGAGCGCGGCGGGCGCCGACGCCGTGGCCACGTCCTCGCCGGGACCGTGCGCCGCGCGCAGCGCCGCCCCGGTGGCCGCCGTCAGTTGCGGGCGCGGCGTAGTGATGACCGGGACGCGGAAGTACTGCGAGAGCGCGGTGGTGATCGCCGGGATGTTCGCCCCGCCGCCGGCGGAGACGACCGCGACCAGATCATGAATCCCGTTGCGCGCCAATGCGTTTTCCAGCACCGCCACGAATCTGTCCAGCGGTGTGCGGATCGCCTCGTCGAGCTCGTCGCGGGTGACCCGCACCTCACCCGTCAGCCCGTCGGTCAGCGTGGTCGCCGCGCTCGACGACAGCGCTTCCTTGGCGCCTCGGCATGCGGTCCGCAGCCGGCTCAGCGAGCCGATCGCCACGGTGCCCGACGGGTCGAAGGAAGCGGTGCTCGGCATGTTGGAGACGACGGCGCTCAGCAGGGCCTGGTCGATCAGGTCGCCGGAGAAGTCGCGCAGCCGCACGGTCGGGGCCAGCGCCTGGTAGTCGCCGTCGGCGCGCATGAAGGTGATGCTGGTGCCGCTGCCGCCGAAGTCGCAGACCGCCACCGTGCCCGTGGACGGCATGCCGGGGTCGGTCCGCACGGCGAACAGCGTGGCCGCGGCGTCGGGAATCAGCAGCAGGGGCCGCGCCCGGTTGGACCATTCGGCCACCGAGCTCAGCGCGGTGCCGACCGCGTCGGCGGTCATGGACGCCCAGTGGGCGGGATAGGTCACGGCGACGCTCTGCGGCATGGCCCGCCCGCCGGTGACGGCGTAGGCCAGCGCGCGCATGGCGTCGGCGATCAGTGTCTCGCCGCGGTGCACCGAGCCGTCGGCCGCCACGATTCCCCGCGGGTCGGAGACCCGATTCACGAACCCTGTCATCACCAGGCCGGGCTGGTTCAGCCGCGGGTTCTCGGCGGGGATGCCGACCTCCGGCGCGCGCTCGGGGTAGAGCGTCAAGACCGGCTTGCGGGTGATGGCCCGGCCGGCGGCGACCGCCGCCAGGTTGGTGGCCCCGATCGACAGGCCCAGCGCGGTCCCAGCTCCATCGGCCATTTGTCCCAACCCCAACTTCAGCGACTCGCAACCGGCTAGCCGTTATTGTGCCGCCGAAACCTGTACCGCGTCTCAGCGCAACCTAGGTGCCGGCTGTGTGCCCGTCAGCGAATGTTGCCCGCCCCGGCGATCAGCGGCAGGTCGAGCGGCGTGACCCAGCCCGGCCGCAGGTCGTTGACGGCCGGCACGGCGTTGAGCGCCCGCATCCCGGTGGCCAGGCAGCCGGCCGTGGCCGCGTCCCGGCCGGAGCCGTCGGTGAACCGGAACGCGGTTTCCTGGAAGACGCTCGGCGTGCCCTCGATGTCGACCCGGTAGACGTCGTTGTCGTGGCCGGACGGCCAGTCGGGGGCGGCGTCCAGCCCGATGCGGTTGACGTGCTCGAGCTGAATCCTGGTGTCGCCCTTATAGATTCCGTTGATGGTGAACCGGACCGCGGCGACGTGCCCCGGCTTGATGACGCCCTTGACGGTGTTGCGTTCGGTGGGCGTCACCCACTTGTCCCAGGTGGTGGTGATCTCGTCGAGCATGATGCCGGCCGCATGGGCGATCATGGGGACGGTGGCCCCCCACGCGAAGATCAGCATGTTGGAGTCTTCCAGCATCGGGCTGTATTCGGGCTCGCGGCCGATGCCCATCTCGACCTCGTAGTCGCCCTCGTAGTTGGTGTAGTCGAGCAGTTCGGAGGCGCGCACCCGGCGCACCTCCGAGCACAGGCCCATCAGCGTCATCGGGAACAGGTCGTTGGCGAACCCGGGGTCGATGCCGGTGGTGAAGCAGGACGACTGCCCCAGCTCGCAGGCTTCGGTGATCGGCGCGATCCACTGCGGCGGGTTGAGGTGCATGGTCGGCCAGACCCACGGGGTCATCGCCGTCGAGCACACGTCGATGCCGGCCCGCAGGAAGCGGGTGATCAGCGCGATGTTGTCCTTGGCGTGCATCGCCGTGGGGCCGTAGTGCACCAGCGCGTCGGGCTTCAGCGCGATCAGGGCGTCGACGTCGTTGGTGGCGATGATGCCCGTCGGCTCGGGCAGCCCGCAGATGTCGCCGACGTCGCGCCCGACCTTGTCGGGGTTGCTGACGCCGACCCCCACCAACTCGAACAGCGGATGCTTGACGATCTCGGCGATCACCATCTTGCCGACGAAGCCGGTGCCCCAGACCACCACACGTTTTGAGCCGTGTCCCGACATACTCACCTTCCCGTGCCAGCCCCCCGTGGACTCACATTAGAGCGGCTCGGCTTCGTCTGGGCGGAAAGCTTCCGTAGCACCGCGCGTGGTGACACGATGCAAATCATGACCAAGCATGTGCGCGGGCTCTCGATCCTGTTCGCCCTCGGCGTCGGGGCCGCACCCGGTGTGGCCCACGCGATCCCCCAGATGCCCCAAGCCCGCTACGAGGTGACCGGCGCCGGCGTCGCGCAGTACATCTCGTACCAGACCGACGCCGGCCAGCTGCACCAGGTAAACGCGCCGCTGCCGTGGTCGACGGAGTTCACCGCCTTCGGCGGTCAGGTGTTCGTCATCAGCGCCCAGGGGGTTGGCCCCATCCGGTGCCAGATCCTGCTGGATGGCAACGTGGTCGCCGATGCGCAGTCGGCCGGCGGCAGGACCGTCTGTGCGCACTAACAATTCACGCTTCCCAGGAGGTCCTCGGTGAGTCTCAAGACGGGTATCGCGACGCGGACGAACGGGGCGCCACCGCCCGAGGTGCCGCTCTCCGACATCCACCTCGATTCGCTGGATTTCTGGGGTCTCGACGACGACTTCCGCGACGGCGCCTTCGCCACCCTGCGCCGCGAGGCGCCCATCTCGTTCTGGCCCGCGATCGAGATGGAGGGATTCGAGGGGGGCGACGGGTATTGGTCTCTCACCCGACACGACGACGTTCACTTCGCCAGCCGTCACCCGGAAATCTTCAGCAGCAGCCCCAACATCACGGTCAACGACAACGCGCCGGAGATCGCCGAGTACTTCGGGTCGATGATCGTGCTCGACGATCCGCGGCACCAGCGGCTGCGCTCGATCGTCAGCCGGGCGTTCACCCCGAAGGTGGTGGCGCGCATCGAGGCGTCGGTGCGCGAGCGGGCCCGCCGGCTGGTCGCGTCGCTGATCACCAACCATCCCAACGGGGAGGCCGACCTGGTGACCGAGCTCGCCGGCCCGCTGCCGCTGCAGATCATCTGCGACATGATGGGGATCCCCGAGGAGGACCATCAGCGGATCTTCCACTGGACCAACGTGATTCTCGGGTTCGGCGACCCAGACCTGACGACCGATTTCGACGAATTCCTCAAGATCTCGATGGACATCGGCGCCTACGCCACCGCGCTCGCCGAGGACCGCCGCGTCAATCACCACGACGACCTGACCAGCAGCCTGGTCGAAGCCGAGGTCGACGGCGAACGGCTGTCGTCCGCGGAGATCGCGTCCTTCTTCATCCTGCTGGTGGTGGCGGGCAACGAGACCACGCGCAACGCGATCAGCCACGGCGTGCTGGCCCTGTCCCGCTACCCCGAGGAGCGGGACAAGTGGTGGTCCGACTTCGAGCATCTGGCGCCCACGGCCGTCGAGGAGATCGTGCGGTGGGCCTCGCCGGTGGTCTACATGCGCCGGACGCTGACCCGCGACTTCAAGCTGAGCGGCACCAAGATGGCCGAGGGCGACAAGGCGGTGCTGTGGTACAACTCGGCGAACCGCGACGAGTCAAAGTTCGCCAACCCCTGGCTGTTCGACCTGGCACGCACCCCCAACCCCCATTTCGGGTTCGGCGGCGGCGGGGCGCATTTCTGCCTGGGCGCCAACCTCGCTCGCCGCGAGATCCGGGTCGTCTTCGACGAGTTGCGCCGCGAGATGCCCGACATCGTCGCGGTCGAGGAGCCCGCGCGGCTGCTGTCGCAATTCATCCACGGCATCAAGGCCCTGCCGGTCGCCTGGACCCCGCCGCGCGGGTAGTCGCCCCCTTTTTGCGCGAGCAGACGCAAACTCGCATCGCACGGCGCTCGATCGTGCGAGTTTGCGTCTGCTCGCGGGGTTTATCGTTACCGGCATGACGATTCCCGCGTTCCCGCCCGCCGAGGTGCTGGCCGCCCGCGAGAAGCTGGTGCTCGACCACTTCCATGACGAGGTCCGCCAGGCCTGGGACGACGTGTTGTCGACCTTCCCGCATCCGCGTTACGAGCTGATCCCGCAGATGATCGTCCACGACGGCGAGACGGCGGTGCGCGACTACTACACCTACACGCGGACCGCGTTTCCCGACCAGGATCACGAGATCATCGCGCTGCGGCACAGCGCCGACGCGGTGATCGTCGAGTTCTGGTTGATGGGCACCCATCGCGGCTACCTGGGCAAGGTTCCGCCCACCGGCAGCCGGTTCCGGGTCCGCATGACCGCCTACTTCGTCTTCGACGAAACCGAAACCCTTGTCTGCGAACGCATCTACTTCGACACGCTGACCATGATCAAGCAGCTCCTCGGCGGGCTGGACATGACGAAGCCGGCGAACTGGCTGCTGGCCGCGCGCTGCGCGCGCGGATTCCTGTCGATGTCGTCGGAAAAGCCCGACCCGGCGCTGCTGAGTGCCTAAGCGCACCGCTGTTCAGCAGCCGAGTTGCCGTGCGAGGTCGACGAAGTCGGATGCGTTGACGTCGAACTCGTCGGAATAGGCGACGTCGGCCCCGCCGTCGGCGCCGAACTCGAGCGGACGCGCGACGAAGGCGGTCCGGAACCCCAGCCGGGCCGCGGCGCGAATGTCGTACTTGTGGCTGGCCACCATCATGATCTCGCCGGGGTCCAGGCCGAGGTAGGTCGCGGCCATTCGATAGATCGCCGGGTCGGGCTTGAACACCCCGGCCATCTCCGCGGCGAAGACCGCATCCCACCGCAAGCCGGCGCGCTTGGAGATCTCGATGACCGCCGACACGTCGGCGTTCGACAGGGTGGCCAGCGTGTGCCCGCCTTTCAGCCGCGCCAGCCCGGGCACCACGTCCGGCCAGGGCTTCAACCGCCGCCAAGCCCCGGTCAGCTCTTCTCGTTCGGCGTCTGGAAACGCGATGCCGCGCTCGTCGAGCACGGCGTCCAGCGCCCGGCGATACACCGAGTGGACCGGCACCCAGCCGCTGCGGGAAGCCCGCGCCCCCTCCAGCGTCGCGAAGTAGCCTGCGCGCCAACGCCGCACCAGGTCGGGCCAGTCGACGTCGGCAAAGCGGCCGGCGCTGATCCGCCGCGCCTCGTCGCACACGGTCGAGTGGAAGTCCGTCGCCGTACCCTGCACGTCGAACAACAAAGCCTTAACCACACGCGCAATCATGCAACCCGCTGCCCGGATGGATCTACGATGTCCCGGTGGCCGACCCCGCCGACGAGCACGAGCCCGACTACCGGTTCACCTTCGCCAACGAGCGGACTTTCTTGGCCTGGCAGCGCACCGCGCTCGGGCTGCTCGCCGCGGCGGTGGCGCTCGTGCAGTTGGTCCCCGAGCTTGGGATCCCCGGCGCCCGCCGGGTACTGGGCGCGGGGCTCGCCGTGCTTGCCATCCTCACCAGCGGGATGGGCCTGTTGCGCTGGCGGCAGGCGGATGACGCCATGCGCCACGGCCGGCCGTTGCCGCGTCATCCCTCGCCGACCTACCTCGCGATCGGTCTCACGCTGGTCGCGATCGTCGCCCTGGGATTGGTGATCGCCAAGGCGGTGCTGCGTTGACCGACGCGGCCATGACCGGCGACCGGCCCGGCCTCCCGGTAGAACGGACGATCCTGGCCTGGACGCGGACCTCGTTCGCGTTTCTGGGCAATGGCGCCCTGCTGATGATCAGGAACCTGCACGGCCCGGTGGGACCGGACTCGTTCATCCCCGCCGGGCTCGCGGGCCTAGTGGCGTTGGGAACGTTCGTGATCGCCGTTCAGCGCCAACGCATCCTGCAACAGCGGCCCATGCCGCGGCGCGTCACGCCACGACGCCCGGTCTACGTCGTCGGCGTGGCCGTGCTGGTGCTCATCGCCGTGACGACGGTGGCCCTGCTGATCTAGTCGCGTCCGGTCACGCGCCCTTCGGCAGCTCGACCGAGGACGCATCCGCACGGCTCTGTCGCAGCAAGGTGAGGTGAAAGTCGCCGGCGTCGTAGAACAACCGGATCGCGCGGAACGGAAAGTAGAGCAGCATCAGGGTTACGACCGTGGTGCGGGCCGTCCGGCTCTTGATGCCGTGCAATTCGGTCGTCCGGGTATAGCGCGTCACATAGTGGTAGAAGTCGCGCAGGGAGCTCTCCAAGCGCCGCCCGGACATGGCGGCGACCATGGTTGGCTCGTAGACGATTTCGAAGCCGTTCTTGAACAGCGTCAGGGCCAGATCGACGTCTTCGTGCAGTTGGTCTTCCACGTCCAGCTGCGTCAGGTGGCGCACCGTCTGCCACGCCCGGGCCCGGATCGCCATGTTGGCACCCAGCAGAAACCGCTCGTTCTTTTCCCGGCTGTGCTTTAGCCGGAGCTTGCGGTCGAGCCAGAAGAGGAAGCCGGGCAGGGGCATGTCGTACAGGGCAATCGGGCCGCTCGCCGCGTCGATGGCCGGATCCGCGAAGCGCCCCCGGATGGTCTCGACCCAGTTGTCGGCGATCATGGCGTCGGCATCCGTCCGGGCGATGATGTCGCTTCGCGCGTGGTCGAATCCGTGGTTGCGCGTCGGGGCGATGCCCTGATGTCCGTTCTGGTGGAGCAGGCGGATGCGGAGATGCGGGTGCTCTTTCTGATACCGCCGCACGACCGAGACGGTGGCGTCGGTCGACCTGTTGTTGACGACGATGATCTCGTCGGGAGGCGAGGTCTGCCTGACGCAGGACTGCAGGCAGCGGCCGATGAAGTGCTCCTCGTTGAAGGCCGGAATGACGATCGAGACCGAGGGCTGTTGGGACATGAGCACCGCCCATCTTCAAAGTGCAGGAACGGGATCCGGCGGGGCGAGCTCGCGCATGCGAGCACCCACCACGAATCCCCTTCTGGCAGTGGGTATTCCATGATGCCACTGCCCCAAACACTATGCCACTCACGGCGTCTACGCTTGGGTAAATTTCACATCTTCGGCAAACTTTAACTCAATACAGGCGTGTTGTTCAACACATGTATATCGTGACTGTGCGTTCACCCCGCCCGCCCGATCGATCCCCATTCTCGGCAACGCAAAGGCCCGCATCCTTGTCAACCGCCTCGTAGAATCCGCGTGATAAACGCACAGACGGCCGTCAGCCATTCGGAGCGGCCATTCACCGCGCGCGCCATCCGTCGCTTTGCGGTGCCGATCATCATCGCGTGGCTGACAATCACCGTCGTGGTCGCCGTCGGCGTCCCGTCGCTGGAAAGAGTGGGGCAGGAACACTCGGTATCCATGACGCCCGACGAGGCGTCATCGATACAGGCCATGAAGCGGATGGGCAAGGTCTTCGGGGAATCGGACTCCGACAATGCGGCCATGATCGTCCTCGAGGGCGACCAACAGCTCGGTAACGAGGCGCACGAATACTACGCCGATCTGCTCCGGAAACTGAAAGCCGACGCCGGCCACGTCCAGCACGTGCAGGACTTCTGGGGGGACCCGCTCACGGCCGCGGGCGCGCAAAGCGCCGACGGCAAGGCGACCTACGTCCAGCCGGATCTGGCCGGCAACCAGGGCGAGATATTGGCCACCGAATCCATTGAAGCGGTGCGCAATATCGTGGCAGGCACGCCGCCGCCCAGGGGGCTGCACGTGTATCTCACCGGACCGTCGGCGCTGATCGCGGACATGCACGCGATCGGCGACAAGTCCGTCATCCTCATCACGGCCACGACCGTCGCGGTCATATTTCTGATGCTGCTGGCGGTCTACCGCTCGATCAGCACCGTCGTCCTGCTGCTGCTGATGGTCGGTGTCGAGTTCGCGGCGGCGCGGGGAATCGTCGCGTTTCTCGGAAGCCTGGGCGCCATTGGGCTTTCGACCTTCGCCATCAACCTGCTCACCTCCCTGGTCCTTGCGGCTGGCACGGACTACGGGATCTTCCTCCTCGGCCGCTACCAGGAGGCCCGTCAGGCCGGCGAGGACCGGGAACGCGCCTACTACACCACCTTCCGCGGGGTCGCCCACGTCATTCTGGGTTCCGGCCTGACGATCGCGGGCGCGACGTATTGCCTGGGCTTCACCCGACTGCCGTATTTCCAGAGTCTCGGCATCCCCTGCGCGGTGGGCACGCTGGTTGCGGTCCTGGCAGCGCTCACGCTCGGGCCGGCGGTCCTCACCGTCGGCAGTCGCCATGGCCTCTTCGACCCCAGGCGGATGATCGAGGTTCGCGGCTGGCGACGGGTGGGCACCGTCGTGGTCCGCTGGCCCGCACCCGTTCTCGCCGCGACCTCCGCGGTGGCCTTCGTCGGCCTGCTCGCCCTGGCGGGCTACCGGACCAGCTATAACGACCGGCAATACGTGCCGGGCCACCTACCCGCGAACGCCGGATACGCCGCCGCGGACCGCCACTTTTCTCCGGCGCGGATGAAGCCGGAGATCTTGCTGATCGAGGCGGACCACGACCTGCGCAATCCGGCGGACTTTCTGGTCCTGAACAGGTTGGCCAAGGGAGTCCTCGCGGTTCCCGGTGTTTCCAAGGTGCAGGCCATCACCAGGCCGGACGGGACCGCCCTTCCACACACGACGCTCCCCTTCATGCTCAGCGCGCAAAACGCCATCCTGCTGCAAAATACGGTCTTTCAGAACAAGCGCATGGATGACCTGCTCAAGCAGGCCGCCGAGCTGGCGAAAATGATCGGCATCATGCAGCGCATGTATGACTCGATGCACCAGCTGGTCAGCACGACGCATCACCTGGTCGGGAAAACGCATGACATGCAGGCGATCACGGCGGAACTGCGCGACGACATCTCCGATTTCGAGGACTTCTGGCGGCCGATGCGCAGCTACTTCTATTGGGAGAGGCACTGCTACGACATACCGGTCTGCTGGTCGCTGCGATCCATCTTCGACGCCATCGACGGCGTCGACGAGATCAACGACAAGCTGGACGAACTGATAGTCGATCTCGACGAGGTGGATGTGCTGCTGCCGCAGCTGCTCTCGCAAATCCCGCCGATGATCGACTCCATGCAGAGCATGCGCAGCATGATGCTGACGATGCACAGCACCATGTCCGGCGTCATCGGCCAGATGCAGGCGAACACGACCGATCCCGCCGCCATGGGTCAGGCTTTCGACGCGGCCAAGAACGACGACTCGTTCTACCTGCCGCCGGCGGCCTTCGACAACGACGATTTCAAACGCGGCATGAAATTGTTCCTCTCGCCAGACGGGAAAGCCGCCCGGTTCTTCATTTCCCATCGCGGGGATCCCGCCACGCCCGCGGGCTTCGCCCGGGTGAGCGCCATCAAGAGCGCAGCCGAGGAGGCGCTCAAGACCACCCCGCTGGAGGGCGCCAAGATCTACCTCGGCGGCACCGCAGCGGTTTTCAAGGACATCTCCGACGGCGCCCGATACGACCTGATGATCGCGGCCATCTCGTCGCTTTGTTTGATCTTCATCATCATGTTGGTGATCACCCGGAGTTTTGTGGCGGCCGTGGTCATCGTGGGCACGGTGGGGCTGTCGTTGGGCGCTTCCTTCGGGCTCTCGGTGCTGCTTTGGCAGCACCTCATCCGAATGGAATTGCATTGGCTCGTGCTCGCCATGTCGGTCATCATTTTGCTGGCGGTGGGATCCGACTACAACCTGCTCTTGGTGGCCCGGTTCAAACAGGAAATAGGCGCCGGCCTGAAAACCGGGATCATCCGCGCGATGGGCGGCACGGGCAAAGTCGTGACGAACGCGGGTTTGGTTTTCGCCCTCACGATGGCATCGATGGCGGTCAGCGAACTGCGGGTGCTCGGCCAGGTGGGCACCACCATCGGCCTGGGCTTGCTGTTCGACACCTTGGTGGTGCGCGCGTTCATGACCCCGTCCATCGCCGTCCTGCTCGGCCGCTGGTTCTGGTGGCCGATGGCGGTGCGTCCCCGTCCCGCCAGTGCATTACTCCGGCCGTTCGGCACCCGTTCGTCCGTACGTGCCCTGACAGAAAGCGAGTAGTCACGCGTGGTCACGTTAAATGGGCTGCCCACCTTGTTGTTTCGTCGGCCCACATGCGGTGCCGCGAATACATCCGTGCGATCCGGGAGGTTTCAATGAAGGTGCCGGCGTTGTCGGAGCGGCCGATGATGGCCGACCTCCGCAGGCAGTGCAACCTTGTCGTCGGATTCGCGTCAGCCCTCCCCTTGGCGGCGGGGGCGTTGGGGCTCGGCGTGCTGACCGGCAGCCGTCGCCGCGGGCTGAACTTCTTTACCGCTACCTGGCCCCGGTTGTTGCTCGCCGCCAACGGCATACGGATCAACGTGGTCGGCGTCGAGAACATGACGGCGCAGCGGCCGGCCGTGTTCATCTACAACCACCGCAACCGCGTCGACCCCTTCGTCGGCGCCGCACTGATGCGGGACAACTGGATCAAGATCGCCAAGAAGGAATTGGCGCGCGACCCGATCATCGGCACCCTGCTCAAGTTGACCGACGGCGTGTTCATCGACCGCGACAACACAGCCGCGGCCGTGGAAGCTTTGCGCGAAGTCGAGGAGCGCGCGAAAAAGGGCCTGTCCATCCTGATCGCCCCGGAAGGCACCGCGCTGGACACCACCGAGGTCGGACCCTTCAAGAAGGGGCCGTTTCGCATCGCGATGGCCGCCGGCATCCCCATCGTGCCGATCGTGATCCGCAACGCCGAGATCATCGCGTCCCGCGATTCGCTCGCGATCAATCCCGGCACGGTGGACGTCGCCGTGCTGCCGCCGATCTCGGTGCAGGACTGGACAATTGAGACGTTGCCCGATGGGATCGCCGCGGTCCGCCAGCTCTATCTGGCCACGCTGGCCGACTGGCCGTCCGACGCCTAGGCGGTTGCTTTGAGACCCGACACCGTCGAGCGCATGGGGCGCAACGACGACAGGAACATCACCCCATAGCCGTTGGTGCGCAGGCTGATTCGCAGCGCGGGACTCGGGGTGTTGCGCTCGAGCCACTCCGTCAGGGCCGGGCGTTGCTGGTAGGCCGAGGCGGTTTGGACACCCAGCAGCCGCAAGAGCGCGGGCAGTATGGTGGGCTGGTTCGATCCCGGTGCGTTGAGGAACTCGCTCCTTGCGGTGTTCTGTTTTAGTTCGTTTGGGCGGCGCTTGTCAGCGACTGTTGCGCGCTCGGGCAGGCGACCGAATGCGCAGGCTGGTCAATGGCCCCCAGCACAAAGGCAAAGGTGATCGCCAGGCAAGCACACACACGGCACAGTATTTCCATTGGGCCACATCATCTTTCGCATCGGCAGCGGAGGAAGTCCGCGTTTTCTGCTTCCGGCCGACTACCCCGATTCGGCGAAACCAAACAGCGCCGGGGTGATTCGCCGAATCGCTAGCGCCCCATCGGCCACACCAGTCACCGGAAAGAAGGCGGTGGCCTTTTGCCCGCCTTTCAGCGACAACCCCGACGCGCACCGGACTTGTCGCTGAAAGGCGGGCAAACAGCCGGCCACTTCCGCGCCGGGGCCGGTGTGACCGGTGTGGCGCTAGGCGATGGCGTAGTCGCTGAGCGGAAACGTGCGGCCTTCCTGCACCGCGTTCAGGGTCGACGTCGGCCGCAGCAGCGAGGCCTCGCCGCTGGGGCTGAAGTAGTACGAACGCGACGTGGCGCAGTTGCCCGCGTAGAACACCGTGTCGTCCAGCAGTTTGGTCATCCGCTCCATGAACCGGTCGTTGGCCTCTTCGGTCACCTCGAAGGTCGTCGCACCGCGGCGCTTGACCTCGCCGAGCAGCCGGTCCATGTGCCGCATCTGGTACTCGATGGTGTGGAAAAAGGACAGTCCGGAGAAGGCGAACGGGCTGGCCAGGCTCAAGTAATTGGGGAAGTACGGCATCGAGATGCCCTGGTAGGCCTGGAACCGGGTCTCGCGCCACCACTTACCCAGGTTGCGGCCCTTGCGGCCGACCACCTCGATGGCCGGGAAGTTCGCCTCCCACAGGTCGAAACCGGTCGCCAGCACCAGGGTGTCGATGACGGTCTTGCGCCCGTCGACGGTGACGATGCCGTCCGGGTCGATCCGCGCGATCGAGGTGGTCTCCAGGTGCACGTGCGGCTTGGCGAACGCGCGGTAGAAGGTGTTGGACATGGTGGGCCGCTTGCAGCCGCAGTCGTAGTCCGGGGTAAACTTGGCGCGCAGTTCCTTGTCCCGGATCCACCGGAATCGGTTGATCTTGGCCAGGTCGGCGGCGGAGATGTTGCCCCGCCCCCGGGTCTCCCGGAAGTGCAGCGCCCCGATGACCATGATGATCTCGAGGACGACGTCGGTGACCCACCGCAGCGCGCGCTGCGCCACCGGCACCCGGGCGAACAGGTGGCGCACCGCCGGCGGAAACTCGAAGTCGGGTTTGGGCATCACGTGGGTCGCGGTGCGCTGGTAGACGGTCAGGTCCCCGGCCTCTTTGGCCAGTTCCGGGATGAGCTGAACCGCCGACGCGCCGGTCCCGATGACGGCGATCCGGCGTCCCGCGTAGTCGTAGTCGTGGTCCCACGCGGTGGTGTGGACGATCTTGCCCTCGAAGCTCGCGATCCCCGGGATCTCCGGCAGCCGCGGCTGGGACAAAAAGCCTGTCGCGGTGATCAGGAAGCGGGTCGTCAGGGTCTCGCCGCCGGCCAGCGCCACCCGCCATATTTCGGCGTCCTCGTCCCACTGGGCGCCTTCCACGGTGGTGTTGAACCGCATGTGACGGCGCACGTCGTACTTGTCGGCGACGTCCGCGGCGTACTGCTTGACCTCGGCACCCGGCGCAAACAGCCGTGACCAGCCCGGATTGGGTTCGAACCAGTAGGAGTAGGTGGTCGACGGGATGTCGACGGCGAGGCCCGGGTAGTGGTTGACGTGCCAGGTACCGCCCAGGTCATCCTCGCGGTCGACGATGACGAAGTTGTCATATCCGAGACGCTTGAGCTGGATCGCGGCGCCGATGCCGCCAAAGCCCGCGCCTACGATGACGGCGTCGAAACGGTCCGTGTTCACAAGCCTGCTCCGTGCCTACTTGCCCCGCGATTACACATCAAGAACTGTCGCTAACCTTACGGAATTCTAATAAACCCGTGTCTAAGACGCACACGTGTTTGCCAGCATGTGACCTTGCTGACACCGTCAGCGGACCTGTCGGCCGCCCCAGAACGCGAGATCGCTCGCCCTTGGCGGCGGGGCGGCCGAGGTGGACGACCACCCCGCGCCAAAGCCTCTGTCTCAGAGCCGAAGCTGCGAGACCGGTGTTCTACCGGGCGGCCGGCCCGGCCGTGCCCGTCGTCTGGAGGCGGCCCCAGAATTCGTGGCATCGCCGCGCACGTTCCGAATCTTGCTCCATCACCTCGCTGAAGAACGACGCGACGTCGTCCATGCCCGCGTTCCTCGCGTCACGCACGTACTGGCCCTAATCGTGGCCGGCCTTCAGCGAGTGGTACTGAACGGAGATGAAGTCGAAAGTCACGTCCCCGAAACCTGTTTCACCCGTGGCCATATCGTCTCCCTTCGGTGTCCCTAGTGTGTTCGCTGGACGGGCTACCCGGGGTAACGGGCGCCAAACGAAGGCTCCAAGCCGATTTCGCAAGATGACTTTGCGGCCCGAGCCCTTTGGGTGTATGTCATTTGGTGCGACGACACGCGGCCGTCATCCGACAGTTGAGACCGCGCATCGGTATACAGGAAACGATGACGAAGCTTTTGACAGACTGACAGTTTGGGAGGGGTCCGCATGGGCATCAACCGCGGCATGATCGCACGTCAACTCATCCGTTCCCTTACTCCCGCGATAGTCGCGGCGTCCGGCCTCGGCGCGTCGGCCCTCGCCGGTTCAGTCATCCCCTCCGCCTCCGCCCAATGCCCGGACGTCCAAGTGGTGTTCGCCCGCGGCACCGGTGAAGCCCCCGGCGTCGGCCCCACCGGACAGGCCTTCGTCGACTCCCTGCACTCCCGCATGGGCGCCAAGTCCTTCGACGTCTACCCCGTCAACTATCCCGCCAGCGACCAATGGGACACCGGCCTGGACGGCATCAGAGACGCAGGCGCCCACGTCAATTCGATGGCCCACGACTGCCCCAACACCAAAATGGTGCTCGGCGGCTACTCCCAGGGCGCGGCCGTGATGGGCTTCGTCACCTCCGCCGCCGTCCCCGACGGCGTCGACCCCAACACCGTGCCCAAACCCCTGGACCCCTCGGTGGCCGACCACGTCTCCTCGGTCGTGCTGTTCGGCATGCCCAACGTGCGCGCCATGAACTTCCTCGGCGAACCCCCCGTCGTCATCGGGCCGGCCTACCAGAACAAGACCATCAAAGTCTGCGCCACCGAGGACCCGGTCTGCTCCGACGGCATGAACTTCGCCGCCCACAACACCTACGCCGACGACGGCGCCATGATCGACAAAGGCGTCGCCTTCGCCTCCAGCCACCTCGACGCAGGCACCGGCGGACCCGCGGCACCTCCGGTCAGGGGCTTCTCCGGCTGAGCGACCGCTCGGCTAGGCCACGCGGCGCACGATGACTTTCGTCTCTGGTGGACGACGGCCCGCCGGGTGTCAGCTTGGTGCATGGCGCTCGATAACGCGGGACGCAGGCTGGGTCGCGGCCTGCTTCTTGTAGTGCTTGTGGTGTTGGCCTGGCTGGTGATCCTGCCAAGGGTCTTCCGACGAAACCGAGACCTCATGCTCAGGATCGGCCCGTTCAAGGCATTCTTGACGAGGTACAACGCGTTGACTCGCAGGATCGCGGGAACGAAGCGGTCGTCATGGGGGCTACTGACCCACGTGGGCCGCCGCAGCTGGCGCGTGTATCAGACGTCGCTCGGCGCGACTCCCTACCGTGACGGCTTTCTTCTGCCGCTGGGTTACGGCCCGCACACCGACTGGTACCGCAACCTGATGGCCACGGGGGTGTGCACCCTGGCCTGGAAAGGGCAGACCTATCCGCTCGAGCGGCCGGAACTCGTCTCCTGCCCCGACGTGATGCGCGCGTGGCCAGTAAGGTTGCGAATCTTGTTGCAACTGGCCGGGATCCACGACTTCGTCTGGTTGCACCAAAGCCACGAGCAGCGCATCGAGTCCTCTCCCCTCGCGTCGCCGGCGCAGCACGCTGCTAGCTGACGGCGGGCGCTCTCCATGACGAACTTCCGGCAGGCCGACATGCCGACGCTTGAACGGCTGGAGGTCTGGGCCAGACGGATCGGGATGCTCGGCTTCGCCGGAGAAACCCTGATGGTGGTCGTCGGGGTCTCGCGCGCGTGGCATCGACCCAAAGGGCGCACCGTTGGTCGCGCCTACGAACGACTGCCGCTACCAACACTTCTCGGGATGCTTCTCGCCGGCCTGGTCGGCATGGCCGCTCTGGTCCCGCTGAACCGGCGGGTCCCATTGCCGCTCCCGAGGCGGTGGCGGGTACTGGCGCTTGCACTCGGAGTCGTTTTGTACAGCGTGGGATTCGGGTCCGTCGTCTGGGGACGCGTGACCCTTGGCGAGATGTACAACATTTCGACCGAAGCGGGGGCCGAGCTCTACGAAGACCACCGGCTGGTGACATCCGGCCCCTTCGCCGTGGTACGGCACCCGATGTACGTGGGGGCAATCGTCCAATTCATGGGCGCCGTTTTGTTGTACCGGACGTGGAGCGTTGTGCTGTTGCTGGGAGCGGAGATCGTCACCAACACCGGCCGCGCTCGTCGCGAGGAGCAGGCACTCGCCGCGGAGTTCGGAGATCAGTGGCGTGCATATGCCCGACACGTGCCAGCTGGCCTGCCCTTTGTCGCAGGCTCGCTTCGCGTTCCGGCTAGTTCGATTTGGCGTTCAGGTAGGCGACAATCCCCTGGGTGACCGCGGCGGCATACTTCGCCCGCCCGTCGGCGCGTTGCATCCGCGCGGCATCCTCGGCGTTTTTCATGTTGCCGAGTTCGACCAGGATCGCCGGGTATTGGGCCAGGTTCAGCCCCGCGAGGTCGGCGCGGCCGTACAGGCCGCCCGACCCGATGTAGTTGGCCGGCCGAAAACCCGCCTGCGACAACGCGTCCCGCATCATGGTGGCCAGCTGCACGGCGGGGCCGGCCTGCACGGCGTTCAACGGCGGGCTCGAGTAGTTCACGTGAAAGCCGCTGCCGGACGCGGGTCCGCCGTCGGCGTGGACACTCACGATCGCGTCGGGACGCATCGCGTTGGCCGCCGCCGCGCGCTCATCCACGCAGGGGCCGACGGAGTTGTCGTCGCCTCGCGATAGCTGGGTGCGGACGCCCATCTGGTTGAGCGATTCGTTGATCAGCCCCACGACCGCCCAGGTGAACGCGTGCTCGGGATAGCCCCCGTCGGTGGCGGCGCCCGACGCTTGGCACGCCTTGGTCCCGCCGCGACCGTTGCGGACCTGCTGGCTGATCGACGCGTCGTTGACGGCGTTGTGGCCCGGGTCCAGGAAGACGGCCGACCCGGCGAGGCCTGCCGCCGCGCGCGGAGCGGTGATGAGGCCCCCGGCACCGAGCAGCACCGGCGCGAACCTCAGCACGTCGCGCCGCGAGAAGGATCCCCGGCGGCCGGGGTGGTCACTCACCGCGCGATGGTAGCAATCAGACGTCGGTCAACGCCCGGGCCGCGGCGCGGAACATGGTCTGCTTGATCGCGCCGAGCGTGCCGGGATCCTTGCCGCCCAGCGGGCGCAGCAGCTCGGTCGCGGCCGCGGTCACCTCGCCCTCGGCGGCGGTCGCGTCGACGATGCCGAATTCGGCGGCCTCTTCCCCACCGAACCGCCGCCCGGTCGTCATGGAGGCCACCGCGGCGCGGGGCGTGAGCTTGGCCTGGATCAGGGCGGCCATGCCGTCGCTGAACGGAATGCGGATGTCGACCTCGGGGAAGCAGAAGAATCCTCGGTCGGCGCGCATCACCCGCACGTCGTGGGCCATCGCGAGCATGGCGCCGGCGCCGAAGGCGTGTCCGGTTATCGCGGCGGCGGTCGGCATGGGGAAGGTGAGGACGCGAGCCAGCAGGGCCTGCACCCGCGCGACGTAGGACTGCATTTGGTCGGAGTGGGCGCCCAGCCAGTCCAGATCCAGTCCGTTGGTGTAGAACTTGTTGCCCCCGGTGGTGACGAGGCCCTCGGCGCCGGCCTGCTGAATTTCGTCGAGCCGCTCGTCGATCGCGTCGAGAAACCCTGGGGAGAAACGATTCTCGTCCTCGCCGAGGTTCAGAATCGCGATCTTTTCGTCCCAGCCGAATGTCGGTGTCATGTGGTGGCCCTTTCTCTGGTTTTGCGTCGGGGCGCCCCGGCGTCGAGCACAGCTTTGACCGCCGCGCGCAGCCGCGCCCGCGCGTCCGGGTCGTCGATCCGGTTGTGGCGCAACAGGATCGCGGTCGGTAGGTCGACGATGCAGGCCGTGATGACGTCGACGGCCGCCGCGTCCTTGCGGTCCCACAGTCGGCGGGCCAGCCGAATCATCGCCTCCACCAGCAGCCGGTCCAGGTCGCGCAGCTGCGTCGCGACGTCCGGCGGCGTATCGGGACCCAGCAACTCCTCGCGGCGCACCGTCAGCAGTAGCTGCGACGACTCCGGGTGGGTTGCGGCGAAGACGGCCGGCGCCTCGGCCGCCGCCACCACGGCCGCAATGCCGTCGCCCTCGGGGGCGGAGTCGATCAAATCGCCCTGCGCGCCGAGGAATCGGTGTCCGGCCCGCAGCCAGGCGCGCCCGACGAGTCCCGCCCGCGAACCGAAGGTGTGGTACAGCGCGCCGTTGGATACACCGGTCGCGTCGCTGACGGCTCTTATCGTGACCGATGCCGGCCCGGACTGCACCGCCAGCCGTTCGACGGCATCCAGGATCCGATCCTGGTCGTGAACGCGGGGGCGCGGCATCCCGGCATCATAACAGAGCGGTTGCTCTATTTCAGGTTGTATGCCTCGCGCGAGATGCGGAAGAAGTGACCGGTGCTGGAGTCGGTGCACGTGATGGCCGCGACCTCGCCCTTGCAGGTGAGCGAGGCCACCGAACGCGTCTCACCGACCTGGAGCGTGGGCAGTCCCATGCCGCGGGTGGTGTCGGTGTGGCAGACCATGGCCGGTGAGCTGCCCTGGGCCATGTCAACCTGATCGCCGAAGGCCCCCACGCAGGACTGCGGACGTGGCGGCATCACGTAGGTGGGGTCGGTGACGCCGCAGGACGCGCGGGGCGCGTCGCCCTGGAACGCCGCCATCACACAGGTGACGTCTCCCGAGGGCGACTGGAATTGGTAGAACGGCTCCGCATGGGCGATGGCCGCCGAGCCCACCGCGGTGATGGCCGCCGCAACCGACACCGCCGCGATCATGTTCGCTTCCATCATGCAGTTGTAGTCCATTTATGCCCCGACGAACAGCCCCTGCGCTTACGCTCAGCAAATGATCAGACAGGCGCTCGTCATCGGTGCCACGGTCGCGGCGGCCATGGCCGTGCCACCGACCGCACGCGCGGACACTCTGAATTTCCAATCCCCGTCCGGGAACATCTACTGCGTCCTGGACAGCGCCTTTGTCGCATGCGACATCAGCGACTTCGATTACCAGCCACCGCCACCCCCGGAGTGCGGCAAACACCTCGCCTGGGGCAATCGCTTCGTCCTGACGGCGGGTCAGCCTGCCGCCATCCACTGCCACGGCGACACCCTGCGCGTCGCCGGCGAGCCGACACTCGACTACGGCCAATCCATGTCCGCGGGAACGATCACGTGCGGCAGCGAACCGTCCGGCATGACGTGCACCGACAGCAGCACCGGGCACTACTTCCGCGTGTCGCGGGATTCCTACGACATCGGCTGAGAGTTGTTCCGCTTGAACCGCTTACGTGACCGTACAAAATAGTATGGTACGGTCGGCGCCATGTCCGCGGTCGACGCTCATCCGACGTACGGCATCACCGACGAATTCGTCGCGCGACTGGCCGAGCGCGCCGAGGAGGCCGAGCGGCTGCGCCGGCTGCCCGCGGCGACGGTCAGCGAGTTCCGGCAGACCGACCTGTTCCGGCTGTTGCTCCCGGCGCGCTTCGGCGGCATCCAGGCGTCGTTCCCGGAACTGCTGGAACCGGTTCGGCGGATGGCGCACGGGTGCGCGTCCAGCGCCTGGACGCTGGGTTTCTACGCCCTGCACAACTGGATGCTGTCGCTGTTCGACATGCGGGTCCAGGAGGAGGTGTTCGCCTCGGGCCCGGTGCTGGCGCCTGCTCCCCTGGCCCCCACCGGCCGGGGCGTCCCGGCCGACGGCGGGGTGCGGCTGACGGGCCGGTGGTCGTGGGCCACGGGCGCGATGGACGCGGACTGGGTGATGGTCGGGGCGCTCATCGAGCGGTCGGACCGCATCGATCCGGTGCTGGTCGTGCTGCCCGCCGACCAGGTCGAGGTCGCCGACACCTGGCACACCGCCGGCATGCGCGGCACCGGCTCCCACGACGTCGTCGTCACCGACGTCTTCGTTCCGGAGCACCGCATGGTCGCGGTGGCCGACATCTACGCCGGAACGGCGCCGGGCGCTATGGCGCACGCGGTGCCGACGTATCGGTGGCCGATGGTTCCCGCGCTGGCGCTGGTGGCGTCGATGCCGGTGCTCGGCGCCGCCGAACGGGTGACCGAGCTGTTCGCCGAGCGGCTGGGCGAGCGTGTCCTGGCGTATAGCGGTGTGGCGCAGAAGGATCAGCCCGCCGCGCAGATCCGGCTCGCGAGTGCGCGGGTTCGGTTGCGCGCTTTGCGGGCGCTGGTCGACGAGACCGCTCGGCGCATCGATGACCTGGTGGCCCGCGGCGAGCGGGTGCACCGAGCGGTGCGGGCCGAGGCGCGGCTCGCAACCGCCCACACGGTGCACGAGAGCCGGGCCATTATTGCCGATCTGCTGGACGCCTCCGGCGCCAGCGCGCAGTTCCTGTCCAACCCGCTGCAGCGCTTCAAACGCGACGTGGACATCGCGGCCGGGCATGTCGTGTTCGACTACGACGTGAGCCGAGAGTTGGCCGGTGCCTTGGCGATTGGCGCCAAGATTTCGCCGATCGCGATGATTTAGTCCTTGAGCATCAGTTCCAGGAAGCGTTCCCGCTGAGCGATCTTCTGCGCCTGCTGGGCCGAGCCGGCCAGGTGTAGCAGCCCGATCCCGGCGGCGAACGTCAGCTCGGCGCGCAGCTTGGCGTCCTCGGGGCTGAAACCGTAGTCGCTGTAGGCCTTGGTCACGGCGCGCAGCAGGCGCCGGTCGGCCGCGCGGACGTTGGCGGCGGCGGCCGGGTCGGTGCGCGCCCATTCGCGCATCGCGCGCTCGAGCGTCCAATGCCCCGGGCTGGTCAACGCGGTCATCATGGCGGACAGGCGTTCTCGCGGTGGTAGCGCGTCGAGCTCGGCCAGCGACTGGCGGTCTTTTTCCAGGAAAATGTTCCACGATTCGACCAGCGCGGCCCGGTAGCTGTCCATGTCGGCGAAGTGCCAGTAGAAGCTGCCCCGGGTGACGCCCGCCTGCTGGCACAGGCGTTCGATCTTCAGCGCGCGCATTCCCTGTTCGGCGAGCAGCGTGTAGCCCGCCTGTAGCCAGTCTTCGACTGTCAGCCGAGGGGGTTTGCGTGCGGCCACATCGTGCAAGGTTACGGGGGGTTACAGCCCGGCTGGGTGAGGCGGACACCTGGGCACGGCGCCGACCGCTCCCGTGCCGGGTGAATTCCTCCCGAACTGGCGGCGAACCGTGGGGCGCCGCTACGGCTTGGGTGTAATGTCCGCATTTGCTAGCCGACAAATTCCTGTTAACTCTTGGCCCGCTTGCTGCCGCGCCGAAGGACCAGGGGGTGCCGTGACCGAGGTGTCCGACGTGTCGGCAACCACCGATAACGACGAGGTCGTGGTGTCGTTCCAGGACGAGTCCCTGCTGCTGGGCGGCGACCCCGCCGCCGTCGAGTCCTACCTGACCCGGCTGCGCGCGACCGCAGGCCAAGCCATCCGGGTCGCCGGCATCGACAGCGCCTCGCTCGCGAACGCGGCGATCGCCGGGCTGGCTTCGCTACTGGCCGACTCCGGCAAGTACGTGCAGTTGCATCGCGACACCGTGGACGCGTTGAGGGAAGGCAATCTGGTTCCCGTCGCCGACGGGTTCTTCCGGCTGACGACGGGCGCCGATGCCGGCCCGCTCCTGGCTCAGCTGCAATGGCGACCGGAACTGATCGGCCCGGAGGTGATGCTGTCTGCGCAGATGCTCGCGGTGCAGATGGCGTTGAAGTCCGCGGTCGCCGAGGTGGAAGACGCCGTGCGGCGGGTGGAGGACAAGGTCGAGGCGGTGCTCGAAGTCGCCCGGGCCCAGCGCGCCGGCGACGTCCTGGGCACCAGCCTGACGATCTCGCGGATGGTCGACTCCTTGGACAAGTACGGGTCGCTGCCCGACGCGTACTGGGATTCGGTGGCCGCGCTGGGACCCGCGCTCAACGTCACCGTCGAGCAACTCCGCAACCATGTCAGCCGGATCCTGGCGTCGTTCGATCACACCCTGGGCGTGCAGCAGCGCGCCTCGAAGCTGCGAAATGCCATCAGCGAGAACCGGCTGGGCGACACTCTGAGCCTGCTGGTGATCGCCGAGGAAGCGTTGCACAAGTGGCAGCGGCTGAACCTCGCACGCATCGAAGCCACGCAGCCCGAGCAGCTGCTACGGGCAATCGACGAAGCTCGCGGGCTCGTCGACCACCATCTGCGCGAGGACCTCGACATTTACCGGAGCGCGAAGGAGATCCTCGACCGGTTCGGGAAGACGCAGGCCATCGACGGCTTCCGGTTCTGGGCGGTGCGGGAGCTGGCCAAACAGCGTGGCGCCCTGCGCGACGAGCTCGACCGGTTCGCGGAGGCGCGGCAGCACCAGGTCGAGACGTGGGAGGACTTCCACATTCCCAGCGTGCTCGACGCTGCGCTGGCCACGCTCGAAGTTGTAGGAAGCTTTACGGGCCGGGCGCTGGTGACCGTCGGCCGGGGGCTCGTTGGCTTGGGCGAGCAGCTGGCAGGGCAGTTCCGGGGCGGGCATGGCGAAGATCTGAAGGACGGCAAGGACTTTGAATGTCAGGCCGCCGGCGCTGGAGTCGAGGAACCCGATTCGGCGTGCTGACTCGTTGACTGTGGTCCAGGCTGCCTTGATACTCCACCATCAACGCTGGCCAGTTGGCGCGCAAAGGAGGTCGACGTGATCGATTTGGGACTATCCGGCAAGCGTGCGGTGGTGTCGGGTGCCGGCTACATCCCCGAGCGCGCGGGCCACGGCTGGTTCACGTCGTTGGCCCTGGCCGAAGCCGGCGCCTCGGTGGCCTGCATCGATATCGACGAGGAGCGCGCGGAGCGCATCGCCGGCGAGATCGTCGGCAGGGGCGGTCATGCCATCCCGATCATCGCCGACATGACCGACTCCGAGCAGGTCGGTCGGGCGATCGACGACGTCGAGGCAGCGCTCGGCGGTATCGACGTGTGCGTGGACATCATCGGTGGTGCGACCTGGTCGAAGGTCGAGGACTTCACCACCGAGCTGTGGGACGCGGCGATCCACTACAACCTGACCCAGGTCTTCTACCTCTTTCAGGCCGCGTCGCGGTACATGATCGCCCAGGGCAGCGGCGGATCGTTGGTCGCGATCGCGTCGGTCGACGGCATCGCCTCGGCGACCTACCACGCCGCCTACGGCGCCGCCAAGGCCGGCGTCATCGCGCTGGTCAAGACCTTCGCCGACGAACTGGGCCGGTACGGCATTCGCGCCAACGCGGTCGCCCCGGGCAATGTGGGCTCCGGCAACGAGGATCAGCCGCCTGGTGAGTATGCCGTCAACGGGATCAACCCGCTGGCCGCGCCGCGGGCGCACGACGTCGCCAACGCCGCGTTGTTCCTCTCCTCCGAGCTGGCCGCGCGCATCACCGGTCAGACCCTCGTCGTCGACGGCGGTGCCACCATTCGCCAGCTGTGGAACCTGCCCGAATCGATGATCCCGGCGGACCCGGAGGCGGCGCTGCCGGACTTCATGAAACCCGGGCCGTCGACTGGCTAGCGCCGGTGCACGAGCGGCAGGCCGGGCACCGAGCTTCTCCCCTTGAGCACATATGGGGCCGTGATCGAGCCGATGTAGATGTCGCGCATGTCGTGTCCGCCCCAGGCGATGCTGGTCGGGCCTTTCAATAGCGCGCCGTCGGGGTCTTCGAGTACCGTTTGCGCCTGGCCGTCCGTGCTTATTGCCACGATCTTGTTCGCCAAAACGAGTGTGACCCAGAGGTTTCCCTCGCCGTCGAACGCGCATCCGTCGGCCATCCCCCATCGGCGGCCCACCTGCGGGTCGGCCAGGAACCGGCCGGCGTCGGGGCCGAACTCGCCGGGGCGCCGGTCCCCCAGCGGCGGGCCGAATCGCTCTGGCGGCCCGAGTGTTTCGCCGTGGATCGGAAACCGCACCACGTCGGCGGCCACCGTCCGGACCACATACAGAAAGTCCTCGTTACGATCCAGCGCCATGCAGTTCGGGAAGCTCACCGCGTCGGCGACCACTTGCGCGGATTGGCGATCTGGTGTGACCCGACAAATGAACCCGTCGGCGGTGCCGCGCGCAATGGTGTCCAGCAGATCGTCTGCCGTCGTGCTCACCGAACACCACAACGCCCCAATGGAATCCACCAGAACGAAGTTCAGCCATCGCAGCGGGTGTCCGTCAAGTTGGCCGCTTAATACCACCGTGATCGCGCCGGTCTGCGGGTCGAGATCCTGCAACACACCCAAGCCCCAATTGGCGATCAGAAAGTGGCCGTCGCGGTCGAGAGCAATACCGTTCGGCTCGCCGCCGGCCTGGCCTATGCGTCGAACAGTGTTCTCATCAACGAGTTCTGCGACGGCTGAGGCCTTGTCTGACGCGAACACCCGACCATCACCAGCCACCACAACGTGTTCCGGACGATCCACGCCGCACCCGACGGCGTGCAAACCGGTCACCCCGATTGTGGTCTTGCCGCTTCCGCTCATCGATTCCCTTGTGGACTTGTCGCAACCCGATGTCAGGCTAGTAGAGGGTACGCGAGCTCACCGGGTCGAGCAGCCCAGCATGAAAGACCCTCACCCGGCACAGGGCGGGCCAGTGTGCTCAGGCCGTGGTGCCGTTGACCATTCCTGGCCGTTAGGCAATGGCTGCGAATTGGCGTTTGAGCATTTGGTATCCCCAGGCGAGTACTAGCCAGGGCGCGATGAGCCAGGGCATGTTGAGCATGATGAACTTCACGCCCAGGTCGAAGAAACTCGAGGTGTTCACCGACGGCAAGCCGCCGATGATTTCGCTGCCGTAGTAGTACCACGTCAGCACCGTGTGGGCGACGGCCGTGGACATGACGAGCAAGGTGCCGCGGTAGTCGGTGAATTGCGAGCGGCAAGATCACCCGACGTCCCGCGATCCAACCGATCTATCACAGAACCTGAGGTCGTCGGCGGTCACGTTCTGGCGTCGTGGGGTGTCGTAGCAGTAGACCATTCGTTACGACGCTTCAAGGAGACTCTGAAATGACTGCGATCACAACAACCCCTGACATGCGCACTCGCGCCCAGATGACCACCTACTGGATTGCCACCGCCCTGCTCGTCGCTGAGTTGACACTGGGAGGCATCTGGGATGTGCTCCGCGTTCCGTTGGTTCGCGACGTCGTGACGCACGTGGGTTATCCGACGTACTTCTTGGTTTTGCTAGGGACATGGAAACTGCTCGGCGCGGCTGCCCTCGTCGTGCCACGGCTTCCGCTGGTCAAGGAGTGGGCCTACGCCGGCATCTTCTTTGTCTATTCGGGGGCCATCGTGTCGCATTTGACCACGGGCAAGGATGTCCAAGAAGTCCCGATCTGCTCCATTCTGCTCGTACTGACGGTCGCGTCATGGGCCCTGCGTCCGGCTTCACGCACGCTCCACAAACGCGAACACGACTAGGACATACGCGTGGCGGAGTGACCGTGACCTTAGTGGCCGGCTGCGCGGGGCGGCCCCGAACTCCTCTGAGCTGCAAGAGATCACGCTGCCCCAGCTGCGCGCAGATCGGGTCGATATCAGAGGCGCCGCTGGAGCGCGACGTTCAGTGAGCTGTCGACAACACGTTGTCGAGCTCTCTCAGCGCCGCCACGACGCGGGCGATGCCGTGCTCGGCGCAGAAGCGGACCACGTCGCGGACGCCGTCCGCGCCGAGACCGGTGTCGAGCGCGAGTTCGACGTGCCGATGGAAAGTCTCGTCCAGAGCCTGCTGGCTGACATCGGAGGTGAGCGCCATGATGGCGCGCTCTCGCATGCTCAGTCGATCCTCCGACCACGCCCGCGATAGCTGCCAATCAAGGAACTTGGTGGTCCATTCGTCTGCGGTGTCGAGGCGGGCCAAACCGTCGCCCCCGGCGCCGGTCATCGGCGGCTCACCGAGATCGCTTGTGTCCAAACCGATCTCGGTCGCGACCTCCTTGAGCCGGGCGAGGGCGTCGGCTGCGGCCGGATAACCCGAGTATGGGGCGATAAACCGGATCGCGGCCAACAGGTCGGCGTAGGTAAGACCGTGCATCAGGGCCGCGGTGATGTGCATCCGGAAGGCCAGCCCCATATATGAACGGCACACATCCAGGGTCAGGTTCTGCAGTAGCTTTTCGCGGACGCTGGTCCCGGGCAGTGCGAACGTGAACGCAGCGATCCCTTCGACCGCGAGCTTTTCGAACTGCGGATCTACTTCCCCGAGCGGACTGCTCGGTAGGTCCACCGTCACTGGACTCACCTCTTCTTTCAACCCTGACAACGGAATCCGGCCAAATCAGCGTGCGGGCGCCAGTTCGCGCACCACGTCGAGCTTCAGGAACTCTGGCGCCTTGATCACCCTGCGGAGCATGAACCGGATGAACGGCGGCATGTCGGTCGCGTTCTCGTCGCGGAAGATCGTCGGGGCGCCGAGTTGGTAGTGTCGCCGCCTACTCTGCAGTTCGCAACCGCCCGCGGCTAGGACATTCTGCACCCAGTCGGTGCCCGGACCGTAGGTCAGCGCAATCACAAATCCGTTGTGGCGACGGAACGCCCACAGCGGGGTGCGGAAGGTGCGGCCCGATTTGCGACCGCGATGGATGACGACCGCCCATCCCGGTGCCCAGGGGGCGATGTACCTGGTGACGCGATTGAGGCCGATCTTATTGGCTTTGGCGACCCATCGTGGTGTCGGCATCTCCGAAACTCCTCGCCTGTGGAATTTATACGCCCAGGTTAGCGACCGTGGGCGCGGAAGTCAACGGCTGTAGAATTTCAGGACTATGCGCCCGATTGGACGACGTCCGGGTAACCCCGACACCCGCAACGCGATCGTGGCGACCGCTCGACGGCTGTTCGCCGACTCCGGATACGACAAGACCTCGGTCCGCGACATCGCCGCCGCGGCCGGCGTCGACCCGGCACTGATCCGCCACTATTTCGGCAGCAAGGCTGAGCTATTCCGGTCCACCGTGGGATGGCCGTTCGAGCCAGCCGAGCTTGGGACCCGAATAATCAGCGGTGAGCGCGGCGAAATCGGTGCGCGACTGACGCGGGTGTTCTTCGAAGCGTGGGAGCACCCGGACTCGCGCGCCCCGCTCCTGGCGATCCTGCGCGGCGCGGCGACCCACGAGGAGTCCACCGTACTGGTGCGTCAGTTCATTCAGGGCCAGTTGTACCCGCACTTGGCCAAGCCGCTGAAGGGATCGGATGCCGAACTGCGGATCGATTTGGCGATGGCCCAACTCCTGGGCATCGCCTACCTGCGCCACGTGCTGCAGGTGGAGCCGATCGCGTCCACACCAGTGGACGAACTCATCGCGCGGGTCACGCCGATCATCACCAACCACCTCAAGCGGGTCTAAGCGAGATCGACTGTGCAGCAGGCATACGGGCGAAGAAGCCCGTCCAGGCCAGGGCTCTAGCGCTGGTGGATCATCTGCAGGCCCGGCACCGAGCTTCTCTCCTTGCGAACGTAGGGGACCAGGATCGAACCGATGTAGATGTCGCGCATCTCCTGACCGCCCCAGGCAATACTCGTGGGGCCGCTTAACACCGCACCGTCAGGGTCGTCGAGTACCACGGTTGCCGTGCCGTCGTGGCGGAATGCCACGATCCTGTTCGCTAAAACGATTGTGACCCAGAGGTTTCCCTCGGCGTCGAACGCGCATCCGTCGGCCATCCCCAACGACGGCTCACCTGCGGGTCGTCCAGGAACCGGCCTTGGTCCGGGTCGAACTCGTCGGGGCGCCGGTTCCCCAGCGGCGGGCCGAATCGCTCTGCAGCCCGAGTGTTTCGCCCCCAATAGTTTTCCCTATAGGCACCGTGGTCATAGGCGAGCGCCGCATGTCCGACGAGAATCATTAGAGTCAGCGCCGGGAATCGCTGATGATCTTTTCGTATGTCCACCCACGATGGACGAGGTGTCCCACAGCTGCGCCGTATTTGCTCTGCGCGGTCCTAACCTTTGCCGCAGAGAGGGCGGCTTCGATGACGGGATTTACCGGCTTGAGCCGGGTCCGCCATTCGAAGTCCTTATCACTATTGTCCGGACCAACGGCGCAGATTCTGCCGCATCGCATAAATTCAACGCTTCTTGGGCAAACTCCTCCGTAGCAGAGTCAAGTGGACGGACACTGAGCGCAGCGAAGAGAAGGAAGTCTGCTGTGAGGTCACTGGTCGGCGGTGCGTTTGGGCGGTACGAGATCAGGCGACTGCTCGGCCAGGGCGGTATGGGCGAGGTTTACGAGGCATACGACACCAATAAGGGCAGAACCGTCGCGCTCAAGTTACTCACGGACCGGTACGCCCGAGACGAGACATATCGTGCGCGCTTTCTCCGCGAGTCCCACGCGGCAGCTGTTCTGCAGGAGCCACATGTCATCCCGATCCACGATTGGGGAGAGATCAACGGCGTTCTGTACATCGATATGCGGTTGGTCCGGGGACAGACGTTGCACGACATGCTGAAGGCCGGCCCCCTTGAGCCAGAGCGCGCGACCGACATCATCCGCCAGATCGCCGCGGCGTTGGACGCTGCCCACGCTGAAGCACTCATCCATCGGGACGTGAAGCCGCAGAACATCATTGTGACGCCGGATGATTTCGCGTACTTGGTCGACTTCGGTATCGCCGAAGCCAAGGGTGACACGCACCTGACGATGGCGGGCTACCAAGTCGGCACCTTCGACTACATGGCCCCGGAACGATTCGGCGACGAGGACGCGACGGCGTCGGTGGACATCTACTCGCTGGCCTGCGTCCTCTACGAGGCGCTGACCGGCGCCAAGCCGTTCCCGGTGCACAGTGCCGAGCAGGTCATCGGCGCGCACATCTCGTCGCCACCTCCACGGCCGAGTGCCGTTAATCCACGCGTTCCAGCGGCTTTTGACGAGGTCATCGCTCGCGGTATGGCGAAGCACCCTGACGACCGCTACGGCAGTGCTGGCGCGCTGGGACGTGCCGCCAAGCGGGCACTGTCTGCAGACTCGTCGGCCGCGCCGCTCCCGGACACCCTGCTTGCGCCCCAATACATCAGCGGGCCTTCAAGTTATCCGCCGTTCAATGCCCAATATGGGTACCCCGCAGGAGGGTCGACGCCGGTCGTTGGCGCCGACCAAGGACGCTCAAGGCAGTTGGTCGTGGGGGTGACTATCGGGATCGCGGTCGCGTTGGTGGGCGGTGCCGGTGTGACGATCGGTCTTCTCGCTCACCGGGACTCCAACAACTCGGGGCCCTCGACGTCATCGCTCGTCACCTACTCCAACCCCGTACCCACCTGGTACCCGACCGAGTCATCCTCAACGACACCGCCAGCCCAATTGCCGCCCACGGGTACGTCTGCCCCCCAAGATCCAGCGCAAGAGCTCCGGCAGATCGCGAACGATGACCGGGCATGGGTGGGCGCGCATCTCGCGGACCAATGGGTGCCGCAACTCAGTTCCAAGCGCCCCGGGGTCGTCGACAACGGGCAGGTGTGGGACAACGCGATGACCCTCCAAGAGCACCTTCAGTTGAGGCAGCGCTACTCGAACGTGAGGCTGCTCTGGTCGGGTGACTGGTCGACGTTTTCAGCGCCGGACTTCTGGGTCACCGTCGCCGGCATCACATTCGCCGATTCCGCGGGTGCGCTGGCGTGGTGCAGGAACCATGGATTCGATCGAGACCACTGCGCCGCGAAGATCGTCAGCACGACGCATCCTGTTGCGGGGAGTACGGCTTACAACTGATCCAAGAATCCGGAACCGACCCAAGCCGGTCATCACGGTGCGTTCATGCGGTGCGTCAGCCCGTTGAACCCCGCGTACGCGTTACGGCCGTGGCGGTAACGCCGAAAGCCACCCATCGGAAAGCAACTCCAGCAACTGCCCATCAGGATCCCGGATCATCGCCATCGCCTCGGTCACAGTCCCATCGACCACCGCTCCCCCGTACTCCTCAACCTTCTCGAGCGCGCCGCCGAGATCGGACACCGAAAACGAAATGTGCGTCAGCCCAATCTGATCCATGACGCGTTCCGACCCCGTGTGAACTTGACGCTTCGAGTAATCCATGAGTTCGAGCACAAACCCGTCGCGCACCAAGTAGGTCGCATGCACCCCGAGCGGCTCGGGAAGCTGGACAAGCTTGGCGGTGGGGCCGTCGGGCGGATCGAGCTCCCACCAGAACTGAAACCCGAGCACGTTTTCGTAGAACCGCCGCGACCGCTCGCGATCGGAGACGCACAATCCGACATGGTTGAAGGTCGTCCGGTGACTACTCATCGCGGCCTTTCTCGACAGAACCCACGAGCGTAATAATGCAAAGATAGTGTAGAAAGCAGGGCTCTCGTCGCGGTGGAGGACTTCCAGATGGCAACTCGACCTGACGTCAGCGACGACGCCATCGTCGACTTCGACCACCACTCCGACGCGTTCAACCTCAACGAGCTGGCCATCAACGCCGAGCTGCGGCAGAAATGCCCGGTCGCCTGGAACAAGAACTACGGCGGCTTCTGGTTCCTCAGCAGCTACGACGCGGTCAGCCACACGGCCAGAGACGGCGACACCTTCGCCCACAAATACGAGCCCAACGCCGAGGACGGCGTCGACTATCAGGGCGAGATGGGCGTCCCACGCCCCGAAGGCCAGCCGGCCCTGGGCATCGGCGAAGTCGACGGCCCCTACCACCAAGCCCTACGGCACGCCCTGGCCCCGTTCTTCTCCCCCGGCGCCGTCCAGAAACTCAAGCCGTTCATGGAACAAAAAGCCCACGAGTTCCTCGACCAAAAAATCGAAGACGGACAGATGGACCTCGTCCTCGACTACGCCAGCCCGGTCCCGGCCATCCTCACCATGAAGCTGATGGGCTTGCCCCACGACAACTGGCACCTCTACGCCAACCTCTTCCACTCCGTCATGGCCGTCCCGCAGGACAGCCCGGAGTACCTGGAAGCCATCGCCAAAGTCCCGAAGATGATGGAAGAAGTCCTGGAATATGCGGCCGGCAGAAGGGCCAGACCCGAGGAAGACCTGACTAGCTTCCTCATCCAGTTCGAGTTCGACGGCCACCGCCTCACCGACGAGCAGCTGCTTAACATCCTCTGGAACCTCATCGGCGGCGGCGTCGACACCACCACCTCCCAAACCGCACTGACACTGCAACACCTGGGCACCCACCCGGCCATCAGACAGCAACTCATCGACCACCCGGAGCTCTACCGCACCGCCACCGACGAATTCCTGCGCTACTTCTCGGTGAACCAAACCCTCAGCCGCACAGTCACTCACGACGTCGAACTCAACGGCCAACACCTGAGAAAGAACGACAGAGTCGTCATCAGCTGGCTCTCCGCCAACCACGACGAAAAAGAATTCGAAAAGCCCGACGAGATCATCCTGGACCGAACACCCAACCGCCACCTCGCCTTCGGGCTCGGGCCGCACCGCTGCATCGGCTCGCACCTCGCGCGCCTGATGTCCGAAACCATGGTGAGAGCGGTCCTCGACCGCATCCCCGACTACCAGGTCGACATCCAAAACGTCCACCAATACCTGGGCAACCCGAGCATGACCGGGCTGGGCAAGCTGCCGGTCACCTTCACCCCCGGAGCAAAGCGAGGCTAGATGCCGGACAGCGCTCGCAGACCCGCCAACCCAGTAACGCAAATGCTGGGCCCATTCACCCGCACCGGCGGTTTCTACGCCCGCTCCTGGGGCACCTACCTGGATCGCCAGCCCGACGAGCTACCGGTGGCCCGGCCCACCATCGCGCTCGCGGCACAGGCCTTCCGCGACGAAATCCTGCTGGCCGGCTTCAGCCTGCTGCGCCGAGCCCCCGACACAAAAACCCTCGAACGCATCAACAGCGAAGTGCTTGCCGCACAGGACTTTTACGGCGACAAGGGCTGGCTCGACAATCCCGGGGGTTTCTTCGCCCCGCCCCCGCCGCTCACCGACGTCACGGTCAAGCGCGTCAGCAGCATGGGACGCAACTACGAGCGGCTGTCCTTCGACAGCGGCTACGAGCCCCACGAAGGGGAACCCGGCCGGGAGCGCTGGCAAAGCTACACCGGCAACACACGCGAGTACGCCCTGATGTTCCGGCACCGCCGGCCGCGGCCCTGGCTGGTCTGCATCCACGGCGCGGAGATGGGGCGCGCGGCGCTCGACCCGATGCTGTTTCACGCCTGGCACCTGTATCGCGATCTCGACCTCAACGTCGTGCTTCCGGTACTGCCCCTGCACGGCCCTCGAGCGAGCGGCGGACCAAAGTTCCCCAGCGAGGACGTGCTCGACGACGTCCACGGCGCCGCTCAGGCGGTCTGGGACATCCGGCGCCTCATCGCCTGGATCCGCGCGCAACAGCCCGGCGCCGCGATCGGGGTCAACGGCATCTCCCTCGGCGGCCTGATCTCGTCGCTGGTCGCCAGCCTCGACGACGGCCTCAGCTGCGCGATCCTGGGCGTGCCGGCCGTCGACCTGGTGAACCTGGTCGGCCGCCACGCCGGCCTCAGCGGCCACGCCGCCCTGCGGCACACGATGAACTCGGCCAAGCCCCTGGGCCGGATGATCTCGCCGCTCGCCCTGACCCCGCGCGTGCCGAAGAAGGGCCGCTTCATCTACGCCGGCCTCGCCGACCGGCTGGTACACCCGCGCGACCAGGTCACCCGACTCTGGGAGCACTGGGGCAAACCCGAAATCCAGTGGTACCCAGGCGGTCACACCGGATTCTTCCGCTCGCGGCCGGTGCAGCGCTTCATCGACGACGCGCTGGTGCAGTCGGGCCTGGCCGACCCGTCACGGTCACAACGCAAAAGGTACTGAGCCAGTGGAAGATCTGGACGACGACCCGCATGCTGCGAGTCTTGCTGTGGAGCTGCTGACGCTCGATCAGATCAACACGGCGGCAAATCGGCTGAGCGCGGTAGTGCGCCAAACCCCGGTTATCGCGTCGCGAATGCTGTCGGATCGCACGGGCGAACAGGTGTGGCTCAAATGCGAGAACCTGCAACTCACTGGGTCGTTCAAGACCCGCGGAGCCTACAACCGGATCGCCAATCTCAGCGTCGAGGAGCGGGCTCGCGGTGTGGTGGCGGCCAGCGCAGGCAACCACGCGCAGGGCGTCGCGTGGGCCGCGACCCAGCTGGGGATCGCATCAACGGTGTTCATGCCCATCACCGTCCCGCTCCCAAAACTGGCGGCCACCAAGGCTTATGGTGGGCAAGTTCACCTGATCGGCAACACGGTCGACGACGCACTGGTCGCGGCGTGTGAATATTCGGAGCAACACGACGCGGTCTTCATCCACCCGTTCGATCACGCCGACGTCGTCGCCGGCCAGGCCACCGTCGGGCTAGAGATCCTCGAGCAGATTCCCGATGTGGCAACCATCGTCGTACCGACCGGCGGCGGAGGCCTCCTAGCCGGAATTGCCACTGCGGCACACTTTCTGGCGCCCGCACGTCCAGGTCATCGGAGTGCAGGCCGCCAACGCGGCCGCCTGGCCGGCTTCGTTGGCCGCCGGGCATCCCGTGCGGTTGGAGTCGATGTCGACGATGGCCGACGGCATCGCCGTGGCCTTGCCTGGAGCAATCCCTTTCGCCCATGTACAGGCATTCGGCACCTCGATTCAGACGGTTAGCGAAGAGGCGCTCTCGCGGGCGCTGTTGGTGTGCATGGAGCGCGTGAAACTCATCGTCGAACCGGCCGGGGCGGCAGCCGTGGCGGCGCTGCTGACCCGGGCACCCGAACTCGGCTTGCGCGGTCCCGTTTGCGCGGTCTTGTCGGGCGGCAATATCGACCCGCTGGTGTTGACCCACGTGATCACTCACGGCCTGCGTGCGGCCGGGCGCTATCTCGCAGTCGAGGTCACCATCCCCGACCGCCCCGGTGGGCTCAGCAGGCTACTCGACGTGGTCAGCGCGAGCGGCGCCAGCGTGCTCGACGTGGTGCACTCGCGTACGGCACGCAAGCTGGCACTGGACGAAGTCGAGGTGAGGCTTACCCTCGAGACCCGGGGTCAGGCACACCGGGAAGAGGTGTTGACCGCCCTGACCGGAGCCGGATTCGTCGTCTCCGTCGAGGACAATTAGCAAGCGTGACGATCACAAACGTTGCCGGCCCGCCGAATCCAGTTGCCAGGAGGATCACGCATGCGTGCAAAATTGCGGGCCATCCCTGCCAAGTTAGGTTTGCTCAAGATCGCTTGGGAGGCTTGGCGTTTCCACCGGGGTGATGACAAGAGCATCGCACGCCGCCAGCAGGCCCGACTCGAAGATATTGTGCGGCATGCGCGAATCGCGTCACCGTACTACCGGAATCTGTACCGGCACCTCGAGCCTGGGCCGGTGAAACTGGCGTCACTGCCGGTCGTGGCGAAGCGCGACCTGATGGCGCATTTCGATGACTGGGTCACCGACCCGGCCATCAGCCTTGAATCGCTGCGGCGCGACTTTCTCGCAGACCACTCGCTGGTCGGCGCCCGGTACCTGGGCCGCTATCACGTGGCGACGACATCGGGAACGAGCGGCGACCCGGCCATCCTGATCCACGATGACGCCTCGTGGGCGCTGTTTCACTTCGTCGGCCGGCGAGGAGAACTGCGATTCATCGCTCGCCGGGACCTTCTGTTCGGGGTCCTGCGGCGCGGAGTGCGCGCCGCGGCGTTGTTCGTCACCGACGGGCACATCGGCGCGTCCGCCGCGCTGGAGTCTGCCCGGCGCCGCAGCCGATTCCTGGCCGAACGCGCTCGCGTGTTCTCGGTGCTGCGGCCACTTTCGGAATTGGTCGCACAGATCAATGCTTTCCAGCCGACGGTGCTCGAGGGCTACCCGAGCGCGCTGGCACTGCTGGCGAGCGAACAACGGGCGGGCCGGCTGACGATTCGACCACTGCTGGCCATCACCTCGGGGGAGCACCTGACGGCCACGCTGCGCGCCGACATCGAGTCGACGTTCGGCTGTCCGGTCCAGAATCGCTATGCTTCAGCCGAATTTCCTGGTTTGTCAATGGAATGCACGCACGGCCTGTTCCACGTCAACAGTGATTGGTACGTCCTCGAGCCGGTCGATGAGGATTATCGTCCCGTCCCGCCGGGCGTTGTCTCCCATACCGTTCTGGTCACCAACTTGGCTAACCGGGTGCAACCGCTGATCCGCTACGACCTCGGTGACCGGGTGAAGCTGGCCGCTACGCCGTGCGCGTGCGGCAATCGGCTGCCGGGGATCACGGTGGAGGGACGCAGCGGCGACCTGCTCTCGTTCGAGGCACCAGACGGGACGGCGGTCACGGTGCTGTCACTCGCGCTCGGGACTGTCGTCGAGGAAACCCCCGGCGTGCGCCGGTTTCAGGTGATCCGCACCAGCCCGTCGGCTGTGACCGTGCGATTGGAGATATGGCCTGACGCCGACCCGGTGCAGGTCTGGCATGCCGTCGACCAGCGGCTGGACGCGTTCTTGGCGACACAGGGAGCCGCGCCGGTAGTCGTGGAACACGCGACCGAGCTGCCCGCCCTCGACCCCGGAACCGGCAAGTATCGGCAGGTGTGGTCAGCCTGATAGCGGCTACCGGCCGGCCGCACCCGAGCCTCGCCGTCGTTCAAGCCGTCACGCCAGGAGTCGCCGCCAGCAACCGGTCGAAGGCGTGGGCGAAGCCGTCGACGATCGTCTCATGTTCGGGCACAAGGGTTTTGTCACAGGCGATGCCCACGGTCACGTCGCCGTTGTAGGTGAAGATGCCGAAGCTCATGGGCTGGTTGCCCGATACGGGCGCCCACCCGACGATGCCCTCCACCTTGCTGCCGGCCAGGTACACCGGCATCGGCGGGCCGGGCACATTGGTGAGCGTGCCGATCGTGCGGTCGGTGAACAGGCCCACCGACGCTTCATATAGCTGCCTGTTGAACCCGGCGATGCTCTCCTGCAGGCGAAACGCCACGGCCGCCTCGTGGCCGTGCTTGATGCGGTTCATCCGCCGTTTGGCCACGGCCAGCACTCGCAGGGCATCGGGCTCGTCGGTCGGCAGTTCGAGTTGCACGAGCGCGAACTCGTTACCGAGATTGTCGGGCAGCGTCACGTCGACCGGCTTGAGGTTGACCGGGACCATGAAGGTCACCGCGGAGCAGCGGGCGTGTTGGGTCTCGAGGTAGTCGTGCAACGCTCCGGCCACACACGTCACCAGCACGTCGTTGACCGTGCACCGATTCGCCCTGGCGACGGCCCTCGCTTTGGCCAGCGGGATCGGCTCCGACCATGCCACCGCTTTCTCGACGCCTGCGGTGCCCGTCCACAGGGTCGCGTCGTTGCGGGTGCCGACCAGCAGTTTGCGGACCGTGTCCAGGTCACCCGGCGCCGACGAGAACACGTCGACCAGCGCGCCGCTGCCGGGCACCGCCGCCCGCATGATCGAGCGGACGGATTCGGCGACGTCGAACACCCTCGCCCGCGCCGACATCGTGATCGTGTGGCCGGCGCCCACCGGGTTCTCCAGCGCCAGGCGACCAAAGTCGGTGGCACGAGCGACAATTCGAGGCAGTCCGGCGGTGGTCCGTACGGCACCTGCCGTCGCCCGTCCGACCGGGTCGTCCAGCATCTCATTGGCGACCGACCGCGCGCGCCGCGCCGTGCCCGCCGCCCTCACCGCCGCGGTCCGCAACCGGTCCTTCATCGGCCGTCCCGGCGGGTGGGGCCGCGCGGCGTGCTGCACCACGTCGGGACCGCGGATGGGGCCCCCGTCGGGCGACGCGTCGAACAGGCTCATCGCCAGCTCGACCATGCGCATGCCATCGGCGACGGCGTGGTGCGTCCGCATGATCATGGCGCTACCCTCCCGGTAGCGGTTCACCCAAATGCTCTTCCAGAGTGGCTTTTTACGGTCGAGCATTTCGGTGTGATGGCTGGCCACCAGCGCCTGCAACTCGCGGCGGTCGTCGGGGTCTTTCAGGTCCACGATCGTGACGTGCTCCTCGAAGTCGAAGTCGTCGTCGACCTCCCACCACCACGAGCCGTCGCGGTCCTTGACCGCCAGGCTGCGGAACACCGGGTAGCGGTTGGTGAGCCGCTCCTCGATGACCTGACGCACCCGGTTCCAGTCGAGCGGGTCGGCCGTCCAGACCACCGTGTCGACGACCATCAGATTGTTGGGGCGGTCCATCTCCAGCCACAGGGCGTCCTGGATGCCGAGCCGGCGTCGCTCTGCCACCTCGCACCTCCACGAACGGTCGACTTTGGCGCTTCCCTCTCTGCTGATCATGCGCCCGGCCAACGAGCTCAGGCCAGCCCCCGCTGGGTATGGCGCGCTAGGAGCGCCATATGAGGTCGACCTCAACCACGTCCACCAATACCTCGGTAACCCCAGCACGACCGGGCTGGGCAAGCTGCCGGTCACCTTTATCCCGGCGAAGAGCCGAGACACGTTGCGCCCGTGATGATCAGGACGCCGTCGCGTACTGCAACACCGGTTCCGACGAATCGACGTGGCTGCCGCTGATGATCCTGAGCCGGTTCGGGCGCACCTCGTAGCGCACGCCGTTGACCGGATTGGTGACGTCGAATCCGTCCCCCACGCGCTCCGCGTTCGACAGCTCGATGTGCGCGCCGTCGCGGATGCGCTCACCGCGGTAGTAGTAACTGCCGCTGAGGTTTTGACATACCACGGCCAGCGACTTGGCGGTCCGCACCACCGCGGCCGGCGGGTTGCCCGGGTCGCAACGGGCCGTCTCGCCGACGAATCCCAACCCGTCGGCGCCCCGCACCGGAGCCGACAACGTCGGCGTCTTCGGTGGGGGCGGGCTGGACGGCGCGGGCGAGGCCGGCTTGGCGGCCGGCGGCGGCGAACCACCGGTCATCAACGCCGATACCAGCGCCCCGACCAGACCGGCGATCACCAGCACCACCGCCGCCCCGGTCACCACGAACGGCGCCCGGCTGGCAAAAGGCCGATTCACCGGCGGTGAAGGCGGCTCGACAACCGGATAGGGGCTGTAGCCGGTGTCGTCGGGATTCGGATAGACCGCCTCAAACGGCCGGGTGCGAAGGGGCCCCGCGCCAGCGCCAACCGGGTCGTACGCCGCGTTCACCGCCGCGCTGGCCGCCCGGGCGAGGTCACCCGCGGAAGCGAACCGCGCCGCACGCTGCTTGGCCATGCCTCGGGCGATGACGTCGTCGAAGGCCCGGCCCACACCGCGACGCATGATGCTGGGCCGCGGCGCCGGCGACAACAGGTGTGCGCTCTTCAGCTCCCCCGGGTCCGCGCCCTCGAACGGCGGCTGACCGGTGAGGCACTCGTAGAGCAGGCACGCCAGCGAGTACACGTCGGTCTGCGGCCCCACCCGGCCGGTGGTGAACCGCTCGGGCGCCATGTAGACGCGCGACGCGTCGGCGTGCCCGATCCCGAAGTCGGCGACATACGCGAAGTGATCGGGGGTTAGCAGCACGTTCTCCCGTCTGACGCCCAGGTGCACCAGCCCGGCGGTGTGCGCGGCATCCAGCGCCCGGGCCACCTGCGCGACGATCGACGCGGCGCGCGGGGGTTCCAGCGGTCCACGCTCACGCAGCAGGTCCCTGAGGCTGCCGCCCTCGACCAGCTGCATGTCGACGAACGGCACGCCGTCGATCTCGCCGAAATCGTGCACCGGGACGATGTGCGGCTCCCCCAGTCGTGACGCGATCGCGCACTCTCGCCGAAAGCGTTGCTGGAAGCCGGGTTCCGCGGCCATCGCGCCAGGCAATAGCTTGACCGCGACCATCCGGTCCTTAACCGAGTCGTAAGCCCGGTAGACCTGGCCCGTCGCACCCGTCCCGATCAGTGAGCGCAGCTCGTAGCGGCCGAAGCGGGTCAATCGGCGCTCCCTTCGCCAGGTCGAACAGGTCCAGCCCGGCGGGTTCCCAAATTCGGCACCGACCTAACGTGCGGCGGCTCACGCGTGCGGCGGCACCGGGCACCAGAACAGGCCGCAGTTGAAGTTTGGCGGGCCCGCCGGCGCCCGCGGGGTCGCGGTGATCGGGCCGCTCGGCCACCCATAGACGGCGCCGGTATCGGCGTCGACGACGCCGCGGTAGTCGTAGTAGTAGAGGTGGCACACGCCCATGTCCCAGCTGATGAAGTTGTCCGGGACGCGCTCGCCCGGGCACCACTTGCCGCAGGTGTGCCCGGCCGGGCAGTTCCCGCCGACGTGGCCGTACGGGTCGGCCTGCGCGACGCCTACGCCCAAACCAAGGCCGGCAAAGGCCGTCAGCAGCGCGCCGGCCATCCACTTCTTAGTCATGCCGCCAAGCACACAGCCGCCGGCTGGCTACCGATCCCATGTCGACGTCAGCAACGGTTTCTGGACCGCCCCCGCATACTCGCCGACGAAGCCGTTTCTCAACCACCACCTGGGCTCGGTGTGCTCGAAGATTTCCTCGCCCAGGACGCGAGTGCGCACCGACCGCTTGACGGGAAACGGATTCATCCCCGACTTGTATTCGACCCCGACCATGGCGGGGGCGTCCGGCCGGCCTTGCCTGGGCAGCAGCTCGAAGCCGGCCTGCGCCAGCACGGTGTTCAACTCGGCGGGGCGAGGAAACCGCCGGAAGTCGTGGTTCGGCTTGTGCAGACCGAACACGAACAGCGGCCCGACCGTCACGAAACACAGCCATGTGCACACGTTGCGATCCGGTGCGACATAGAACATCCGCCCGCCAGGCCGCAGCGCGCGAAACACGCTGTCCATCAGGCGGCGGTGCTCGGTGCAGTGGTCGAGCACCCCGTGCAGGTAAACGAGGTCGAATCGGTTATCTCCCAACACCTCCGGGTCACGCATGTCGCCGACGACAAAGGCCACGCCGGCCTTGTCGGCAAAACGCTTGCGGGCCGCGTCGATCGACTTGTAGTCGACGTCGACGCCCACGATGTCCCATTGGGCCAATTCCGGATATCGATCGAGCAACCCCCCGATCGCCCCGCCTCCGCCGCAACCGACCACCGCCATCCTCGGGCGCGGACCATCGACGGGAGGAAGGTAGTCGCGCAGAAAATCCCATGCGGCGTAGTCGATTTCGCTGACGAGCTCGGCGGTGAAGCGCCACTGCTCGCTGACCTCAGCGTTGGAGAAGTAGCGCACCCCGCGCTCGATCGTGCCGTTGCTGATCCGCATCAGCGCGCGGTCGATCATCGAATAGCGGTACTCGGGCTCGCCCGCCGCGTCGTTGGCCCGTTCACGATCGAGGAACTCGAAGTAGCGTCGCTCTTCGGGTTCGATGGGCGGCTCCCACGACTGGGCGTGCCCGAGGACGCGTTGCCGGATCCACGAGTCGATCACGCGGCCGTAGACGACCGTGTCGAACAGCATGAGCTGGTGGCCGCCACCGGGCATCATGAAGAAGTCCTTGGTCCCACCGATCCGCGCGAAGCATGCTCGGCAGTGCTCGGCGCCGACGACCTCGTCGTGCTCCCCGCAGGTGATCAGGACGGGTTTGGTGTTGGCGGCGGCGGGTTTTGGTGGCACGTAGTTGAACACCGAGTGATAGCTCTTGAGTCCGTACCGCCAGACGTAATACGGGTCTTTCTTCTTGGTGTCCAGCAGCCCGGGGTCTTCCTGGTAGGCGGCCTTGAAGTCGATGACCCGCCGCAGCGGGACCCGCAGCCGATCGCCGATCGCCTTGGCCGCCCACTTGGCCGGCCGCGACTGGAACAACCGAATCGCCGGGCTCATCGGCGCCTCGTGGTTCAACAGGATGTTCATGCACACACCGGCCGTCACGGCCGGGCACGCGTCGAGCGCGTGGAACGCGACTTCCCCACCCTGGCTCGCGCCGTGCAGCACGACCGGCAGGGAGGTGCGCCGCGCCGCGTAATCGGTGACCGCCCTGGTGTCTTCGAGGAAGTCTTCGAAGCTGAACACACCCGGCTCGCCCTCGGTGCGGCCGTGCCCGGTCAGGTCGAACGAATAGACGGCCGCGGAAAAGTTGCGGCGCATGTGCTCGGCGAACGCGTCGTAATTCTCGCTGTTCCCGGCGGTGCCGTGCACCAGCACCAGTACGTAGTCGGCGTTGGGGTTGTCGTAGCGGCGCACGAAGATTCGTTTGCCGCCGGATCGGGTTACGGCGTCTTCCACCATCGGCTGATCGGTGACGTTCGAGGTCATCGCCTGGGTTCCAATCCTTCGGTGATGCGGGCGGCGAGCAGTTGGGCGAACACGTCGAAGTCGCGACGGAACCCCGACGTGTCGGAAACGAACGGTCGCTGCATGGACATGCCCAGCAGCACGGTCTCGAAGAGGCGCACCGACTCATCGATCAAGCGCTGCGGCACACCTTTACCGACGATGCGGCGCAGCGCCTCGCCCAGCTGCCGACGCTGGGTGTCGCGATAGTCGACATACGCGGTCCGCAGGAACTCGTTGTGGTTGGCCGCCGCGGCGAACTCCACCATGAACGTGACCGCGTCGAGGTTGTCGATGAACAGGGCGTACATCAGACCGGCCGCCTCGGCCAGACCCTCACGCACCGACACCCTGTGCGGCAGTTGGGTCGCCGCCGTGGCGAACATTCGCTTGGCCATGTCGTCGATCGCCGCCTGGAAGAGCTTTTCCTTCGTCTCGAAGTGATAGTGCAGCAGCGTCTGCGAGACGCCCGCCTTCGTCGAGATCAGCTTCATCGAGGACTTTTCATAGCCGTACGCGCAAAAGCATTGGATCGTCGTCTGCAGGATTCGCTGCCGGGCGTCACCGGCGGGTACCTCGCACTTGGAAACTGTCGCGGTCAACATCGCCTCTTTTCGTGTTTCCGCCTTCCGCCACGATACTGCCTGATCGATCAGTCAGGCAAGGTAGGCTAGAGACTGATGCGACCGAAGATCACTCTGACCTTTGACAACGGTCCGACGCCCGGTGTCACGGACCGGGTCCTCGACGTCCTCGCCCAGCGCCGGGCACCCGCCACCTTCTTCGTCGTCGGGCAGAACGCCTCCTCCCCCGCGGGACGCCGGTTGGTCGAGCGGGCCGTGCGCGAGGGGCACCGGATCGGCAATCACTCCTTCACGCACGGCCGACCTCTCGGCGAGCTCTCCCCCGCGGAGACCATCCACGAAATCCACACCACCCAAGACCTTTTGGACGAATTCGGCGATGGCGACCGCTACTTCAGGCCCTGGGGCACGGAGGGCGCACTCGAACGGCGCTGCCTGAATCCGACGGCGATCGACCACCTCATCGCGGAGAAGTACACCTGCGTGCTGTGGAACAGCGTCCCGCGCGACTGGGCCGACCCCCGCGGCTGGGTTAACCGGGCGCTCGCCGATGCCCGCAGCCAACAGCACACCGTGGTCGTGCTGCACGACCTGCCCACTGGCGCGATGGAGCAGCTAACCACGTTTCTCGATGAACTCGACGACTCCGGCGTAGAGGTCACCACCGACCTCCCCGACGACTGCGTGCCGATCGTCCGCGGTCGAATGCGAGCACCCGTCGATCACCTCACTCCGGCGATAGGGTGAATCTTCATGAGCGACATGACGGCGCGGTTCGCCGAGATCGTCGGCCGGCACAACCTGCTGACCGGTGACGCCATCCCCGCGGACTACTGGCACGACGAGGTGCTGACCAAGCCGCCGCAACGCCCGGCATACGTCACCAAACCGGCTTCGGCGGAAGCGGTTTCGCAGCTGCTCAAGGCCGCCTCGGACAACGGCATCCCGGTGACGGCCCGCGGCTCCGGCACCGGACTGTCGGGCGCGGCGATCCCGCGGGCCGACGGGCTGCTGATCTCCTTCGAGCGCATGAACGCCGTCCTGGAGGTCGACACCACCAACCAGGTCGCCGTCGTCCAACCCGGGGTGACGCTCACCCAGCTGGACGAGGCCACCGCCGATACGGGCCTGCGCTACATGGTGCACCCGGGCGAGCTGTCGTCGAGCGTCGGCGGCAACGTCGGCACCAACGCCGGCGGCATGAACGCGGTCAAGTACGGGATCGCCCGCCACAACGTGCTCGGGCTGCAGGCGGCGCTGCCGACCGGCGAGCTCATCCGCACCGGCGGCAAGGTCGCCAAGATCTCCACCGGCTACGACCTGACCCAGCTCATCGTCGGCTCCGAGGGCACCCTGGCGCTGGCCACCGAGGTGACCGTCAAGCTGCACCCGCGGCTCGACCACGCCGCCACCGTGCTCGCCCCGTTCGCCGACTTGGATCAAGTGATGACGGCGGTGCCCAAGATCCTGGCCAGCGGGCTGGGGCCCTACATCCTGGAATACGTCGACAACGTGACGATGGCCGCGCTGGTCCACACGCAAAACCTGGAGCTGGGTGTTCCGGACAGCGTCCGCGACAGCTGCAGCGCGTATCTGGTTGTGGCGCTGGAAAACCGGACCGCAAGCCGGCTGGACGAGGACGTCGAGAAGGCCGGCGAACTGCTGGCCGAGCTCGGCGCCGTGGACGCCTACGTGCTCGAAGGTGGTTCGGCGCGCAAGCTGATCGAGGCGCGGGAGAAGGCGTTTTGGACGTTGAAGGCCGTCGGCGCCGACGACCTCATCGACACCGTGGTGCCGCGCGGCGCGATGCCGAAGTTCCTGTCCGCCGCACGCGGCCTGGCGGCGGCCGCGGGCGGCGCCGCGGCGGGCTGCGGGCACGCCGGCGACGGCAACGTGCACCTGGCCATCTTCTGCAAGGACCCCGACGCGCGCAAGAAACTGCTTACCGACATCTTCGCGCTGGCAATGGAATTGGGTGGTGCGATCTCCGGCGAACACGGTCTGGGCCGCGCCAAGACCGCGTACTTCCTCGAGTTGGAAGACCCGGTCAAGATCGACCTGATGCGCCGCATCAAGCAGAGCTTCGACCCGGCGGGCATCCTCAACCCCGACGTGGTGTTCGCGAACCCCTAGCCGATAATCGGGAAGCGGCGTTGAGCGGCAAGGTCTTTGATTCCCTTTTGCATGACCGAACGCACATGCGCATCGAGCCTTTTGATGTCGGGAGCTCCGCCGCATTTGGCGAGGTTGATCGGCGGCAACACCTCGGTGACGATCTTGGTGGGCAGCGGCACGTTGACCGGGGCGAGGACGCTGAATCCGAAGGGAAAACCGAACGTTATCGGCATGATGTTCGTCCGGAATAGCTTGCGCTCCAGCTTGGTGAGCCGAAGCAGGCGTGCCAGCCATTGCCCACGGGTCAAGAACAACTGGGTTTCCTGCCCGCCGACGGACACGGCGGGCACGATTGGAACGTTCGCCTCCAGGGCGGTGCTGATATAGCCGGTTCGGCCGGCGAAGTCGATGACGTTCTCCTTCAGGGTCGGCCGGTACACGTCATAGTCACCGCCCGGGAAGACCAACACGACCGCACCCGCGGCCAACGCCTCGGCGGCGTTCTCGCGCGTCGCCCGGATCACCCCGGTGCGCCGAAAGAAATCGCCGGCCGGCCCGGCGAAGACGGTGTCGAAGGCAAGCGCGTAGAGGGGACGGTCGTAGCCGTAGGCGTCGTAATAGTCGACGGCGAACACCGACAGGTCCAAGGTGAGCATGCCGCCGGAATGGTTGGCCACCACCAGCGACGGTCCCGGCGGGATATTGTCCAGGCCGCGCACCTCGGAGCGGAAATACCGTTTGACGAGCGGCCGGGTCAGCGCGATGACGTGCTCGGTCAGACCGCGGTCCCATTTCTCGACGTCGGTCGAGTCGGTGTGGGTGTCGTTCATGTCGCCCTCAGATTGGCTGATGCTACGCCCGCCGATCCTGCGGCGACATAGGTTTTATCAGGGCCGGCGATTCCTAGGGATTAGCGGAGGTGCCCGCCTCCGAGCGACAACCGCGCCTTCAGCGACGCGCCCCGCGAGTTGTCGCTGTGAGGCGGGCGCTTTGGGTGCGCCTCCTCAGCCAGAGGCCCCTGTGGCTCGTGTGGCGAAGCGGACGACGGGCTCACATCCCGAAGTGCGTACGCCGCAGCGCCGCAACGGCTTCCGGCGGCCCACCCACCTCGACCTGCGCGGCGGATTGCCGCCCAAACAGGTACCCCAGCAGTTCACCTGGCGGACCGCTGAGTAACGCCATCGGCGTACCCGATCGAATGGTGGCCCGCTCGCCGGCCCATTCGACGGCAAGCCCGCAGCCCTCAAGCCGCCGACCCAGAAAGCGACCGCCGCGCCGAACGTTCCGCCACAACGCCGCCTCCATGTCGGGCGCCAACTCGCGGGGCGCGAGTCCGTTGGCCCGGCGGACATCCTCGTGGTGAACGAAGAACTCGTTGAGATTCGCCATCTCCCGCACCCATCCGATGCGGAACAACCCGACCGGCGGACCGGAGCGAATCCGCGCGACGAGCCAAGCGAAATCCTTGCGCCGAGCCAATGCGGCCCTGCGCCGCTCGGCGAACCGCTGGAATGGGCCGGGCAGCACGAGGCACGGTCCCGCAACCACATCGCGTTCCCGCAACACCAGATGGGCGGCGAGATCGCGTGCGGTCCAGCCATCGATCAGCGTGGGCGCGGACGGGCCGAGTTCGTCGAAAAGGTCGCAGAGCGCGGACCGCTCCCGCGCGTCGAGCGTGGGCGTCGAAACGGGCGAGGCCACGACTGCAGGGTACGGCAATCACGCTGCGCGCCAAACCAATAAACGTGAACCGGCACACACAACCAACGGTTGTGGCCTCACAACAGCACGACCTCTACTGCACTCGCCCCACCAATGGGCACTATGAAGCCATGAGGCGTGGGCGCAACGCAGCGCCACGACCTCACTGACAAACATCATCGCGTCGATGCCGCGGCCCGCAGCCCTGCAGCCCCGAGCACCGCGAAGGAGCACACACCACATGACCACAGCAGCACGTCCCGCCAAGACCCGCAGCGAGGGCCAGTGGGCGCTGGGTGACCGCGAACCGCTGAACGACACCGAGAAGATCAAGGACGACGACGCGCCGCTGAACGTGCGCGACCGCATCGTCAACGTCTACGCCAAACGGGGCTTCGACAGCATCGACCACTCCGATCTGCGCGGCCGCTTTCGCTGGATGGGCCTGTACACGCAACGCGAACAGGGCTACGACGGCAGCTGGACCGGTGACGACAACACCGACAAGATCGAAGCCAAGTACTTCATGATGCGCGTCCGCACCGACGGCAAACCGCTGACGGCGCACTCGATGCGCACGCTGGGCCGGATCTCGACCGAGTTCGCCCGCGACACCGCCGACATCAGCGACCGGGAAAACCTGCAACTGCACTGGGTCCGCATCGAGGACGTCCCCGAGATCTGGCGCCGCCTGGACTCGGTGGGTCTGCAGACCACCGAGGCGTGCGGCGACTGCCCGCGCGGCATCCACGGCTCGCCGCTGGCCGGCGATTCGCTCGACGAGGTGCTCGACCCGTCCCCCGCGATCGACGAGATCGTCCGCCGCTCCATGGGCAACCCCGAGTACGCGAACCTGCCCCGCAAGTACAAGACCGCGGTCTCGGGCCTGCAGGACGTCTCACACGAGACCCACGACGTTGCGTTCGTCGGCATCAACCACCCCGAGCACGGCCCCGGCCTGGATCTGTGGGTGGGCGGCGGCCTGTCGACCAACCCGATGCTGGCCCAGCGGGTCGGCGTGTGGGTCCCCTTGGACGAGGTGCCCGACGTCTGGGAGGCCGTCACCCAGGTCTTCCGCGACTACGGCTACCGGCGGCTGCGCGCCAAGGCCCGGCTGAAATTCCTGATCAAGGACTGGGGCGTCGACAAGTTCCGCGAGGTCCTCGAAACCGAATACCTCAACCGCCGGCTCGTCGACGGCCCCGCCCCCGAGCCGGTCAAGCAGACCATCGACCACGTCGGCGTGCAGAAGATCAAGAACGGGCTCAACGCCATTGGCGTCGCCCCGATCGCCGGGCGCGTGTCGGGCACCACGCTCTCGGCGGTCGCCGACCTGATGGAGAAGGTCGGCTCCGACCGCGCCCGGCTGACCCCGTTCCAGAAGCTGGTCATCCTCGACGTGCCCGACGAAAAGGTCGACGAGACGGTCGCCGCGCTGGACGCGTTGGGCCTGCCGTCGCGGCCGTCGGCGTGGCGCAAGAACACCATGGCCTGCACCGGCATCGAGTACTGCAAGCTGTCCTTCGCCGAAACCCGGGTTCGCACACAGGCTTTGGTGCCCGAGCTGGAACAGCGGCTGGCCGACGTCAACGGCGAGCTCGACGTGCCGATCAGCGTCCACCTCAACGGATGCCCGAACTCGTGCGCGCGAATTCAGGTCGCCGACATCGGCTTCAAGGGCCAGTGGATCGACGACGGCGAGGGCAATTCCGTCGAAGGCTTCCAGGTGCACCTGGGCGGCGGCCTCGGCGAGGCAAGCGGTTTCGGCCGAAAGCTGCGCCAGCACAAGGTGACCAGCGCCGAGCTCGGCGACTACATCGACCGGGTGACCCGCAAGTTCCTCGAACAGCGCGACGGCGGTGAGCGTTTCGCGTCCTGGGCCCTGCGCGCCGACGAGGGCGACCTGCGATAGGAGCTGAGGACACGCCATGGTGGCGATGAACTTCACCGAAGACCAGCTGCGCAAGCTGGCGGAGCGGGGCGCGGCCGAAATGGACGGGGCTGACGCCGTCGACATCTTGCGCTGGACCGACGGGCACTTCGGCGGCGTCGACGGTCCCCGCGGCTGGGCCAACTGCAAGTACGTGGTCGCCGCCAATATGCAAGACGCGGTGGTGGTTTCGCTGGCCTCCGACGTGCGGCCGGGTGTGCCGGTGCTGTTCCTGGACACCGGCTACCACTTCGCCGAAACCATCGGCACCCGCGACGCGGTCGAGTCCGTCTACGACATCCACCTGCTCAACGTCACGCCCGAGCACACCGTGGCCGAGCAAGACGAGCTGCTGGGCAAGGATCTGTTCGCCCGCGATCCCAACGAATGCTGCCGGCTGCGCAAGGTCCTCCCCCTGCGCCGCGCGCTGCGCGGCTACGCGGCCTGGGTCAGCGGGTTGCGCCGGGCGGAGGCCGCCACCCGGGCCAACGCGCCGCTGATCAGCTTCGACGAATCGTTCAACCTGATCAAGGTCAACCCGATCGCGGCCTGGACCGACGAGGACGTCCAGGACTACATCGGGCGCAACAACGTGCTGGTCAACCCGCTGGTCGAGGAGGGCTACCCCTCCATCGGCTGCGCCCCCTGCACCACCAAGCCGGCCGCGGGCGAGGACCCGCGCAGCGGGCGCTGGCACGGACGAAACAAGATCGAATGCGGGTTACACGCATCATGAGCACCCTCGTCCTCACCGCGCACGGCAGCCGGGACCCACGGTCGGGCGCCAACGCCCAGGCCCTGGCCGACCGGCTGGCATTCATGCGCCCCGACCTCGACGTGCGGCTGGCCTTCCTGGAGCTCAACGCGCCGAACTTCGTCGACGTCCTGGCCGGATTGCCGGACAGCCGCCGCGCGGTGGTCGCCCCGCTGCTGCTGGCCAGCGCCTACCACGCGCGCCTGGACATCCCGAAGCAGATCGCGAGGGCCGGAGCCCACGGCATCCGGCAGGCCGACGTGCTCGGCGAGGACGGGCGGCTGATCTCGGTGCTGCGCGAACGCCTCGCTGAGTTGGGGGTTTCGCCCGACGACGAGGACCTAGGGGTGATGGTGGTCGCGATCGGCTCGTCCAACCCCGCGGCGAACGCGCGCACCGCGCAGGTGGCGTCCCGGCTGGCCGTCGGCACCCGGTGGGCCGGGGCCACGACGGCCTTCGCCACCCGGCCCGAGGCGTCGGTGCACCGCGCCGCCGGCCACCTGAGCCGCCGCGGCGCGCGGCGGCTCGTCATCGCGCCGTGGTTCCTGGCACCGGGACTGCTCACCGACGGCGTCTCAACGTATGTGCGGGACAACGGCATTGCGATGGCCGCGCCGCTCGGCGCGCACCGATTGGTGGCCGAAACCGTGTTGGACCGTTACGACGAGGCGCTGGACGCCGACGCCGCGGCCTAATCCATTCGCCGAACGTCGACTTGTTGCGGGCAAACCACCCGAAACACCACGACAACTCGACGTTCGGCGCGAGCCTATCCGCGCGTGCGACCGACGATGTGGCTCACCATGTCTCGCACCGCCCCCGCCGGCGGGGTGCGCCCGCCCACCCAGATGGCGCGAAACTTGCGTCGTAAGTCCAACTTCGGGATGGTGACCGCGCTCAGCCGCCCGACCGCCAGGTCGTCGGCCACCGCCAACCGGCTCATCGCCGCCGGCCCCGCGCCGGCGAGGACGGCCGCGCGCATCGCCGCCGCCGACGTCAACTCCAGCACCGGCGCGGCCTGTTCCATGTCGTCGCCCAGCACCCGGCGCAGCGCCACGGTCAGCGAATCGCGGATGCCCGAATGCGGTTCGCGCGCAACCAGCGGCGTTTCCGCGAGTTCACGGGCGGTCACGCCCCGCGCCCGTCGGGTCCACTTGTGCCCCGGCGGCACGACGATCACCAATTCGTCCTGCCCCACCACGCAGGTGCCCAACCCCGTTGGCGTGCCGGGGTTTTCGACGAAGCCGAGATCGACGCTGCCGTCGCGGACCGCGGTGATAGCGTGCTCGCTGTTGGTGGCGGTCAAAATGACTTGCGGTGCAGCGCCACCGCGCCGCGTCGCCTCGGTCTGCAGGGACAGCAGCCAGTGCGGCATCAGCTGTTCGGAGATCGTCTGGCTGGCCGCCACCCGGATCCGCTCGCGGCCCTCCTTGCGCAGCGCGCCCATACCCGCATCCAGCTCGGCGGCGACCTCGAGCAACCGCCTCGCCCAGTCCGCGACGATCAGCCCCGCCGGCGTCAGTTGCGAGCCGCGGGTCGTCCGCACCGCCAACGTCACCCCGACCTGGGCCTCCATCGCCGCGAGCCGCCGCGAAATGGCCTGCTGCGTCAGCCCGAGTTCGCGCGCGGCGCGGCCCAGGCTGCCCGTCTCGGCGATCGCCAGAAACACCTCGAACGAGGCGAGCTCGGGCATCCGGGGGCTGAGCGGCATGGCTGATCACATCACAATCGATTCGTGTGACACAACGATAGCTTGTGACTCCACAACGCCGGGGGCCCTACTCGCGGCTGGTCGCGGCACGAACCATGAAGCCATGACCTACGTGATCGCCGAGCCCTGCGTCGCCATCAAGGACAAGGCGTGCATCGAGGAGTGCCCCGTCGACTGCATCTACGAGGGCGCGCGGATGCTCTACATCCACCCCGACGAGTGCGTCGACTGCGGCGCCTGCGAGCCGGTGTGCCCGGTCGAGTCCATCTACTACGAAGACGACCTGCCCGCCGAATACGCCAAATACACGCAGATCAACGCCGACTTCTTCACGGAGCTCGGCTCGCCCGGCGGTGCGGCGAAGATTGGACCGACGGAGAACGACCCGGCCGCGGTCAAGAACCTCGAGAGCCGGGCCGAGGCCAGCTAGGGACCTAAGGCGCCTTTCCGGGCGCGCTCAACCGGCGTCGAATGGAATTGGCGGCTTCAGCCGTCACAAGTCGGGGCATTCCCACATTGCCCGACCAAATTCCATAAGGAGACACCGATGTCCTTTGTGATTACCCAACCCGAAGCTTTGCTCTACGCCGCGGGCAAGCTCGAGGCCCTTGGGTCCGCGTTGGCGGCCGAAAGCGCGGCGGCGGCTCCGCCGACCACCGCGATCGCGCCCGCGGCCGCCGACGAAATATCGGCGTTGCAAGCGGCGCTGTTCACGGCGTATGGCGAGCTGTATCAGTCGATCAACGCCCAGGCCGCGAGCATCCACCAGCAGTTCGTGGAAACCCTTGACACCAGCGCCGGGTCGTATCAAACCGCCGAGGCCACCAACTCCGCGGCAACCGCGTCGCCCTTCGCGGCCGCACCGGCCGTCAACGGTGCGGCAACCCCGGCGGCCGCGGCGGACCCGCCGGCGGGCAGTGGCCTGCTCAACATCGGCGACATCGGGGTGGGCAACTTCGGCTCCGCGACGTCGGACCTGCTTGCGATGGCGGGTGGCGGCCTGCTCGTCAGACCCGAAGGGCTGTCGGGCCCGGCATCGTCCGCCCTGGCCGGGACGACCCTTACGGACACGGTGCAGCCCCTCGCGGGAACGCCGCAACCCGCAGGTGCGGCGGGAGCCCCGATGGTGGCGGGTCTCGGACAGGCGACCGCGGTCGGCCGGCTGTCGGTGCCGCCCAGCTGGGCCGCCGGAGCGAGCGCGCCAACCACGCCGCCGGCAGCTCCGACGCTGACCGGCTGGACTACCGCGGCGCCCCAGGGCCCGTCGGTGGCCGGCGTGCCTGCCGGGATGCCCGCCGTGGCGACCGCCGGGAAACTCGGCGGACTGGGCGCGCCCCGCTACGGCGTCAAGCCCACCGTCATGGGACGCCCCACGGTCGCCTAGGAAACCCCAAGTTTTGAGCGAAAAGGAGTGCAGGACAATGGACTTCGGAGCACTACCCCCAGAAATCAACTCGGCACGCATGTACGCCGGGGCCGGCGCCGGGCCGATGATGGCCGCCGCGGCCGCCTGGAACGCCCTGGCCGCCGAGCTGAGCACCACCGCGGCGGGCTACGAGTCGGTGATCTCGGAGCTGACCGGCGAGCAGTGGATGGGCCCGGCCTCCACATCGGCGGCCACCGCGGTCCAGCCCTTCGTGAGCTGGCTGAACACCACCGCCGCGGCCGCCCAGTACGCCGCCGCCCAGGCCATGGCGTCCGCGGCCGCCTACGAGGCGGCCTTTGCGATGACGGTTCCGCCTCCGGTGATCGCGGCCAACAGGGCCCAGCTGGCGGCCCTAGTCGCCACCAACGTGCTCGGACAGAACACGTCGGCGATCATGGCCACCGAGGCGGAGTACTCGGCGATGTGGGCCCAAGACGCCGCCGCCATGTACGGCTATGCAGCCTCGTCGTCGGCCGCCGGAAAGTTGAGCCCGCTGACCTCGCCGACATCGACGACCAGCCCAGGCGGGATCGCCCGCCAGGCCGCCGTGGTATCGGGCACGGGTGCCGCCACCAACACGCAGGCCGGGCTCATGCAGTCGGTCAACACGTTCCAGAACACGGTGGCGGGACTCGCCGGCCCGAACGTCGGGGCGACCGCCGACCCTCCCCCGGCCACGCCCTTCTTCCAAATCCCGATCGTGCAGAACACCATCAACGGCGCGATCAACACCGCCGCGTGGTGGTCCATGGAAACCATCCCGACCTCGGTGTTGCTGGGACACACGATGAACGGCGTTCCGTCGGTCATGCTCGGCACCGCGGGCCCCTTCGTCGGACCCACGCTGGCGGGGTCGGTGGCGCAGGCCGGGTCGACCGGAATGGCCCAGGCGCCCGTGCTGGCCGGCGTCGGCCAGGCGTCCACGGTGGGTCGTCTGTCGGTTCCGGCCACCTGGTCGGCGGCCGCTCCCCCGATGGATCCCGTCGCTTCGGTCGGGTCGGGCTGGGCAGTGGCGCCCGAGGAGGCGGCACCGGTGACCGCGGTGCCGGCCGGGATGCCGGCGATGGCCACGGCCGGTAGAGGTTACGGCTTCAGCACCCCGCGGTACGGGGTCAAGCCCACGGTGATGCCGAAGACGGTTTTCGCCTGAGACAACCGGCCATGGCCGGCCCGCCGGGGCCTTTAATAGGGTGAGCCCATGCGGACAGCTCGAATCATCCACGTCATCCGGCAGATAGGGTCGCTCGTCGTCACGGCGGTAACCGCGGTATCCACGCTCAACGCCTACCGGCCACTGGCGCGCAGCGGATACCTCTCGCTCTTCTCGTTCATGTTCGGGCTGGTCGTCACCGAGTTGCCGCTGCAGACTTTGGTCAGCCAGCTCGGCGGGCTGGCGTTGACCGCCCGTCGCCTGACGCGGCCGGTGCGGATCGCCGCGTGGACGGTGGCGGGAGTGTCGGCAATGGGCCTGCTGAACTTCAGCCGTGCCGGGCACAAGGCCAACGTGCCGCTGACCGAGGCGCTAGACAGTGGCCTGGGCGCGTCTCGTCTCACCGAATCGGGGGACCTGTGGCGTAAGCCGGCCGGCAGCGGCACCGCCAAGACACCGGGGCTGCTGCGGATGATGCGCATCTATCGCGACTACGCCCACGACTCCAACATCAGCTACGGCGAATTCGGCAGCGCCAATTTTCTGGACATCTGGCGCCGTCCCGATCTCGACCTGAGCGGCAAGGCGCCGGTGCTTTTCCAGATCCCCGGCGGCGCCTGGACGTTGGGAAACAAACGCGGGCAAGCGCATCCGTTGATGAGCCACCTTGCGGAGTTGGGCTGGATCTGCGTGGCGATCAACTACCGGCACAGCCCCCGCAACACCTGGCCCGCTCACATCATCGACGTCAAGCGCGCCCTGGCGTGGGTTAAGGGCCACATCGCCGAGTACGGCGGCGATCCCGAATTCATCGCCATCACCGGCGGTTCGGCCGGCGGCCACCTGTCGGCGTTGGCCGCGCTCACCCCCAACGACCCTGAGTTCCAGCCCGGCTTCGAGGACGCCGACACCCGGGTGCAGGCCGCCGTGCCGTTCTACGGCGTCTACGATTTCACCCGGTTCAGCGACGCGATGCACCCGATGATGCCCGCGCTGCTGGTCAAATCCGTTGTCAAGGAACGGCCGTCGACCAACATGCAGCCGTTCATCACCGCCTCGCCGATCAACCACGTTTCGCCCGACGCTCCCCCGTTCTTCGTCCTGCACGGCCGCAACGACTCGCTGGTGCCCGTCGAGCAGGCGCGTGGGTTCGTCGAGCGACTGCGGCAAGTCAGCAACCAGCCCGTCGTGTACGCCGAATTGCCGTTCACCCAGCACGCTTTCGACATCTTCGGTTCGGCCCGCGCGGCGCACACCGCGGTCGCCGTCGAGCAATTCCTGGCCCAGGTGTATTCGACGCGCCGCCAGGCCAATGTGGCTTAGCCGCCGAGTATTTGGGCCACCACGCCGGTGACGATGGCCTCCGGGTCCCGCTCGATGCCGACGGTGCGTAGTTCGCCGCCGATCGCCAGGGACGAGACGCCGTGCACCAGCGACCACAGCGGCGCGGCGAGCTCGCGCGGATCCCGACCGCCGACGATGCCCGCCGCCTGGCACGCCGCGATCGCGTCGAGAAGGTCCGCGAACGCCTGCTCGCCGGCGACGGCCAGCTCGGGATGGTCCGCCTTCGGGAGCTCGGCGCCGAACATCACCTGGTAGCGATCCGGGTGGGCGACGGCCCAGCGCACGTACGCGCGGCCGAGTTCGACCACCCGGTCCTTCGGGTCGGGCGTGGCCTCGGCGGCCGCGGCGAGGCCGGCGTGCAGGTCGCGGAAGCCCTGCTCGGCCACCGTCGCGAGCAGCGCGGCCTTGTCCGCGAAGTGCCGGTACGGGGCCGCGGCGCTGACCCCGGCGCGCCTCGCCGCCTCGGTCAGCGTGAAGCCTTTGGGCCCCTTTTCGGCCACCAGCGACAAGGCGGCGCTGGTCAGGGCGCGTTTCAGGTCGCCGTGGTGGTAGCTGTCCCGACGCTTCGCACCCGCCGGGGTTTTCCGCTCACGTGCCATGTTGACGACATTAACATTTGGGACTATGTTAAGGCCATTCACATCGTTGGAAGGGGACGAAATGAACCAGCAACTCGCGACCCCGCGCGCCGGCGACCGCGACCGGGAGAGGACGGCCGCACGCCTCGGCCAAGCGCTCGCGCAGGGCTACCTGGATCTGAACGAATACGACCAACGGGTGCAGGCGGTCTTCGAGACACACACCACTGAGGAACTGCGCCAACTCCTCGCCGACCTGCCGCTGGAACGGATCCGGCGGGCGGACCCGCGACGTCGCGCCGCCCGCATCGAGGCCGCCCGCCGCGGCGTGCGCGTTCACCTCGCCGCCTACGTTGCGATGACCGTCATCGTGCTCACCGTGTGGGCGGCCGTCGCCGCCACCACCGGCGCCACGTACTTCTGGCCGATATGGCCCATCCTCGGCGCCGGGATCGGCCTCCTCAGCCACGCCCTCGGCATTCGCCCCGCGGGGACAGCCTTTGCGAAATGGGAAAGCCCCTGTGCCGCAGGCTATGCCTTGGGACGCACGCCGCGTTACACGAAAACCGGCTGAACCGGAAAGCGCGGCGTCGTTTCCGGCATGGTTATTGCACCGTGACGGTGGCCGTATACGTGCACGCCGGCTTGGAGTCATTGCCGACGAAGCTGGTGTAGGACGTGCCGATCGTCGTCGTGCCCGGCCGCAACGCGGTGAACTTCCACACCTCGGTTCCGGGCGCGCCCAACGCGTCGGAGCTCGGTGGGACGAACTCGTGACTCGTTTGCTTGATGATGCCCGGGTCGCCGATCGTCGTGTCCGGCGTCCACCGGTACGGGGTGGTGTAGTTCGAGCCCAACCGGAGGATCAGCGTGTTGCCGACGGCCACGGTGATGTTCTGCGTGATGTCGCTTTCCGTGAGCACCTGGCTCATGGGCACCTCGAGCGTCTTGGTCGACGGTGGGTTCCTGGACCCGAAGTGGCAGCCCGCCAAGATCGGCGAAACGAGCATCGCGACGGCCACCAAGCGCCTGATCTTCCCGACAGTCATCGAGCCCATTATGGCCTGGAGCCTGATCGACGTGCGGCTGCGCACGAGCCCATCACCGGCTCGGCGTTTTGGGCTCGTGTTTGCTGAATGTCCGGTAGCTTCTGTGCATGTTTGGCATCATCCGGCCCTGCCGTCACCGGCTTGGCGACGAGTTCGCAGCGGCCTGGAGAGCGCAACTGTGCGGGTTATGTCTGGCGCTGCGTGACGACTACGGCCAAGCCGCCCGCATCGCCACCAACTACGACGGGTTGGTGGTCTCGTTGCTGGTCGAAGCGCAGTCGGCCGGGCAGCCGACCCGCCGCACGGCCGGGCGGTGCCCGTTGCGGGGGATGCGCCGCGCCGACGTGGCCACCGGCGAATGCGCGCGGCTGGCCGCGGTGGTGTCGTTGGCGCTGGCCGCGGCGCGAGTCCGCGACCATATCGACGACCGCGACGGCATGGTGGGCGTGGCCGGGGTGCGCCCGGCGGCGCGCCGCATCGCCGAACGCTGGGTGCGCCAGGGCACCGACACCGGTCGCTCCCTGGGCTTCGACACCGGGAAGCTCGTCGCCGCGATGGACCGCCAGGCCGCGCTCGAATCGCAGGCCCGTCCGGGCAGCTCACTGTTGCTGGTGACCGAGCCCACCGAGACCGCCGTCGCCGAAGCGTTCGCCCACACCGCCGTGCTGGCCGGCCGCCCCGACAACGGGATGCCGCTGCGCGAGGTGGGGCGGCTATTCGGCAGGGTGGCCCACCTGCTCGATGCGGTCGAGGACTACCGCGACGACGTCGCGCGAGGCAAGTGGAACCCGTTGGCCGCCACCGCAACTCCCGTCGCGGCCGCCCGTGCTCTGTGTGACGACGCGGTCTTGGGCATCGAGCTGGCGCTGGCCGACGTGTCGTTTACCGACAGGCGTTTGGTCGATCGGCTGTTGATCGGCGAGGTGCGCCGCGCGATCAACCGCACTTTCGCGCAGGCCGGTTACCGCGCACAAAGCGGAACGCCGCACGGCCAGCAGGGACCGATCAACTTCGGCGACCAACCGTTTGAGCCCGCGGTCGGGGAGGGAATTCCGGGCCGCAAGCGGCGCGGAGGCGGCACCGGCAGCTGCTGGTGCTGCTGCGATGGCTGCGATTGCTGCTGCGAGTGCGACGACTGCTGCTGCGATTGCACTTGAGGCCCGGCTAAGGGCTCATCCTCGACCATCACACGACCGTCGAATTTGATATCGCGGGCGCTATCAGTTTTGAGCTTCGGGTGGCTCCCCGCACACGGGGCTGAAATGACCCAAGTGACAACGCTCTGCACCCGCGCCCCGCTCGGCGCACACCGGACGTGTCCGGCAGGATGGGCTGGTGTTTGGCCTCGTCCTGATCGTTGCGCTCGTCTCCACCGTCATCGTCGGGACGGTCCTGGGGCGGCGCTATCGCGTTGGTCCCCCGGTGCTGCTGATCGTGCTCGGCACGTTGCTGGGTTTGATCCCAAGCTTCGGCCACGTGCACATCAACGGTGAGATCGTGCTGCTGCTGTTCCTGCCGGCCATCCTCTACTGGGAGGGCCTGAACACCAGCTTCCGCGAGATCCGGGCGAACGCACGCATCATCGTGTTCCTGAGCGTGGCGCTGGTGATCGCGACGGCCGTCGCGGTGTCGTGGACGGCGCGGGCGCTGGGCATGGACTCCCACGCGGCGGCCGTGCTGGGCGCGGTGCTGTCCCCCACCGACGCCGCCGCCGTGGCCGGCTTGGCGAAGAAGTTGCCCCGCCGGTCGGTCACCGTGCTCAAGGCCGAGAGTCTGATCAACGACGGCACGGCCCTGGTCCTGTTCGCGGTCACGGTCCACGTCGCGATCGGCGGATCCGCGATCACCCCGGCCGACCTGGTCGGCCGGTTCGTCGGCTCCTACCTCGGCGGGATCGCCGCCGGGCTCTTGGTCGGTGGCGCGGTTACGTTGCTGCGCAAGAGACTTGACGCGCCCCAAGAGGAAGGGGCGTTGAGCCTGCTGACGCCGTTCGCGGCGTTCCTGCTGGCGCAGAGCATGGACTGCAGCGGGGTTGTCGCGGTCATGGTCGCCGCCCTGATGCTCGCCTACGCCGGGCCGGTGGTGATCCGCGCGCGATCCCGCCTGCAGGCGTACGCGTTCTGGGACAGCGCGACCTTCCTGCTCAACGGCTCGTTGTGGGTGTTCGTCGGCGTCCAGATACCGGGAGCGCTGCGCGGCATCGCCGGCGTGGGCGGCGGGGTTCGCCACGCGCTGTTCATTGCGCTCGCCGTCACCGGCGTGGTGATCCTGTCGCGGATTTTCTGGGGCGAGATCACGGTGCTGCTGATCCGGCTGATCGACCGCCGGGAGGCGCAGCGCGAACGTCGCGTCAGCTGGCGTCAGCGCTTCGTCACCGCGTGGGCGGGGTTCCGCGGGGCCGTGTCGCTGGCCGCCGCGCTTGCCGTCCCGGCGACCACGCTCGGCGGCGCGCCGTTCCCCGACCGCAGCCTGCTCATTTTCGTCGTGGTTTTCGTGATTCTGACGACCGTCCTGGTTCAGGGCACCACGCTGCCGGCCGTGGTCCGCTGGGCCAAGATGCCCGAGGACGTTGCCCACGCCGAGGAATTGCAGCTGGCCCGCACCCGGGGCGTCCGAGCCGCCCTCGACGCGCTGCCGTCCGTTGCCGACGAGGTCGGCATCAGTGACGACCTGCGGCGGCGGCTGCAGAAGGAGTACGAGGAAAAGGCCGCGCTGACCCTGGCCACCGAGGGCGACTCGACGAACAGCCACCTGGTCAAGCGCAAGGAGCTGGTCCGCCGGGTGCGACTGGGTGTGCTGGAGAGCAAACGCCGCGAGATCACCGCGCTGCGCAACCAAAACCTGATCGACGACATCGTGCTGCGCGAGCTGCAGAACGAAATGGACCTCGAGGAGATCCAACTGCTCGGCGCCGCCGAGAACGAGTAAGCCACCATGTTGCAGACGGTGGCGATCCGCGGGTATCGCTCGCTGCGCGAGGTGATCCTGCCGGTGGGTCGGCTATCGGTGGTTACCGGCGCCAACGGGGCCGGCAAGTCGTCGCTATACCGTGCGTTGCGGCTGCTGGCCGATTGCGGCCGCGGCGAGGTGATCGCGTCGCTCGCCCGCGAGGGCGGGCTGCAGTCCGCGCTGTGGGCCGGACCCGAGGAGCTCAAGGGCGCCCGCCGGACCGGGAGGGTTGAGGGCACGGTGCGCACCCGGCCGGTCTCCCTCGAATTGGGCTTCGCCTCAGACGATTTCGGCTATCTCGTCGACCTGGGCATGCCGCAGATGGCGGGGCCGAAGTCGGCCTTCGGCCGTGACCCCGAGATCAAGCGGGAAGCGTTGTTCGCCGGCCCGGTGCTGCGCGCCGGCACGACGCTCGTGCGCCGCACGCGCGATTTCGCCGAGGTGAGCGCGGACTCCGGCCGCGGGTTCGACGAGTTGTCCCACTCGCTGCCGTCGTACCGCAGCGTGTTGGCCGAGTACGCCCACCCGCACGCGCTCCCCGAACTCGCGGCCGTCCGGGAGCGGTTGCGCGGGTGGCGGTTCTACGACGGCTTCCGCGTCGACGCGGGGGCGCCGGCGCGGCACCCGCAGGTGGGGACGCGCACCCCGGTGCTCTCCGATGACGGCAGCGACTTGGCCGCAGCGATCCAGACCATCATCGAGGCCGGTTTCGACGACCTGAGCCGCGCCGTCGCCGACGCGTTCGACGGCGCAACGGTTTCCGTCGCCGTCCACGACGGGCTCTTCGATCTGCAGCTGCGTCAGCGGGGCATGCTGCGACCGCTGCGGTCTGCCGAATTGTCCGACGGCACACTGCGACTCCTGCTGTGGGCCGCCGCGCTGTCGAGCCCGCAGGCGCCGTCGCTGATGGTGCTCAACGAACCCGAGACCTCACTGCATCCCGATCTGGTGCATCCGCTCGCGGGGCTGATCCGCACCGCCGCAGCGCGCACACAGGTCCTGGTGGTCACCCATTCGCGTGCTCTGCTCGAATTCCTGGACACCGTGCCGGTGGCCGACGCCGACGGGAGCGACCGAGCCGTCGAGATCGAGCTGTGCAAAGAGTGGGGCGAGACGCGCGTCGCCGGTCAGGAATTGGTGACCACGCCGCCCTGGGACTGGGGCAAGCGGTAGTTTCGCGCGCCCGCCGACCCCGTTGCGTGTGCGCCCAGGGCGGCGCCACTCGGCGTGTCGCCGCCCTGGGCGCACACCCAAAGCCCTGAGCGCACGCTCGACGCGGGCCGAGCGTCCCCAGATGCCGGCCCTTCGGCGGAATTCATGGACTGTTCAGGCCAGCGCCAATTCCCCATTGTTGAGTGCACACGCGCGCCGCGTGTCCTCACCTTATGCGCGTTGCACAGGTCGCCAATTTCTACGGCCCTCGCTCCGGCGGCCTTCGCACCGCGGTGGATCGACTGGGCGCCGAATATTGCGCCGGCGGGCACGAGGTGTTCCTGATCGTTCCCGGTCAGCGCGCCGAGCGCAGCCGGCTGCACACCGGCGTGGTGCGAATCACCCTGCCGGCCCGGCTGATTCCCCTCACCGGTGGCTATCGCGCGGTTATGCCCGGCCCGGTCAAGGCGCTGCTGCGGGCTTTGCGGCCCGACGCGCTGGAGGTCTCCGACCGGCTCACGCTGCGCTCACTGGGCAAGTGGGGTCGCGACCATGGCGCCACGACCGTGATGATCTCCCACGAGCGGTTGGATCGGCTTGTGGGACAAATACTTCCGCACCGGGCCGCGGTAAAGTTCGCCGATCTGGCCAACGCGCGCACCGCGGCCGATTACGACACAGTGGTGTGCACCACCGGTTTCGCGCGCGAGGAATTCGACCGAATCGGTGCGACCAACACCGTGACCGTCCCGCTGGGTGTGGACCTGCAGACCTTTCACCCGCGCCGGCACTCGTACCTGCTGCGGCGACGCTGGGCCGCACCGACGCAGCTGCTGGTGGTTCATTGCGGCCGGCTGTCGGTGGAAAAGCGCGTCGACCGCAGCATCGACGCGATCGGCGAGTTGCGCCACGCCGGGGTCGATGCCCGGCTCGTCGTGGTGGGCGAGGGTCCGTTGCGGGCCCGGCTGGAGCGACAGGCCGCCCGGCTGCCGGTTGACTTCACCGGCTTCGTCTCCGACCGGCGCACGGTGGCCGGGCTTCTAGCGTCGGCCGACGTGACGCTGGCGCCCGGGCCGCACGAGACGTTCGGGCTGGCCGCGCTGGAGTCGCTGGCCTGCGGGACGCCGGCCGTGGTCTCGCGCACCTCGGCGCTGACCGAGATCATCACCCCGGACAGCGGCGCTTCGGCGGACAACCACCCGGCCGCGATCGCGCGTGCGGTCAGCGCCGTCACCAGTCGTCCCGAACACCACCGCCGCGTCTCCGCTCGACGCCGCGCCGAGGACTTCACCTGGCATCGCGCGGCGACGGGCATGCTGGCCTCGTTGGGGGCGCCGGCACTGCCCGATCACCGCGGCGATTCCGAACACACCGCATAACCATTCCCGCCTATTCGCCATGAAGCGGGCGAATACGCTGGGGTCGCGTGTTAGCTCCGAGGGCTTACGGTCCCCAAATGAGCAGGTCTTCCATCCCGTTGTTCATCGTCACTGTGGTCGGCGCCGGACCCGTGACGTCGAAGTGGATTTTGCCGGTCGCCTGCGCGCCGTCGGGAATGGTTGCCCCACTGATGTTCGTCGGGCTCGCGACGTACCACAGGACCCGATAGGCGGCCGCATTCGGGGCGACGGCATTGAACTGCGAAATTGCTGGAGTAACAGTGCCCCGGATCGACCTGACGGTAGCCGTGGCTTCCCATAGCTTGCCCGTCGGGGTGTAGCCGGGGGTTGCGTCGGTGCTGGGCTGGAGGTTGCTGACCGTCCACGCAAGGACAACCTGGCCGACGCTGTCGGTCATCGTCAGTTCGCTACCCAGTTTGCCGACAACGGGATAGGTGGCCGATGCAGTCGGCACGCCGCTCACACCAATCGCGGTCATTACGACGGCTGCTACCGTCATGATCATCGTGGTGATTTTCACTGTATTCCTCCTCGTTTGAGCGGCCAAGCCATTTGCCGCCAATCGATCCGAAGGATTAATTGTGTCTCCCGCATTGTCCTTTCGCTAGGGCCATTCGACCCATTAGTTCTCCGGGGCTACCCGGCACCAAATGGCCCGGCATTCGGCGCCCGCGGCGGAAATGGAAAATGGTCGCGAGCTTTACTATCCGCCGGCGCGCTCCGGCTTCCAGCCGACATACGTCAGGTAAAGCCCGGCGGACGCGAGGCAGGCGAATAACACCCATATCACCGCGGACATACCCGAGCCTTGCACCGCGTCGCCGGCCGCGTCGTAGGCCCGGGGCACGGTCAACAACAGCACTCCACGTATCAGGAAAAACCAGCCCACGGTCGACACGATGACCGCCGCCAGGCTGCGCCAGTACTGGTGGAACGCGATGATGAAGATCCCACCCATCAACAGGATGGCCCCATAAAGCCACGGCCACATGGGATTTGCCTTGAACTCCGTGAACAGCGTCTGCATGTACGAGCGGCGCACCGCGACCGTGATCGGCACGATGGTGAGGTAGGGGCCCAGCACACGGGCGAACATGCGGGTACGGGTCTGCGATTGCTCGGATGAACTCATCGATGAAGTCCTTAGAAGCCGGATGCCGCCCATGATCCGGGCGGGTAAGGCGGAACCGTGCCGGCGAAGGCGCCATCGGTGATCCTGCACAGGGTGTCGGAAATCGTTCCGGCGTTGGCCAATACCTTCGGGTCGCTGCCCGGCACGACGCGCGCGACCACCGCCTGCCAAAAGTAGCCGATACCGCCGTGCTCGTACCAGACGAACCAATCGCCGTCGTGATTGCCGGCCCGAATCAGCCGGCGGAACGGCAACGTCGGATCGCTGACCGAGTCGGTCGCGTTGAACGGCGCGCCGACGTCGGCGATGGGCGGAAGAAGCTTGAGGAGCTCCGGGGGCACCTGGGACAAATGCTGCACTTCCTGAACGGGTGTCGTCAGCGCGCACTGGGTATTTGGCATCGCTTCGGCGGGAACCGCGGTCACCAGAGCCGACGCGACCGCGAGACACCCGGTGAATCCATAGCTGATGCGCGTCACGATCTGCTCCATCTGCCCTATCGCCCACCAGGACACTACGCCGCGGTTTGCTGATGAGAAGCGAAATCGCGCGGTCGCTAGGCTCGCTGAAAACATGAGGAGGCGAATCGGTGGAAGCCCGAGACCAGGTTTTGATCACCGTCGCGGAGTTGGCTGAGCTCATCGAGGCCGGCGATCCGTTAGCCATCCTTGACGTCCGTTGGCGGCTCGACGAGCCCGACGGGCGGCCGGCCTACCTGCGGGGCCACCTCCCGGGCGCGGTGTACGCGTCCCTCGAGGACGAACTGAGCGATCACACGGTCGCCGGACGCGGCCGCCACCCGCTGCCGTCGGGGAGCGAGCTCCAGGCCGCCGCCCGCCGATGGGGGGTCCGGCGGGACTCGCCGGTGGTGGTCTATGACGACTGGAATCGCGCCGGTTCGGCGCGCGCCTGGTGGGTGTTGACGGCCGCCGGCCTGCCGAACGTCCGCATTCTGGACGGTGGGCTGGCCGCCTGGCGCTCGGCCGGCCGTGGCCTCGAAACCGGCCCTGTCACACCGCAACCCGGAAATGTGACTGTGCTGCACGATGATCTGTATGCCGGATGCCGACCCACCCTGACGGCCGAGCAAGCCGGCACCGGCGACGTGACGTTGCTCGATGCGCGAGCGCCCGAGCGCTTCCGCGGCGAGGTCGAACCGCTCGACCCCGCCGCCGGGCACATCCCCGGGGCCACGAACCTGCCGAGCACCGCCGTCCTGGCCGCCGACGGCACGTTCGTCGGCGGCGACGCGCTCGTCCGACTGCTGGCCGACTGCGGGATCGAGTCTGACGGCGCGCTGGCCGCCTACTGCGGCTCGGGCGTGACCGCCAGCGTCACGATCGCCGCGCTCGCGGCGCTGGGCCGGGAAGCAGCCCTTTTTCCCGGGTCGTGGTCCGAGTGGTGTTCGGACCCGGGCCGCGCGGTCGCCGTCGGACCCGGATAACGGTCAGGCACCCGTCCAGCTCCGCAGGAAGGCAGCGGTCACCCGCGCGGCGTTGTTGGCGGCGATCCGCTTGTAGCGGAAGAACTGGACGGGGAAGCCCGGCAGGTGAAGTGGGTCGCCCGGGCCGTCCGTAATGCCCCGGATGCCAAGGAACGGGATACCGTGCGCGTCGGCCACGCCCTGCGCGGCCGCGGTCTCCATGTCCGTCGCGTCAAAGGCCGGGTCCGCCGTCGAGACGACGTTCAGGTTGCTGATCAGGGCGCTTCTCAGCCAGGGGCCCGCCGCCCGCCGGAAGTTGCCGGTATAGCGGAGCGATCGGTCCGGCGCGCTGCGGGGCTGGCAGCCGAAAACGTCGCCGCCGTTCGGGATGCACGGGAACGCCACGCCGTTGTTGTTGTCCCAGCTGCAACCGTCACCGCCGACCACGACTTGCGGCCGGCGTCGCAGATCGATCCTCCGGACGACGCTTTCCAGTGGGACAGAGAGCTTCTCGGCCGTCGCCAGCATGGCGGGATCCACCGGGTGAAACGTGTTGCCGTTGTCCAGTGTCCAGCGCGCCGGTACGGCCACGTCCGCGATGCTGGTGCGCCCCGCCCCGCCGGCGACGCCCGAAAATACCACCGCGCCAAGGGCGAATCGGGCGCAGGCTACCGCGGTGGTGTCGACGGCGTTCACCAGGCCGATGCCGGTCATCGCCACGATCACCTTCGTGCCGGCGATCGCGCCGAGATAGAAGTGCCGACGGTCGGCGATCACCACCGGATCGGGATCGAGCGTGGTGTGCGACAGCACCGCGTCGGCCTCGGCCGGAAACGCGGACAACACCAGCGTGCGTCGTGCCACACCCACCGCCCCAGTAAACGCCACCACGGCCGCGTCCGGACACAGCGGCTTTGCTGATTCCGGCCCTGCACCGGCAGGCCAGCGGTTAGTCTCAGCGGCGTTGCAGCCAGGCACGGAGGAGCACCTACGCCACCGACGCGGAGATCTTCCCTAAGATGAGCCATGACATGATGCTCGATCCCGGGTGGCGCGCCGTCGCCGAACGAATCCACGCGTGGCTCGAAATATGTGTGCCCGCAGGCTGACTCCGCGATGACGGGCCGACTGGACGGCAAGGTCGCGATCATCACCGGGGCCAGCACCGGCCTGGGACCGGTGCTGGGTTCGGTGTTCGTCCGGGAGGGGGCCAAGGTGCTGCTGGCCGCGCGGCGCGAAGAGCTCGTCCGCGATGCCGCCACCGCGGCCGGTCCCGGAGCCGTCGCGATGCGCGCGGATGTGACCGACGAGCATGACGTCGCTGCCATGGTGGCCCGAGCCGTCGACGAATTCGGCCATGTCGACGTCCTGTGCAACAACGCCGCCGCCCCGGGACAGGACCGCTGGATCTGGGAGCAGACGCTGGACAACTGGAACGCCACGATCGCCATCGACGTCACCGCGGCGATGCTGTGCACCCGGGAAGTGCTCAACCAGTCGATGTTGGCGCGCCGTCGCGGCGTCATCCTCAACTTCTCCTCCACGGCGGGCTATTCCGGCGTCGTCCGCAAGAGCCACTACGTCACCGCCAAGGCGTCCCTTCGGGCGTTCACCAAGGCCGTGGCGCTGGAGGTCGGCCCCTACGGCATCCGGTGCAACTGCATCGTGCCCGGAGCCATCGACACTGAGCTGTGGCGTCGGTGGGTGCAGCGCACGGCCGACGAGCAAGGGGTCGATTTCGCCACCCAGCGGGCCAAAGCCCTCAAAGGGGTTGCGCTGCAGGATATCTCCACGACCAACGATGTCGCCAACTTGGCGCTGTTCCTGGCCAGTGACGAAAGCCGGACCATCACCGGCCAATCGATCCCCGTCGACGCCGGAGGGTACATGCAGGGATGAGCACCGTTCGACTCTCGGTGGCCACACCCGTGGTGACGATGTTCCCAAAGTCCAGCGGCGACTGGGAGAAACACGCCTCCATCGAGGACCTGGCGCGCATCGCCGAAGCCGCCGATCGGCTCGGCTACCACCACCTGACCTGCAGCGAGCACATCGCGCTGCCCGCCGCCGAGACGCACCGCCGCGGCACCCGCTATTGGGATCCGCTGGCCACCTTCGGCTACTTGGCCGCGCGCACCCGGCGAATTCGGTTGGCCACCAACGTGCTGGTGCTCGGGTACCACCATCCACTCGAGGTCGCCAAGCGCTACGGCACGCTGGACAAGGTCAGCGGCGGCAGGCTCATCCTCGGGGTCGGCGTCGGCAGCCTCAAAGAAGAGTTCGAGCTCATCGGCGCGCCGTTCGACGACCGCGGACCGCGCGGCGACGACGCCCTCAGGGCCCTGCGCGCCTCGCTGTCCGTGCCCGAACCCGCCTACCACGGCGAGTTCTATTCGTTCGACGGCATGGTCGTCGATCCGTGCGCGGTGCAGGAGCATGTCCCGATCTGGATCGGTGGGCGCACGCTACGGTCGCTGCGCCGCGCCGTGGCCCTGGCCGACGGCTGGGCGCCCTTCAGCGTGACCCTGGAGCAAGCGCGGGACTGGTTGCGCCGCTTCGACCTTCGGCCGGGATTCGAGGTCGTGCTGCCCCCACCGGCGCCGCTGGACCCGATCGACGAGCCGGAGCGCACCCGCGACGCGGTCGGCCAAGCGGCCGCGCACGGCGCCACCATCGTGCCCGCCGTCTTCAACCACACCTCGCTGCAGCACTACCTGGACAACCTGCAGGCGCTGGCCGAGCTGCACTCCCCCGCGGGTGCCGCGTGATACGCGTCAGGGCAGGCATATTCAGCCTTACCGCCCCCGCTCCGGCCGACGACGACGGCAGCTACCTGCGTTGGCACCTGCTGGATCACATGCCGGAGCAGTATCAGCTGCCGGGCATCGTGCACGGGCTGCGCTGGATCGCCGACGGCGACTACCCCGAGCATCGCCTGGCCGGAAACGGCCCCCTCGGTGAGATCGGCAACGCGGTGCACTACCTGGTGAGCGACCCCGTCGAGGAAACCTTCGACGACTTCGTCGCGCTCGGTCGCGCGCTGCGCGAGAACGGTCGGTTCCCCGTCGTCCGGCCGTCGCTGCAAGTGTGCGGCCTGCGGTTGCTGCAGTGGGAATCTTCGCCGCACGCGCTCGTTTCCGCCGAGGTGGTGCCGTTTCGGCCGCACCGCGGCATCGTGCTCATCGTCGAAGAACCCGTCGACGGACGCCGCCCGGACGAGTGGCTGCAATGGCTGCGTGCCGAGCACCATCCGGCGCTGCTCGCCGTGCCGGGCACGGCCGGCGCATGGACATTCGGTTCCAGCGCCGGCTGGAGCCACCTGCCGCAGGGCTGGCGAACGGGCCGACAGTACATCACCGTCGTCTACCTCGATGACGACCCGCTGACCACCTCGGGCGCGCTGGCACCCGTCCTGGAAGAGCGCTGGCGATGGGCCGCCGTGCGACCGTTGTTTGCCGGGCCGCTGCGGAGCATGGTGAATTGGGAAGCGTGGCGGTAAACCCCGCGGTTGGCCGGCCGTTAGGGAAATGAGGCCTTCCCGCAACGAATGGGCCCTATAGTCCCCGCTGGCAAAGGAGGTGACATGCGAAGCCCGTACGTCCTCGCGGCCACCGGGATCGTGCTGGCGGCCGGTCTGTCCGGCTGTTCCGGCAAGGGCGGGAAACCGGCGTCCGCCCCGAGTTCGACTCCGGCTCCGGTAACCACGACCGTCATGATCGACGGGAACAAACACACCATGACCGCGCGAGTCGAATGCTCCAGTTCGGCGGCGCAACCGGACGCGTCGCCCCCGGAATCGGGGGACCTCACCACCCGCATCAACGTGCACGACGATACGGCGTCAGTGTCACTGGCGATTTCGGACGAGAATCCGCCCATGGTGGACGGATTCGCGGTCTCGCTCACTCTGGCGACCGGTCAATACCAACTCCCCTATCAGGCCACCAGGTCGGCAACCCAGGTCCAGGCAACCAGGCAGGGCAAGAGTTACACGGTGACCGGGACGGGCGAAGCGACAACACCCGGCCAAAGCGGCACGCGCCCGGTGACTTTCGGGGTGCACGTCACCTGCCCGTGAGTCAGCGCAGAATGGTGCCGCCGTCGATGTTGATCACCTGTCCGTTGATCCAGGAGCCCTCCTCGGAGCACAGAAAGGCGACCAGCGCGGCGACGTCGTCGGGATCCCCCACGCGCGTTCCGCGGATTCGCTTCAGCGCGCCGGCTTGCAGCTCCGGCCATTGCGGTGCGGAGCGGATGGCGTCGGTGGCGGTGAATCCCGGTGCGACGGCGTTGCAGCGAATGCCTTCCTTCCCCCACCGGGACGCGACGTGCCTTGTCAGCGCGCCGATTCCGGCCTTTGCGGTGGCGTAGGCCGGTCGCGCGGGCTCTCCCTGAAAGGCCGCCGCCGAGGACATGTTGACGATCACCCCGCCGCCGCGCTCCAACATTCGCGGGATGGTGTACTTCATCGCGGCCAGGTATCCGCGCAGGTTCACGGCCATCACGCGATCCCAGGTGCCGAAGTCGATATCCACCACGTCGGTGTCGACCCGGATGGTGCTCATGTCCGCGCCCACGTTGAACAGCAGGTCGACCCCGCCGTACGTGGTGGCCGCGCTGTCGACCAGGGCGGCAACCGATTCGGGATCCGACAGATCGAAGGCGAAGTGCGCCGCCGTTCCACCCGCAGTCACGATGCGCGCGGCCGTCTGCTCCGCGGCGTCGTCGGCGATGTCGCCGACGACCACCCGGCAGCCTTCGGCGCCGAGGCGAGCTGCCGTTGCCGCACCGATGCCGGTGGCACCGCCGACGACGATCGCGACCTTGTCGGCCAGACCGCGCAGCCCCATGGCCGCCTCCTTCGGGACTGTTGACTTGACCTCTACAGTTCTAGAGGGTTGCGGGCGAGAAGGAAACCTCGGAGGCACGCCGCAAACCGCAAGGAGTGAGTCATGAAGGTGGCAATGGTGACGGGCCCGGGTAAGGCCGAGGTCGTCGACGCCGACCGCCCCCAGATCGGCCCGCACGACGCGCTCGTCCGGATGCGCGCCTGCGGCATCTGCGGTTCCGACGCGTTCTACATCGCCATCGGCGGTATCCCGCCTCGTCACGGCCGGATGCCGCTGGGGCACGAGCCGGCCGGGGAGGTCGTCGAGGTCGGCGCCGACGTGTCCGGCATCGGGGTGGGTGATCACGTGGTGATCAACCCCATGGCCTCGGCCGGTGGGATCATCGGAAACGGCGGGGCCACTGGGGCACTCGGCGACTACCTGCTCATCGAGAACGCCGTCCGCGGAACCAGCCTGGAGGTCATCCCCGACCACGTCCCGTGGGAGGTCGCCGCGCTCAACGAGCCGATGGCCGTCGCGCGCCACGGCGTCAACCGCTGCAAACCCAAACCGTCGGACAAGGTTGTGGTGTTTGGCGCCGGCCCGATCGGGTTGGGCGCGACGCTGGCCTTCAAATCCGTTGGGGTCAGCCACGTGGTGGTCGCCGATCTGATCCCGCCCCGCCTGGAGAAGGCGTTGCAGATCGGGGCCGACGCGGTCATCAACTCCGCCCAGGAGGACGTCGTCCGCCGCCTGATCGAGTTGCACGGCGAGGGCGAGTCGGTATTCCCTGGGAAGGCGGGCACCGACATCTACCTCGACGCAGCGGGCGCGCCAGCCGTCGTCAACACGGCGCTGGCCGCCGCGAAGAAGGGGGCCACTTTGGGAATCGTCGGGGTGCACAAGGAACCGGTCCCCGTGGAATTCGTCAACGTGATGAGCAATGAGATCAACATCATCGGCTGCATGGGCTACCCCGACGAAATCTTTCAGGTCACCGGCGATCTGGTGGCGAACTGGGAGAAATACGCGCTCATCGTCAGCCATACCATCCCGTTCGAAAACCTCGGCGAAGCGCTCGAGCTGGCCGGCTCCCCGGGCGCCGCCGACAAGGTGGTCGTCACCTTCCGGTAGTTGTCTGCCGCGACCGCCTCTGCGATGCTGGCGGCTTGGACATCTTCGCGGAGTGGCAGGACGGCGGTACGGAACTGCGTTGGCGGTCAACGACCGCCGCCAACGACGGGCGCGAAGTCGCGGTGTTCTGTCGCCGCTGCGGGACACCGGGCGCACCCGCCTTGGTGCTCGTGCACGGCTTCCCGACGTCGAGCATCGACTTTTTCGCCCTGGCGGGTGAGCTGGGCTCGGAGTTCGACATGTACTTACTGGACTTTCCGGGTTACGGCCTGTCGGACAAACCGGCTGAGCCGTACGTCTATTCGCTCTACGACGACGCGCGTCTGCTCGTGTACGCGATCACCCAGGTGTGGAATCTGACCGACTTTCGCATGCTCACCCACGACCGCGGCAGCAGCGTCGGGATGATCGCGGTGGAGATGCTGGCGGCCCTGGATCCGCCTGCCGTACCCGTCGATCTCATCGTGACGAATGCCAACATCTACCTGCCCCTGTCCAACCTGACCGCGTTCCAGACCGCGTTGCTCGACCCCGCGACCGGGCGGCCCACCGCCGCGGCGACGACGCCGGAGATGTTGGCCGCCGGCCTGGGGGCCAACACCTTCATGCCGCGGCGAACGCTCGACGACCCGGAGATCGCCGCGTTGGCGAAGTGCTTCGCCCACAACGACGGGATCCGCGTCCTGCCCGACACCATTCAATATCTCCACGAGCGTGCCGCGGACGAAACGGGTTGGCTGGAAGCGCTTTCCAAGAGCCCGGTCAATACCACCGTGGTGTGGGGGTTGCACGATGGTGTCGCGCCGCTGCGCGTCCCCAACCATGTCTGGCAGGCGTATCTGAAGACCAAGCCCGGCCGCAACCGCTACTGGGTGGTGCCCGGCGCCGACCACTACCTGCAATGCGACGCCCCCGGGCAACTCGCCCAGATCGTTCGTCTCACGGCTCGGGGTGGGGACATTCCGCTGCAGACGCTCGGCGACCAACCCGACGGCGCGGTGCTGGTGGACCAGTCGTAGCCTCGCCGTTGCCGCCGAGTGTGACGCCACCGTCACGTTCGACGCCCAACGTGACGGTGGCGTCACGCTCGAGCCGGAAGGCCGAGAAGGCCTCAGCCCGTGACGACGGGCAGGCGCGCCCATCCGCGCACGCTCGCGGTGTGCGCCCGCTGGGCGTTGGCGTAGTCGACCTCCCAGTCGGGCCAGCGTTTCAAAACCTCTTCGAGGGCAACCCGGCCCTCCATCCGGGCCAGCGCCGAGCCGAGGCAGAAGTGCAGCCCCTGCCCGAAACTCAGGTGGCCGCCCTGGCGGTGGATGTCGTAGCGATCCGGATCGTCGAAGTGGCGGTCGTCGCGGTTGGCGGAACCGTTGAGCAGCAACATGTATGAGCCCTCGGGCACCGCCCGGCCGTAGAGTTCGGCATCCTGGGCCACGTACCGGGCCTGCACCGGCGACGGCGGCTCGTAGCGCAGGGTCTCCTCGACCGCGCCGGGAATCAGGGACGGGTCCGCGACGAGTTCGCGGCGCTGATCCGGGTGGTCCGACAGCAGCTGCCCCATGAAGCCGATCAGCCGGGCCGTGGTCTCGTTCCCGGCGCCGGCGATCATGGCGGTGTACGCCAGCACCTCGGTCCGTGACAAGGGGCGTCGCGTGCCGTCGGGTTCTTCGATCTCGGCCCGCAGCAAGTCGGTCATCAGGTCGTCGGACGGGTGATTCGCCCGCCACTCGATGTACTCGGCGAACATCACGATGCTGTCCTCGAATAGCTTCGCGTTGACCTCAGCGGGGTCGCGGTCCTTGGACAACTCGATGTACGCCCCGCCGCGATCGCGAATCTTGGCCTGATCCTGCTCGGGAATGCCCAACAGGTACCCGATGGTCCGCATCGGCATCATCGCCCCGAGGTCGGCGATGAAGTCGAAGCCGCCCGCACCGATCAGCGGATCCAACTCTCGAACACAGAAGCTGCGCACCAGGTCCTCCACCGCCAGCATGCGCCGTGGCGTGAAAACGCGGGACAGCAGGCGGCGGTGCAGGTCGTGCAGCGGGGGGTCCTCGAACAACAGAATGCCCGGCGGCACTTCGATATTGGCGAACAAGATGTCGGCCGTGGTCCCCCGCCCGGATCGGTAGGTCTGCCAGTTCGGCAGTTCACGCGCCACGTCCTCGTACCGGCTCAGGGCGTAGAAGTTGTACTTCTCGTTGTAGTACAGCGGCGCTTCTTCGCGCATGCGCCTCCACACCGGGTACGGGTTGTCGTCGATGTCGGAGTCGAACGGGTCGTAGTACAAGTCGATCGCGCTGGTGCCCACCAATGTAAAGTCCCTTCAGTCAGTCGTTTCGGTGTAGGAAGCCATGCAGGATCGCCTGGACGAGTTCGTCGACGATGACCTTCCTCGACGGCGGCCTGCTCCCGAAATACGCGGAACGCAACGCTGCCATCCCGGCGATCATCGCCACCGTCGAATGGGCCGGCAGGTCCGGGTGTTGCGCCCGCAACCCCCGCAGGTTCATGCCCTCGGCGCTGATCTGGCCGAGCGTCGTGATCGCCCGCCTGATCTCCGCGATGCCGGCGTCGGCCTTTTCCTCCTCGCTCAGCGCCTCCGACGCCATCAGCGTCAACAGCAGGCCCTGGTGCTCGACGAACACGTCGTAGAGCTGCCCGACGAAGTGGCGCGACAGCTCCTCCTCGTCGGTCTCCTCCGGGACCACCGACTGCCAGGTCCGGCCGAACTCCTCGACGAAGGTGGTGAAGGGCAACACGAGCGCCTCGCGGAACAGCGCCGCCTTCGAGCCGAAGTGCCGAAACAACAGATGCTCGGTAACACCTGCGGCCTGGGCGATTTCACGCGTCGTCGTGCTGCGGTAGTCCTGGCGGGCGAAGCGGGCACGGGCGGCGTCGAGCAGCAGTCCGCGCGGGGCGCCGCGGGGCCGGCGCGTCGTCGCAGCCGATGTGCTGCGCTTCGTGGGTGGCCGCTGGGGCACTGTCTCGCTCCTCGCCCGATGGTTGACTGCCTTTAGGATAGTGTGCACTATCTACACAGTCGAGTATCGGAAGGGGTGTGACCGTGGGCGCTGTCATCATGCTGGGCACGTTGTTCGGGCTGATCGTGCTGATATTCGGGCTGGTGCTGCGCTTTGACCCGCAGGCACGCCGGACTCCGGGTCCCGACCAGTGAGCTCCCAGATGACGCCCGTGATGCAGGCGGCCAGCGACTTCGCGCTCGTCGGGGGCATCTCGTTCACCGCCCTCGGCGTGTACCTGAGCGTTCGCCGGCGCCGCCTGCACCCGCTCCTGCTGCTGTGCATCTCGGCGATGTCGTTCTCCTGGATCGAGGCGCCCTACGACTGGGCGATGTACGCGCAGTTCCCGCCGGCCATCCCCCGCATGCCGTCGTGGTGGCCGTTGAACGTGACGTGGGGCGGACTGCCCTTGTTCGTTCCCGTCGGCTACATCTCCTACTTCGTGCTGCCCGCCGTGACGGGCACGGCGCTCGGGCGATGGCTGAGCGCACGGTTCGGGTGGCGCAGGCCCCCAACATTATTGGTGGTCGGTCTCATCGTCGGCTTCTGCTGGGCGCTCTTCTTCAACGGGTTCCTGGGCGCCAAGCTCGGCGTATTCTATTACGGCCGGGTGATCCCCGGTCTGGCGATCCGCGAGGGCACGGTGCATCAGTACCCGCTCTACGACTCCCTCGCGATGGCCATCCAGATGATGGCCTTCACCTATCTGCTGGGACGCACCGACGCGCAAGGGCGAAACGTCATCGAGATGTGGGCCAAGCGCAGGTCGAAGGGCCGACTCGGCTCGTCACTGCTGTCCGTCCTGGCCGTCGTCGTGGTCGGAAACGTGCTCTATGGCGCGGTTTTCGCACCGCACCTGGTGACGAAGCTGGGTGGTTGGGTGACCGCGGGGCCGACGGAACAGTTGTTCCCCGGCGTACCGAACCAACCGCGCTAGCCACGAACGTCGAGTTGTTGCGCAGAATCGCGCACATTTCACCCAACAACTCGACGCTCAGCACGGAAACGGAGGGAGTCTCATGGCTTACGAGAGCGGCGCCGAGCCGATCAAGATGGGCTACCTGATGGACTTTCGGCTGCCCGAGGGCTTTCCCAAGACGTACTTCGAGGATCTGACCCAGCCTTTCGACCTCGTCTTCGAGAAGGGTGTCGAGCAGGGGCTTATCGATCGGCCGATCGAGATCATCTACCGCGAGGTCGAAGGCCTGCCCAAGGGATCGGTCAAAGCGGTCGTGGACGCCTACGGCGAATTATGTGACGAGGGGTGCCTGGCCGTTTTCGGCCCGAATATCGGTGACAACGTGATCCCGGCCAGGGAAGCCATCGAGGAGCGTTTCAAGGTTCCGTGCATCAGCGTGACGGGATCGGACGCAGCGTTGGGTGAATGGGTTTTCGCGTTTCCGATGGGTTCGCACACCGACGAGCCGATCTTCTGGTCCGACCTACTGGCCAAGGGCGGTCACACCGAGGTCGGGGTGCTGGTGGAGCAGTCCCTGGTGGGCGAGGCATATCTCAAGAACTTCCGGGAGGCCGCCAAACGCAGGGGAATTCGCGTTGCCGCTGAAGCATCCATCGCACAGACGGCCGGCGACGTCACGGCCGCCGTCACCGCGCTGCACGACGCTAAGGTAGAGGCGATCGTGCACTGCGGCTTCGGCTTCGGGATAGTGTTCGTCAACCCGGCGCTGGAGGCGCTGGGGTGGGATCCGCCCCGGTTCTGCGGCACCGCCTTCCAGAACGCGTGGCTCAACCCCGTCATGTGGAACGCGCTCATGGGCTGGACCGGGGTCGACCAATACGACGAGGGCAACATGGTCGGGCAGCAATTCCTGGACGAATACGACGAGGCCTACGGCAGGCGGCCGGAATGGTGCGTGCCGGTGGTCAATCGAGACGTGGCATGCACCCTGTTGCGGGCGCTCGCGGACGCCCACCCGCTGAGCCCGCGCGGCGTGAAGGAGGCGCTCGAGCGCGTCAAGATGATGCCGGCCGCATCCGGCGCTCCCGGCACGCGGGTGTCATTCGGCAACTGGACCCGCCGCGCCTGGATGGGTGCGGGCTACCTGGTGGCACGCCGGCTCGACGCCGACGGCGTCAATTCCCACCTCGTGGATCGTTTCGGCGTGGAGTAGCGATCTACCCGAGAGCCTCGGGCAGCACAACCTCGCCAACTCGCTTCAGGTACGGCCACGCAACGTCGGGTGGCAGCCCGCCACACAGCGGTGAGAGGTTGAGCACCTGACCATTGCGGACTCGCGAAACCGCTTCTGGCACTGAGATGATGATGTGCGAGGTGCCCGTCTCGCGCAACTCGTCGACGGTGTTCACGTGCGAGAAGCCGGCCGTCGTCTCGTCCCCGGGATTCCACGCGGCGTAGGTGCGCACGTCGTGCAGCAGGTGCTCGCCGATCTCCTTCCACGCCTGCTCCACGTCGTCGGCGACGAACACGACCGACGGCGTGTCGCGGCTGGGAAACATCGTCGGCCCGGGCTCGTGACCATGCTCGCGGCAGGCCTCCTCGTAGGCCTCCTGCATGCCCGGTGCGTTGGCGTTGCCGAGCATCCCCAGGCCGTACCTGCCGGCCCGGCGGGCCGCGGCGACCGTTCCGCCGCCCCACATCAGTCCAGGCCCGCCGGCAGTCAGCGGACGCGGTGTCACGGTGATCCGTCGCCCGTCTTCGACGACGGTTTCACCGGCAAGCAGTCGCCGTAACAGCGCGAGTTTCTCGTCGCAGACGCGGCCACGGGTCTTGATCGGCACGCCGAAGTGCTCGAACTCCTCGGGCCGGTAGCCCAAAGCCAGGATGTACGACGCCCGCCCGTTGCTGATGATGTCGAGAACCGCCATGTCCTCGGCGAGGCGCACGGTTTCGTAGAACGGGAGGATCAGGATCAGGCTCAGTGCCAGACGCTGGGTTCGCGCGGCCACCGCTGAGGCGAGCAAGAACGGTGACGGCAAATAGCCGTCCTCGGACCCGTGATGCTCACAAAGCACGGCGGCCAGACCGCCGTGTTCCTCTGCCCAGGCGGACATTTCGGGCGCCGCGGCGTACAGATCAGCGGGGGGCGCGGCCCACTCAGGATCGCGCATGTCGAAGCGCAATGTGTACACGGCGAACTCCTAGGTGGCCTAATCTTTGCGATGCACGTTACACGTTCAGTCGAAGGCGTAAAGCGGCAGCGTGGTCGGGATGTCCAGCGAGCTCAGCAGGCCCGCGGGCGCTCCCACGACATAGGGAATCGCGTTCACCACCCGCATCGCCGTGGCCGTCATCGCGGCGCGCCCCGCCGCATGGCCTTCGGCCGCACCTAGCGTCAGCACGCAGTGGATGTCGGGATCGCCTTCGATGTCGACCCGATACGTCGCGTCGGAGTCCGAGGTCGGCCAGTCGGGCGCGACATCGCGGGCCATCCGGATGACGTGCTCGATGACGATGGCTTCCCGCCCGTTGACCACCCCCGCCGCCCGGGTCCGCACCGCACCGCAGGTCCCCGCCTTGATGGTGCCGAACGCGACCTCGATGTCGCAATGCGTCAACTCACGATCGAGCGAGCCGCGAATTTGTTCCACCTCGACCCCGAGGCCGTCTGCCATCAGGTATATCGGTGCTTTCCAAGCCATTTCGATGAATCCGGGCGTCTTCAGCATCGGCTCGAAATCCAGCGGCCGGCCAAACCCCATCCCGTCCATCATCACGTCGGCCACGGGATAGTGGTCGTTGAGAGCGACCTCGCTCGCCGTGATCCGGCGGATGCTCTTGGACTGTGTCGTCATCAGCAACGCCAGCTGATCGGAGGCGAAGCCGGGAAAAATGCCCGACACGTAGAACGACGCCCCGCCGGACGTGGCCGCCGCTTCCAGCTCGTCCCGCCAGTTGGGCGCGAAGTACGACGGCGGATACACCAGGCTCGTCGACGACGTCGATACCACGTTGATGCCCGCCGCCAGCAGGCGCGCATAGTCGGGGACGGCGGCGCCGTCGCGCTCGGGGCCGCTCGCCGCGTACACCACGCAGTCGGGCTTCAACGCGATCAACGCGTGGGCATCGTTGGTGGCTGGTAATCCCAGCGGCTCGCCGCCGGCCAATTCGCCGGCGTCCTTACCGATCTTGTCGGGCGAATGCACCCAGACGCCAACGAGTTCCAGATCGGGCCGGCGCCTGATGGCGTCGATCGCGATCGCGCCGACTCCCCCGGTGGCCCACACGACAACACGCATAACCAGTCCTTACTCGTGGTGAGCTCGAGCGCTCGCGGCCGCGGCGCGCTCGAGATACGACCAGGCCACGTCGGGCGCAACGCCACCACAGAGCGGGTGCAAGGGCAGCGGTCGCCCGCTGCGCACAAAGTCCGCCGCCTCGTCGACGGTGAAGATGCGGTAAGGTCCGCCCTCTTCGCGCAACCCCGCCACGCTGGTGGCCCGGGTGATGCTGGCCACCGAGTCGTCGTGTGGCCGATAGGACGCCGCCGTCTGCGCGTCATGCAACAGGTTCGGCCCCAGCTCGTCCCACGCCTCGTCGATGTCGTCGGCGACGAAAACCGCTGTCGGGGAATCCGGTTGGGGAAACTGGATGATCCCGGGTTCGTGCCCGTGCGCGCGGCACTGGGCCTCGTAGTATTCCTTGAGGCCGGGCGATGCGGTCTGCGAGATGAACCCCATCCCGTGCGCGCCGGCCCGCCGCGCCGCGGCCTTGCTACCGCCCGCAATCAGCACCATGGGCCCGTTCGGCGACGCGCACGGCGGCGTGACGCGCACCCGGCGGCCGCGATATTCGACCGGTTCGCCGCGCACCAGTGGGCCGAGCACAGCCAGCGTCTCGTCGGCGACTCGGCCGCGCGTGCCCATGTCGACGCCGAAGTGGTCGTATTCCTCGCGTCGATGCCCGACGCCGAACGCATAGGAGACCCGGCCGCGGCTGATCAGATCGAGCACGCTCATCTCCTCGGCGAGCCGGACGGGATCCCACAACGGAATCGGCACCGCCGCAAGCAGGATCGCCAGCGTGCGCGTCCTGGCCGCGATCGCCGAAGCCAGGGTCAGCGGCGCCGGCAGGTGGCCGTCGTCCGCGCCGTGATGCTCCGACAGCACCGCCAGCACGCCGCCGCGAGTTTCCGCCCAGGCGCACATGTCGATGGCCGCGGCGTACAGGTCGGCTGCCGGCGCGGCCCACGTCGGGGCGCGCATGTCGAACCTGAGGGTGAACATCAGCAGCACCATAACCTAAAATTTGTTCGTTAAGATAGTGCGCGCTTTCCTAACCCCTTGACCGGGCGGGTTCGCGGCTGTTAGCTTCCGAATCGAACGTTGGGTAACCGCCTGCGTAAGGGCAACGGCCGCCTCGGCTTTCATCGCGCACGCACTGAGGAGGAACAAGATGACAGCTCACCGCGTGGTGGTGTGGGCGACGGGCGGCATCGGGTCGATCGCCATCCGCACCATTGCGCGTCGCCCCAATCTGGAATTGGTCGGCGTGTGGGTGCACTCGCCGGAAAAGGATGGCAAGGACGCCGGCGAACTCGCCAACGGCGAGCCGATCGGTCTGGCCGCCACCACCGATGCCGACGCGCTCATCGCGCTGAAGCCCGACTGCGTCATCTACGCCGCCAGCGGCCCGGAGCGCGACGCGCTGGCCATCCCGGATTACGTCAGGCTGCTCGAGTCCGGCATCAACGTCGTCACGACCAGCACCACCCGACTGGTCAACCCGCACGCCTACGAACCCGCCGAATGGCGCAACCAACTGATGGCCGCGGCCAAGCAGGGCCAGGTATCGCTGTACGCGTCGGGGATCGAGCCCGGCTTCGCCGCCGATTATTTGCCCCTGGTGCTGTCCACCCAGTCGTCGTCCATCGACAAGATCCACGCGTACGAGATCGGCCTGTACGACGACTACGGCGTCCCCGACATCATGAGCGACGCACTGGGTTTCGGCCGGCCGCTGGACTACCGGCCCTGGATCGGCTTCCCCGGCGCCATCGCCGGCGAATGGCAGGGGCAGATCCGGTTGGTCGCCGACGCACTCGGCGTCGAAGTCCAAGAGGTGCGCGAATATTTCGACCGCGCGGTCACCAACCGGACGCTGGAGGTCGCCATGGGCACCGTCGAGGCCGGGACGTGCGGTGCGCTGCGGATACGGGCGATCGGCGTGGTCGACGGCCGTGAGGCGATCGTCATCGAGCACGTGACCCGGCTCGCCCACGACGTCGCCCCGGACTGGCCGACCGGGATCGGCGACCTGTCCTACCGTGTGATGATCAGCGGCGACCCCGACATCGATTGCACCCTGGCGGCGACGCTGAAGGATCCGCGCAAGGCCGGGGTGGCCGGAATGACTTCGGGGGCGGGCGCCATGGTCGCGACCGCGATGCGCGTCGTCAACGCAGTGCCGTATGTCGTTGCCGCAGAACCTGGGTTGTTGAGTTCGGTGGATCTACCGCTGACGATTCCAAAGCACGCGTTTGCCACTTAGTCTGCCGGGGTGACGTTTAACCCACTCGAGGAAATCACGCTGCGGCAACTGCGGCTGCGCACCAGCATGAAGTGGCGCGCGCATCCGGCCGACGTCCTGCCGCTCTGGGTCGCGGAGATGGACGTCAACCTGGCGCCGACGGTGGCCGACGCCCTGCGCCGGGCGATCGACATCGGTGACACCGGATACCCGTGCGGCACCGCGTTCGCCGAGGCGGTCAGTGAATTCGCCTCGCGGCGTTGGCAATGGCACGACCTGGCGGTCAGCCGCACCGCGATCGTCCCGGACGTGATGCTCGCCGCCGTCGAGGTGCTGCGTCTTCTCACCGACCGTGGCGACGCCGTCGTCGTCAACCCGCCGGTCTATGCGCCGTTCTACGCGTTCGTGTCGCACGATGGCCGCCGAATCGTCGAAGCGCCGCTGGGCGCCGAGGGCCGAATTGACCTGGACGCCTTGGAGAATGCCTTCGCGCGTGCCGGCGCATCGGGCCGAAAGGTTGCGTACTTGCTGTGCAACCCGCACAACCCGACCGGTACCGTGCACACCGCCGAGGAACTGCGCCAGGTCGCCGAGCTTGCCCGCCGGTTCGCCGTCCGGGTGGTGTCGGATGAGATCCACTCGCCCGTCGTCTTGCCGGGGTCGCGTTTCACCCCGTACCTGACCGTGCCCGGAGCGGAGAACGCTTTCGCCCTCACGTCCGCCTCCAAGGCCTGGAACTTGTCCGGCCTCAAGGCGGCGTTGGCGATCGCCGGACCGGAGGCGGTCGCGGACCTGCACCGGATGCCCGAGGAGGTCAGTCATGGACCGAGCCACTTCGGCGTGATCGCCCACGCCGAAGCGTTCCGAACCGGCGGCGACTGGCTCGACGACCTGCTGCGCGGCCTGGATCAAAATCGGGCGCTGCTCGGCGACCTGGTCGCCGAGCACCTGCCGAGGGTGAAATACCTTTGGCCGCAGGGGACTTACCTCGCGTGGCTCGATTGCCGGGAGCTCGGGTTCGTCGAAGAAGCCGCCGACGGTCTTGCGGTGGTCGCCGACCTGTCCGGGCCCGCCCGGTGGTTCCTCGACCACGCCCGGGTGGCGCTCAGTTCCGGTCACGTCTTCGGAACCGGCGGCGCGGGGCACGTCAGATTGAACTTCGCGACCTCGCGGGCCATCCTCACCGAGGCGGTGTCGCGGATGGGCCGGGCCCTCGCCGACGCCGGCTAGGCGGGTATCTCCTCGGCGCCCCGGCCCAAGTTGCGGAAGCCCTCCGCGGGCTCCTTGAAGCCAAGCACGAACGGCAGCGAACTCAACTCGAGCTTCATCGTCGCCCCGAGCCGGCGAAGGAAGCTGTACTCGGGCGGGGCAAGGGAAACCTGCGACGTCGCGAGGTCGATGTAGTACGTCGGTGTCTCCCCGATGTCGTCGAAGATGTGGGTCAGCGGTTTGCAGAGCGAACGCACCGGCTCGTCGAGGCACGCCGCGACGGGATCGGTCATCAGCACGTATTCGGCCACGGGCACCAGGTTTTTCAGCATTCGATGCACCAGGATGACGTCGTAACCCGCGAGTTCGACGTGGCGCTTCACCCGTTGCTCGGCCACTTCACCCTGGTGGACGACGAACTTCAACGAGAGGTTGTCCAATTGCGCGCAACTCGCACACTCGCAGGCGAGATCCTTCTTGAAGCGCTCCCGCCGCGCGATGAACGCCTCCCGCATCCGGGACAGCCGGTCACACACCAGCACTTTGGCGTCGCCGTCGGGCGCCCAGAAGAACGCGGCGTCGCCCTCCAGCTTCGCCAGCTTCAGGCCTCTGCCCGCGTCGATCACCGACTCCAGCAGGCCCGCCACCGTCAACTGCGCGTGGGCCAGGTGGGTGCGGTTCCACTGCATGTAGCTGGTGTAGCCGCCGATGTCGGCAATGATCAGGACCGCGCGCCGAATCGCCATGAGCAAGCCAGTTTACTGGCCACGCGACGTCTAGCCCAATGAAATCTCCCACTAGACGAACTCGCGTTGTCGCGAGAGGCTAGCAGAGGCGCCCGCGCACCGGAGGAGCTGAGTATGGATGTGCTACGAACCCCGGATTCCCGATTCGAAAATTTGGAGGGCTATCCGTTCGTAGCGAACTACGTTGACGTCGCGGCAAGCGACACCCAGTCGGTACGCATGCATTTCCTGGACGAGGGGCCGGCCGACGGGCCGCCGATCGTGCTGCTGCACGGGGAGCCCACCTGGAGCTACCTCTACCGGACGATGATCCAGCCGCTCGCCGACGCCGGGAACCGCGTGCTGGCGCCTGACCTGATCGGCTTTGGCCGCTCGGACAAGCCCAGCCGGATCGAGGATTACACCTACCAGCGGCACGTCGACTGGGTGACCTCCTGGTTCGAGCGGCTCAACCTCAAGGATGTGACGCTGTTCGTGCAGGACTGGGGCTCGCTGATCGGACTGCGCATCGCCGCCGAGCAGGGTGACCGCATCGCGCGGCTCGTGGTGGCCAATGGTTTCCTGCCGACCGCGCAGCGACGCACCCCGCCCGCCTTCTATGTCTGGCGGGCGTTCGCGCGCTACTCCCCCGTGCTGCCCGCGGGCCGCATCGTGTCCGTGGGTACCGTGCGCCGGGTATCCGCCAGGGTGCGCGCGGGGTATGACGCCCCGTTTCCCGACAAGGCCTATCAGGCCGGGGCCCGCGCCTTCCCGCAGCTGGTGCCGACCTCACCGGATGATCCGGCGGTCCCCGCCAATAGGGCGGCATGGAAAGCACTGGGCCAATGGGAGAAACCCTTCCTCGCCATCTTCGGGGCCCGCGACCCCATCCTCGGACAGGCGGACCGTCCGCTCATCCAGCACATTCCCGGCGCCGCGGGGCAACCGCACGCCCGCATCAACGCCAGTCACTTCATCCAGGAAGACTCCGGACCCGAACTGGCCGAACGCGTTCTGTCCTGGCAGCAGGCGCTGCGCTGACCGCGCTTGGAACGCCGAGATCGACGCCAGCGTGCGGCTCGCTCGCACTTCTTCGCACCAACATTGATCTCGGCAACCGCGCCGCGCACGAAATACGTTGCGTCGACTGAGAGTCAGCGCGTGACGGTCAGTACGGCTTCGGCCAACTCGGGCCGGCAGACCACCAGATCCGGCAACTTCGGATCCGAGCGGTTGTAGGCCAGCGCAGAACCGTCGATGCGCGAGGTGTGCAGACCCGCGGCGCGGGCGACGGCCACCGGGGCGGCCGAGTCCCATTCGAATTGACCGCCCGCGTGCACATAGACGTCGGACAACCCCTGCACGAGCGACGCCACCTTGGCCCCGGCGGATCCCATCTCCACCAGCACCCCGTCCAGCTGGTCGCGGACGGTCAGGGCGATGGCGGGCGGCCGGGTGCGCGATACCACGATGCGCGGCTTGCCCGGCGCGACGGGGGGCGAATCCACCTCAGGAGTGGCGAACGTGACGCCCTGCGCCGGCAGCGCTACCGCCCCGGCGACCAGCTCACCGGCCTCCCACAGGGCGACGTGCACCGCCCAGTCGTCGCGCCCGAGTTCGGAGAATTCCCGCGTCCCGTCCAGCGGGTCGACGATCCACACCCGCTCCGAGCGCAGCCGGACCGGATCGTCGGCACCCTCCTCCGACAGCACCGCGTCGTCGGGCCGCTCATCGGCAAGCGCTGACATCAGAAAGTCGTGGGATCGCTTGTCCCCCGCGGCTTTCCGCTCGCTCGCGTCCACGTCGGCGAACTCTTCCCGAACCGTGAGCAGCAGCCGCCCCGCCTCGGTGGCCAACCGCGCGGCCAGTTCGTGGTCATCCGTCAGCTGCAAGGCCATCACAATCCTTAAGTTGGTAGCGTTGACCAACTTTACCCTGCCAACTCCGGTGCTGACGGGCACCACCCCCGGGATGGTTTCGCCGTAATCTGGTGAACGTGAGCGGGGGCAACGTTCCATTGTTGAGCCGATTGCGACGCATTCCACGGGGACGTCTGATCGTGATCGGTATCGTCTCGGGCGTCGCGCTGGCCGGCGTGCTGGCGTTCGCGATACCGGAGCTGACACAGGGCGACCAGGGCGCCGGGCCACCCACCGCCCAGCCACCACCGCCGCGGAGCTTCGCCATCCCGGGCTGCTACAACATGTCCGTTCCGCCGGTCGAGCGTCCGAAGCGGCTCAACGTGCTGGGCTGCGCGAGCGTTGCCGTTGCGCTGCAAGACATGTCGTGGGGCTCGTGGGGCCCACAGGGTGCCGACGGGACCGGCACGGCCGTGTTCAAGGTCTGCGACCCGAATTGCGCCGCCGGGTATCAGCTCACCGAGCCGGTCGTCGTCCACGCGTGGAATCCGCAGCCGCCGCGGCGCGAGGCCATCTGCCAGGCCGGCCTGAACATCTTCGCCGACATGATTTTGGCGTTCCCCAAAGGCGTCCCGCCACCGAACGTGCAGAAGATGAACACCCAGTACAACGGACAGCCGGCGGTGCACTTCGCCAACTACTCGAGCGGCGACACCCGCGGCACCCAATTCATCGGCTACACCTACTGCAACTAGCTAGACCTCGATCACCACGGCGCCGCCCTGGCCGCCACCCGCGCACATGGCCGCGACGCCGATGCCGCCGCCCCGGCGGGCCAGCTCGTAGGCCAGCGTGGTCACCATGCGCGCACCCGAGGCCGCGATGGGGTGGCCCAGGCTGCAGCCGCTGCCGGAGAAGTTCACTTTCTCCTCGTCGATGCCGTACTCCCGGCACGCCGCGATCGGCACGGAGGCGAACGCCTCGTTGATCTCCCACAGCGCCACGTCGTTGACGGAAAGGCCGGCCCGCTGCAACACCTTGCCGATGACCTTCACGGCCCCCAGACCGGTGTCCCTGGGGGCGACGCCGGCGGCGGCCCACGCGCGGACCGTGCCCATCACGTTGAGGTTCTCGGCGGCGGCGTAGTCGCGGTCGACGAGGGCCACGGCCGCCGCGGCGTCGTTGGTGCCACTGCTGTTCCCGGCGGTGATCGAGAATCCCTCGATCTCCGGGTGCAGCACCTTGAGCCCGGCGAGCTTTTCGACGGTCGTGTCGCGGCGAGGGTGCTCGTCGACGCAAAACTCAGTCACCGAACCGTCGAATTGGGTGATCTTCAGCGGGATGATCTCGTCTACGAACTTGCCGGCGTCGATGGCCGCGATGGCGCGCTGATGGGAGCGGGCCGCCCAGGCGTCCATCTCCTCGCGGGTGATGCCGACCGCCTGGGCGGTGTTCCAGCCCACCGTGATCGACATGTCCTTGGCGGGCGCATCGGGGGTTTCCACGTGGGTCGGCGGCATCCAGCGCTCCTCGAACTTGAGCTCCGGGCCGGGGATCCGCCAGTTGGTCAGCGGGGTCATCGACAAGGACTGCACCCCACCCGCGATGAGCACGCGCTCCATTCCGGAGCCGATCTGGGCCGCGGCGTTGCCGATGGCGGTCAGGCTGCCCGCGCAGTGCCGGTTCACCGACTGGCCGGGAATGTCCTCCATGCCCGTCGCGGTGGCCGCGTACCGCGCCAAATCCCCTCCGCCATAATGTGATTCGGCGAAGATGATGTCGTCGATCGCGGACGGGTCGACGCCGGACCTGCGCACCACCTCGGGAAGCACCGCGGTGATCAGCGTCTCGGGCGGCGTGTTGACGAGCGTGCCCTTGAAGGAGCGGCCGATCGCCGTCCTCACCGCTCCGACAATGACGGGTGTTGCCATGTTCTCAACCTCGAACGGTCTGGCTGCGGTCGGCAGCGCGGATGTCAGCAGATGACGCGAATCGTAACAAATACCGTATGGCCAATAGTAAATGGCCTGAGTTCACCTGGAGCAGCGGGCGACGGACAGGAGACCGACGTGAAAACCAAAGGCGCTCTGGTCTGGGAGTTGAACCAACCGTGGTCGGTCGAGGAGATCGAGATCGGCGAACGGCGCCGCGGCGAGGTCATGGTGCAGCTCGACACCACCCGCGACAGCTGAGGTTCCGCGTCGCCGTCACTTGCGCCACAGCCGTCCCTGCCCGAGGGAATGCCCGGGGTGCCCGCCTTCGAGCGACAACGCGCGCGTTGGGTGGCCCCGAGCTTTCATCACCCGGTTTGTCGCTCGAAGGCGGGCAACTCAGGGCATTTCCCGACGCGGGGGCTGATGGGGCAGCTGCGACCGGTGTGACAAGAGCCCCAGCAGAATCCGTTGCGCCGCAAACAAAGTCATACCCTGACGTCGACCGAGCGCCCCAGGTAGGCCATCAGCCGGGCGGTCGGCGTCGCATCATCCGGCGCGGCTTGGGCGGGCCCAAATCCGCCCGGTCGCCGCAACAGCTGCTCCGGCACCGACTCCACCAGCCGGCGGCACAGCCCCAGCAGCTCGACGGGCAGCTCGATCAGCCGCCCTTGTGACCGATGGATGTCCCAGGCGTGCATGGCCAGGTCCGAGACCGGATAACTCAGCGCCCGGCGCACCGGAACCTCGCCTTCCGGCGATGTCCGCATCCCGTCGAGGTCGGCGCCCGGCAGGGCCTCCTGCAGCCGCGTCGCCAACTCGCGAAGCCGCGCCGCCGGGTTGTCGCATAGCCAGTCGGAAGGCTGCGAGGGGCGGTCCCAGACCTCGCCGTTCTCAACGAGTGCGACGACTTTGGCCGCGCTGCCGGTGACATGACCCACCAGCTCGCGCAGGCTCCAGCCGTCCAGATTGGACGGCTGATCCCAGCGCTCCGGTGGAATCCGGTCGACGGCTTCGATGAGCAGACCGAGTGCCTCGGTGGCCATCACGCCGATCCGGGTGTCGTCCATGGCGCGGATCTCCTTGAAATGCCATATAGCGATGCGGTCGCGTACCGTCCAGAAGTCTAGGGTCGCAACGCCGGTTCACGGGAGGTCCGCTTGGGCAGGACAGACATCGCGGCGGTTCTCGCGGTCGCGGCCGCCCTGATGGTCGGCATCGGGGACGTCATCCAGCAGCGATCAGCCCAACAGGTCACCGACAAGCCGGTTAGCACCCTCGCGCTGTTTCGCCGGCTGCTGCGCGACCGCCAATGGTGGACGGGCAGCCTGGTGGCCGGCGCGGGGTTCGGGTTCCAGGCCGCGGCGCTGGGCCTGGGTTCCGTGGTGCTCGTGCAGGCGATACTGGTGACGTCGTTGCTGTTCGCGTTGCTCATCAGCGCGCGGGTGGACCACCGGAGAATCACGCCGCGGCAAGGGATTTGGGCCATATTGCTGGCGGCCGCGGTCGGGGTGGTGGTGACGGTCGGCGACCCTCAGGAGGGGACGCCGCGAGGGTCGGCGGAGACATGGACCATCGTGGCGTTGGTGATGGGTCCCGCGCTGATCCTGTGCGTGATCGGCGCGCGCATCTTCCCGGGCATGGTCGGCGCGCTGTTGCTGGGCCTGATGTCCGGCTCGCTGTGGGGATTGTTCTCGGTGCTCACCAAGGGCGTGGTCGACCAACTCGACCGCGGCATCCCCGCCCTCCTTCGCCTGCCCGAGCTGTACGTGTGGGTGGTGGTGGCGATCGCCGCCACCGCCTGGGAGCAGTCGGCGTTTCGGGCCGGCCCGCTCACCGCGTCGCTTCCGGCGGTGACCGTCGCCGAGCCCGTCGTCGGGTCGGTGCTCGGCGTCACGGTGCTCGGCGAGACGCTGCACACCAACGAGGTCGGCCTGGTGGCGCTGGGACTATCGGTCGCGGTGATGGCGGCGGCGACGCTGGCGCTGGCCCACAGCCAGGCCACTTCCGCCGCGCCGCCGGACGAAAAGCCGGCAGTACCAAGCTGATCAGACGCGCGAGCCGACTCGGTGCGCCGTGCCGTCCGGATCGACATAGGCGAACTCGCGCAGACCATATGGCGTGTCCTGCGGTGGGATCAGGCGGCCCTCAAGGCCTTCCAGCGCTTCCCACTCGGCATAGAGGGCGTCGGCGTCGCTGACGTAGAGGTAGACGCTGGCGGCCGTGCGCAGCGGGTCGTGCTCGTCCCATTCGATGAGGTGCATAGACACGGCCCCGCGCTCCACGAAGCCGTAGCGGTCGGGGCCGTCGTATCTGCGTGCATCGAACCCGAGTCGCCGGTAGCGGTCCAGGGCGACGTCCAGATTTCGGACGGGGACGATCGGCGCCACCGAGGTGAAGTTCACTGCGGCCACTCAGCGAACATATCGCTTAGTCAAGGCGATACAGCTCAGTGACTGGCCGCTTGTTGGATCTGTCGGGCCACCTCGCCGTATCGCTCGAAATGCTCCGGATCGCCAACGGCGTTGTAAAGCACCAGGCGCGTGGCTTTTCCGGCGTATTTCTCGATCAGGGCGTCGGCCAGCCCGTCCCATGTCGACTCTGTGGCGAAGGCGGCGATGTGGTCGTCGCTGACCTGCGCCGCCATGCCGGCGAAGTCGCCGGCCTTCTGCTTCTCACGAATCCGGGCGGTCGTGCCCTCGAACCCGGCCTGGTCCCAGATGAACGCGTAGTTGGGTGTGCTGCCGTAAAAGGCCATGCTGGCCCGCACCCCTTCTCGTTGTTTGTCGCGCTCTTCGTCGCTGTCGCCGACGATGGTCAACACCGGGACGATCACCGCGAGGTCCGACGGCGAGCGTCCCGCCTTGCCCGCTCCTTCGGCGATGTTCGGCAGGACATGCCGCGCGATGTAGCCCGGCTCACCGATCGGATGCACGTGCACGCCGTCGGCCACTTCGCCCGCCATCCGCAGCATCCACGGATTGACCGCTGCGATATCGACTTTCGGATTGGGCGCCTCGATCGGACCCGGGCTCCATTGCGGGGTGATGAAGTCGAGGTCGTAGAAGTCGCCGTGGTGCTCGAGCGTCCCGGAACGGAATGCCGCGAAGCACGCCTTGACCGCGAACAGGTAGTCGCGCAGCCGCGGGCCCGGCCGCTCGAATGCCACGCCGTACCGCCGAACGACGTGGGTGCGCACCTGAGTGCCCAGACCCAGCCGGAAGTTTCCACCGGTCGCTTCCTGTAGCTCCCAGGCCGTGGCCGCCGTGATGAAGGGACTGCGCGGGAAGGCCACCGCCACCCCGGTGGACAACTCGAGGCCGGGCGCGGCCTGCGACGCCACGGCGGCGTTGAGATAGGCCGTGCGGCCGGTCTCGGTGAACAACAGACCGGAGAAGCCGGCGGATTGCGTTCGCCGGGCCAGGTCGCCGATCTGGTGTAGCGGCTGAGGGACCGTCATCGCGTCGACGTGCATGAGCGGAGCCTACGTGGTATTTGCCTCTTGCTGGGCGACCGCATCACAGTGTTAGCTCTTTAGTCGTGAGCAACGAACGCCGCTTCGCTAACAGAAGACTTGCCAACATGCTTCGTGTGTTGCTCACGATCGGAGCAATCGTCGTGGGGATTGCGGGGAGCCCCGCGGCCCAAGCCGCTCCCCTGACGGCGACAACCTCGCCCTCACCCGCCCCAACGGCGGGCGCCAGCGTTTACTACCCGGACTGCAAAGCGGCGTGTGCCGACGGGGTGGCTCCCCTCTACCGCGGGCAGCTGGGTTACCGGCCGGGTCTGGACCGCGACGGCGACGGGGTCGCCTGCGAAGTGTGCCCTCGATGATCTCGAACTGGGTCCGCTCGACCGCCATCCTCGCGACGGCCTGCGCCGGTCTGATGGCTTGCGGGTCGCAGCACGCCGCACCGCCCAACACCTTTAGTTCGAGCACGACGAAGCCGCCCACCTCGAGCACACCGGCCAGCCCAGTCGTCTCGTCCACCACCACCAGCACCAGCACGGCGCCGTGCATCGGGTTATCCATCTGCCCGCCACCGCCGCCGGACGCCGAGGGAAATCCGGCGTGCTACTACGCCGACGGGTGGCGCGCCGACGACTCGGGCGCCGGGATCGAGGTGTGGTACTTCCGTGACCCGCAGATCCCGGCCAAGCCGGACAAGGTCACGGCGTTGGTGCGCAAGAAGGATGGCACCACCGAATCGCAGGACGCCGACATCGAGACCGGCCAACAGGTGCATCGCTTCGGGTTCCCCAACGTCGCGTCGTCCGCGGTTTCCGAGGTCTTGTTCACCAGCGGCGACGCCCGCTGCTTCGTCATCGGCCCCAACGGCGGGGAAACTTGATCAGCGCTTGCCAGGGCGGTGGCTCACCGGGGCGGTGAAGCCCTCGGTGTCGTCGAAGTGGGCCCACTGCCCGGCGTCGTTGACCTCCATGCGCCAGCCCAGCTCTGTGTCGCCGCCGATCGAATGGATGAACCATGCGTGCGCGGACTCCGCGTTGGCAAAATTCTTCGTCGCGACGACCCGCCCATGTGGGTCGATGACGCGAAACTCAACCATGGGATGTGATTATCCCCGTCGGAGGGTTTTCAAGCACTGCCGTTCGCCATTGTTCGCGTCAGTCACACCAGCCTCACCCTCGCCGGTATGTGGCAATCCGCAAACGTGATAGCGCGGGCGCTACCAATTTTCCAGCCGCAATGGTGCCCACCATCTCGTGACTGATGTGGCGGGTGTGAACGCTACGGCCGCCGCCGGGGTTACACCGTGCGGGTCAATCGGTCTGCGAGCAGCTCGGCGAACCTCGCCGGGTCTTCGAGCGCACCGCCTTCGGCCAGAAGTGCTGTGCCGTAGAGCAATTCGGCGGTCTCGGCGACCTCGGCGAGCGCGGCGTCGCCGTCCGCCTTCTTTTGCGCCTCACGCAGGCCGGTGACCAGCGGGTGGTTCGGATTGAGTTCCAGAATCCGCTTGCCGACCGGGATGTCCTGTCCGGACGCACGGTAGAGCCGTGCGAGCGCGGGGGTGATTCCGAAGGCGTCGGTGATCAGGCAGGCCGGGGACTCCGTCAGGCGGCTGGACAGCCGCACCTCCTTGACGTGGTCGCTCAAGGTCTCCTTCATCCAGGTCAGCAAGTCGGCGAAGTCCTTCTGCTGCTCCTCCCGCTCGGCCTCGCTCTCCTCGCCTTCGGAGCTGAGGTCCACCTCGCCCTTGGCGACCGACTGCAGCGGCTTGCCGTCGAACTCGGTCACCGTTCCCACCCAGACCTCGTCGACCGGGTCGGTGAGTAGCAACACCTCGTAGCCCTTGGCTTTGAAGGCCTCGAGGTGCGGCGACTTCAGGATCTGTTGCCGCGTCTCCCCCGTGGCGAAGAAGATCTGCTCCTGGCCCTCCTTCATGCGCTCCACGTACTCGGCGAGGGTGGTGGCCTCCTCCTCGCTGTGCGTCGAGGCGAATGCGCAGATTTCCAGCAGGGTCTCGCGGTTGTCGAAGTCCGACAGCAGCCCCTCTTTGACGACTCTGCCGAATTGGGTCCAGAAGCTGCGGTAGTCGTCGGGCCGCTCGGACTGCAGCTCCTTGATGGTGGAGAGCACCTTCTTGGTGAGCCGGCGGCGGATCGCCTTGATCTGCCGATCCTGCTGCAGGATTTCGCGCGACACATTGAGCGACATGTCCTGCGCGTCGACGACGCCTTTGACGAAGCGCAGGTATTCGGGCATGAGGTCGTCGCAATCGCCCATGATGAACACGCGCTTGACGTAGAGCTGGATCCCGGTGTGGGCGTCGCGGTTGAACAGGTCGAACGGCGCGTGGGACGGGATGAACAGCAACGCCTGGTATTCGAAGGTGCCCTCGGCCTTCATCGCGATGATTTCCAGCGGGTCATCCCAGGCGTGCGCGATGTGCTTGTAGAACTCCTTGTACTCGTCCTCGGAGACCTCTTCTTTGGGCCTGGCCCAAAGAGCCTTCATCGAGTTGAGGGTCTCGATTTCTTTGGTGACGGTCTCCTCGCCGCCCTCCTCGGTCGCGGGCGTCCGGTGTTCGACCTCCATCCGGATGGGCCAGGCGATGAAGTCGGAGTACTTCTTGACCAGGCCCCGGATCTTCCACTCCGACGTGTAGTCGTGCAGCTCATCCTCGGCGTCTTCGGGCTTGAGGTGCAGGGTGACCGACGTTCCCTGCGGAGCGCTCTCGACGGCTTCGATGGTGTAGGTGCCCTCGCCGCTCGATTCCCACCTGGTCGCTTCGCTCTCGCCGGCCTTGCGGGTGAGCAGTTCGACCTTGTCGGCGACCATGAAGCTCGAGTAGAAACCGATGCCGAACTGACCGATCAGCTCCTCCGACGCGGCCTCGTTCTTGGCCTCCCTCAATTGCTGACGCAGCTCGGCGGTGCCCGACTTGGCCAGCGTGCCGATCAACCCGACCACCTCGTCACGGGTCATACCGATCCCGTTGTCGCGGACGGTGAGCGTCCTTGCGCTCTTGTCGACCTCGATCTCGATGTGCAGGTCCGAGGTGTCGACGTGGAGCTCTTTGTTCCGGAACGCTTCCAGCCGCAGCTTGTCCAATGCGTCGGAAGCGTTCGAGATCAGCTCCCGCAGAAACGAATCCTTGTTGGAGTAGACGGAGTGGACCATCAGGTCCAGCAGTTGTCGTGCTTCCGCCTGAAACTCCAGCTGCTCGACACGCGCGTTCATGCCATTCCCTATATCTCTTCCCAGGTCCTCTTCGAGGACATTGACGTACCAAATTTACCGAGATGCGAGACACGCGTCGCCTGGGGCCGTCGCGGCGGGCCTAGGCTGAACGGATGTCTGTAGCTCAACGCGAACGAGCCGCCCTCGTGGAGACCCTGCGTGCCGTCGGGCCGGAGGCACCCACCTTGTGCGAAGGGTGGAAGACGCGCGACCTCGCCGCCCACCTCGTCATCCGCGAGTACCGGCCCGACGCCGCTCCGGGCATCCTGATCCCCTTCTTCGCCTCGCACACCGAGAAGGTGCAGAACCAGGTGGCCGAGCAGGCCGAGTGGGACGAGCTGGTGGACAAGGTCGCGTCCGGCCCGCCGCTTTACTCGCCGTTCAAGCTTCTCGACCCGGTGGCCAATGTCGCCGAGATGTTCATCCACCACGAGGACGTGCGACGCGCGCAGCCCGCCTGGCAGCCGCGCGTCCTTGCCCCCGACCTGAGCGCCAGGCTGCGCCGCACCCTGCCGCTGATGGCCCGCCTCACGCTCGCCAAGGTGCCGGGCCGGGTGGCGCTGCGCACCCCGGAGGGCAAGACGCTGCTGACCGCGGGGCGTGGCCCGGCGGTTACGGTGACCGGTCCGCCCGAGGAGTTGCTGCTGTTCGCCGTCGGGCGAGCCGCCCAGGTCGAGTTCGACGGTGACGCCTCGGCGGTTCAGGCCGTCCGCGAGGCGCCCAAGGGGCTCTAGTCCCGGCCTCACCCGAAGGCTTCGCGAAGGTCCTTCTTGATCACCTTGCCGAACTGGTTGCGCGGCAGCGCATCAACGATCACCAGGCGCTCGGGATGTTTGTAGCGGCTCAACCCGCTTGAATGGCAATGCCGCACCAGCGATTCCAACGACACCGCTTCGGCCGGCGCGGGCACCACCACCGCGCAGACGCGTTCACCGGTGCGCGCGTCGGGGACGCCGATGACCGCGATGTCGGCGACCGCGGGGTGGGTGGCGAGCACGTTCTCGACTTCGAGGGCCGAGACATTCTCCGCGTTGCGGATGATCGCATCCTTGCTGCGGCCGGTGACGTGGACGTTGCCATCCTCATCGACCAGCCCTAGGTCGCCGGTGCGGAGCCAGCCGTCCGCGTCGAACGCGTCGGCGTCCAGGGCGGGGTCCGCGTAGCCGAGAAAGCACTGCGGTCCCTTGAGCCGCAGCTCGCCTTCCTGCCCGGCTGGCAGTTCGGCTTCGTCGCCGCCGACCACCCGGACGCTGACTCCCGGGGTCGGCTTGCCGACGGTGTGGTCGAGCGAATCGGGGGTGTCGGTGAGCGACGGTGAAGCCGCCACGGGGAACTCGGTGAGCCCCCACGCGTTGGCGATGCCCGGCAGGCCGAAAGCTTCCCGGATCTGGCGGCCGAGCTCGGCGGTGATGGGCGCGCCGCCGGCCAGGCAGCCGCGCAGGTGGGGGAACAGCGGCTGGTCGCCGTGGGCTTTTTGCGCCTCGAGGAAGCCGACGAAAAACGGCGTCGCGGTGCCGAGAAACGTCGGGTTGTGCGCCGCGATGGAAAACGGTGTCGTCGCGGGGTCGAACACGTCGAACAGCGCCAGCCGCATGCCGGTCTGCAGCGCGGCGGCGAGCATCACCGCCCCGCCGATGTGCGCGACCGGAAAGGCGATGGGGTCAACGTCGTCGCCGGTGATGCCGATCGCGCCGACCAGCCCGGTGGCGGCGGCGATCACCGATGCGTCGGTGTGGCGAATCCCTTTGGGGGCCGCGGTGGTTCCCGACGAGTAATAGGTCCATCGCGCGTCGCCGGCGGAACCCGGCGGCGACGCGAGCGCGTCCGTGCTTTCCTGGGGCAGCCGCAGCTGGCCGCCGAGCGGCGGCCTCGCCAGGTCGACGGTGATGACCTCGAAGCCTCGCCTCGCCGCCAGGGCGCGCGCCAGCGCGCCGTGATCGAATCCGCGCCAAACCCCGGGCACCACAAGGTATTCCGAGGACAGCTGCTCGGTTATGAAGCCGACCTCGTGTTCGCGCAGTATCGGGATGATCGGGTTTTGCACCGCACCGACCCGGGCCAGCGCCGCCATGACGACCATCGTCTCCAGCGTGGTCGGCAGCTGCCAGGACACGACGGTTCCCGCGCGTATTCCGCGGCCGGCGAACGCGGCGGCTGTCGCGCACGCGGCGTCGTGGAACTGACGCGCGGTCAGGCTGCGCCCGTAGTCGTCGGCGAGCAGCGGCCGGGGCGACGCCGCCCGCGCGGCGTCGGCGATCAACGTCCAGTAGGTGACGTCACTTCCGGTCTTCATTCGTTCGTCGAATTGACCTGCACCGGGCGGAATCCGGAGTGCGCTATCGCGACCGACACGCCGCTGCCGATGGGACCCTTCCGATCGACGAGCACGGCCGAACCGGTGGCCACCCCGTCATGGCTGTAATGCGTCAGCGAGGCCATGCCGATGTGGGGGCCTTCCGGCAGCCGGCTCAGCGTGAGCGTGTAGTCGGCATTGATGAATTGCAGACCGTTGGTGCCCCAATTCGCAAGGGACGCGGTGATATCGGCGGCCATGGCGGCGCGGGCGAAGGCGCTCAGCGGTTCGCCGTCGATCAGGGGGCGCGTCTCATACAGCCAGGTGTATTTCGGCCCTGCGACGTCGGCCCAATCGGGGTCGGGATTCTGCAGTTCGGTGCCCCAGCCGTAGGTGCGCATGAACAGCGACGGTTGGGCGCCGTCCTCGATGGGCAGCGGCGGCATCTGCAACTTCGGGGACCACACGTCGCCTTCGGGCTGGGGGCCGCGCCGCAGAAACAACGCGCTCCCCCGCGCGACGGGTGCGCCACGCTGGCTGAGGACGGCCTCGACGAGGCGCAGCCGCCGACGATCATGGTGCACGGTGGTGTGCACCTCGATGGGTTCCAGCGCGACCGGAGCGGGAAGGTCGACCGTCAGCCGGGCGGGTTGCAGCTCCGGGTCGTCGACCGCGCGTTCGACCGCCCAGCCCAGCAGTCCGCCGACCACGTGCCCGCTGAGCGAAGGACCCCATCCACCGCGCGCGATCCGGTTTGGCACGAAACGGCTTTCGTCGCGCAAAAAGTACGGGGTCGACGCGGCCGAATCAACGTCATCCGGTACCAAATTCGTTTCGGTCAAGGCGCTCCGCCCAGGGTTGGGATCTCTCGTATGAGGATGGCAACAGTAGATATTACAGTTCGAGTTGCAGTCCCAATGGGCCGAGCAATGGCGTTGGCGCCGTCAGGCGATCGCCGCACCCACCAAGTGGCCGATCATGTAGGTGATCGACAGTGCCAGACCACCGCCGATGACGTTGCGGAGCACTGCGCGGCCCCTGGGCGCCCCGCCCAAGCCCGCCGACACCGCCCCGGTGATCACCAGCGCGACGAGTACCGCCGCGACGGTGACCGGGATTCGCCACGCCGCGGGCGGGGCCAAGATCGCGATCAACGGCAAGAGGGCCCCGATGGCGAACGACAGGGCCGAGGACGACGACGCCTGCCACGGGTTGGTCAGCTCCGCGGGATTGATACCGAGTTCGACTTCGGCATGGGCCAGTAGCGGATTGTGGTCGGTGAGTTCCTCGGCGACGGTGCGGGCGGTCGCCGCGGTCAAACCTTTCGCTTCGTACAGGGCCGCGAGCTCGTCCAACTCGGCGGCCGGTGCGTCACGCAGCTCTTGGCGCTCCTTGTGCAACAGCGCCTTCTCCGTGTCCCGCTGGGTGCTGACCGACACGTATTCCCCCAGCGCCATCGACACCGCTCCGGCGACCAGCCCGGCGCTGCCGGCGGTAAGTATCGGAGCGCGTTCCACCGTCGCCGCCGCGACTCCCACCACGATGCCCGCCGTGGACACGATTCCGTCGTTGGCGCCCAGGACGCCGGCGCGCAGCCAATTCAATCTCGACGACACCGAACCCACATGCGGTTCGGACGGATGCGGATGCGACGGACTCGACACGGCCGCAACGATATACACCAAAGACCCGCGCGACTACTAAACCTAGCCTTGCCAAAGCGTCCGCGAGGGCCGCTCGGGCTCGTCGGGTCGCCTGAAGGTGCCGCACCCGGCCGCCGCCGACCGCGACACATAAACGCCTGCGACGACACGCCGGGTGGATTCATACGGTCAGTGCAACATCTGTGATTCGGGAGGTTGCCGTGCCGAGTGGTTATCCGTTTGCGAGGTCGGTTCGACGCCAGTTTTTCGATCTGGTGTGCCAGGGCACCTCGGTGCTGCAGACCGAACGTGCTGTGGGTGTGTCGTTTCTGACCGGGTCGCGCTGGTGGCGCGAGGCTGGGGCGATGAACTGCGGGTCAACAGTTGGGGACGCGGTGGTTTGGCAAACCCCGGCGATGTGTCGCGGCCCGGCGGGCGTGGACACCGGCTCAGCGCCGACGAGCGGGTGATCAATCATGCGCGGGCGCGACGCTGGCCTTAGCCACGCCGACATCGGCAAGCAGATCGGCCGTGATCGCAGCGTGGTCTATCGCGAGATTCGACGCAACCAAAATGCCGACGGGGACTACCACGCGTTGATGGCCCATGGCCGTGCCGCAGACAGAGCGCGTCGACCAAAGCCCTTCAAGCTCAAAGACAATCCGTTGTGCGCGCTCATCGAGGCATGGATGGATGATGGCTGGAGTCCCAAACTGATCGCCGATATGTTGGCCCGCGATCACCCCGACAATAGGCAGGCGCGGGTGAGCCACGAAACCATCTACCAGAGTCTGTATGTGCAGACCCGCGGCAGTTTGCGTGCTGATTTGCACAAGTGCTTGTCCACCAAGCGGGCGGCACGCAAACCCCAGGGCCGCTACGTGAGCCGCGGCGTCTACAACGGCGAGGAGTTCATGATCAGCGATCGTCCTCCCGAAGCCGCGGATCGGGCCGTGCCCGGTCATTGGGAAGGCGACCTGATCGTCGGGCCTAACAACAGTGCGATAGGCACCCTGGTTGAACGCAGCACACGGTTCACGCTCTTGTTGCACCTGCCCGCCGACCACAGTGCCCAGGCCGTGGCCACAGCGATGATCGAGGCGATGCGCGAGCTGCCCGAACACCTACGGCGCTCCATTACCTGGGACCGGGGCAGCGAAATGGCCAAATGGCGCGACATCCAGCTACAGCTGGGCGCCCCGGTCTACTTCTGTAACCCCCACTCACCCTGGCAGCGCGGCAGTAACGAAAACACCAACCGACTCTTGCGGTTCTGGTTCGAAAAGGGCACCGACCTGTCCGGCCACACCAAGACCGACCTCAAGCGCATCCAAGACACCCTCAACCGCCGGCCCAGACCCACACTCAACCTCGACACCCCCGCCCAACGGCTCGCCCAACGGCTCGCCCAACTCCTCGACCAAGCCGCCTAGCCAGATGTCGCACCAACCGATTGACAATGCCCCGGCGTCCGTCGCAGTGGCTTATGTCCCGTGGTTCCCTCGCCGGCGCGCTGGTGGGACTTTTGTCCTCTCAGCGGGAGCCCTACGCCACGCCACACGTGCCGTATGACCCTCCTTTGAAGTGTCTCGGTAACGAAACATTGAGGTCACGGTCGGGAGATTCCGCCGTAAACGATTTGTGCCGATTGAACAGAAGGAGCCGCGGCAATGCCTAGTATCCCGCCGCAAACCCGAGACCCCCGCGTAACCCTCCTCTACGTCGGCACACTGGTCCTCGCCGTGGTGTCGGGAATCTGCGCATTAGTTGCGCTCGCCGCCGGCTCGCCACTTCAGTTCGGTGTCGCGTTGGCATTATTCGGCGCCGGGTGGATCGTCACCGACTTCATCGAACGGTACCGGCAGGAGCGTTTCGCTCGGCGCCCGGTTCCGGCTTATCAGCGCTCCCGCGTCGTGCACACCGGTCGCTGCGAACACTTCTCGCGACCCGCACCGCGCGTCGTGAGCAAGTTGGCCGCCTGAGGATCGATCATCTTTTAATGCCGACCGTGATGAGGTCGGAAATGACCCGCGTCCAAACCGGCCGCGGAATGCGGTGCTGATCGTTGACGACGAACCCGGCGCCTTCGAACAAAGTCCGCATCTCCGCCGGCGACGCATTGTGTTGCGGCTTCCACCGATTGGCCGAGGGTACTTGCAGCAGCGATTGCCGCGTACTGAGGGCCGCAACGGCCACCAACCCGCCGGGCGCCAGCACGCGGTGGAATTCTTGTAACGCCGCGGGCTGGTCGAAGAAGTGGAACGCCGAGGTGGTCACCACCGCGTCGAGCGCTCCGTCGTCGAATGGCAACTGCTCAGCCGGGCCGCGCAACCACTGCACCCGGTCGGTTCTGGCACGCGCCTGGGCGAGCATGCCGTCGGACATGTCGACGCCGTAGATCTCGTCGTGCTGCAGTTCCCGGGCGATCCGATCACTGAGAATGCCGGTGCCGCAGGCGATGTCAGCGATCTTGCGGGCTTTGTGGGCGCGCAGCTGCGCGATCACCTCATCGTGCGGGGGACGATAGACCCACTGCTGCAGGAACGGCAGGTCGTACGCCGGGGCCAGGAAGCTCCACAACCGTGTCACCGCGTCGTTGAGGCCCCGGCGACTCGGTGCCGTCATTTGCTCAGAACAGAGCTGTAGTAAACGGTGTCGGCGACGGATACCGAGTCGTTCGTCTGCGGGAGCGCCGCAAGCCCCCTGTCGGCCAGCAGCTCACTCATCTGGGTGCCCACCGTCTGCCAGCCGAAGTTCTTCAGGTAGTCGGCGACGTCGTTGCGCTCACCCTCGAAACCCAGCTCCTCCCAATCCAGCTCGAAGCCGTGGTCGCGCCACTTCGCGGTGGCCCTGCGCATCATTTCCCGCGCTTTCTCGACGTCCCGGTGCGGCCGGGCGGGGATGGCTTCGACAGCAAGCCTGCTGCCATCGGCGCTCAGCGCGGAAATGTTGTCCAGCAAGCGGTCCTGAGCGTCGGGTGGCAGATACCCGAAGAGCCCCTCCGCGATCCACGCGGTCGGGCGGTTGCCATCAAATCCCGCATCCACCAACGCCTTCGGCCAGTCACGGCGCAAGTCGATGGCGACCGTGCGCAGGTCCGCCCGCGGGGCGGCCCCCAGCTTCGCCAGGGTGGTGGTCTTGAACTCGATCACCTCCGGCTGGTCGATCTCGAACACCGTCATGTCGGCGGGCCACGCCAACCGGTAGGCGCGCGCGTCAAGGCCGGAAGCCAGGATTACCGCCTGACGGATCCCCGCCTGCGCAGCGTCGTGAAAGAAGGTGTCGAAGAACCGGGTCCGAGCGGCCATCGCCGCGGGCATGTGCTCGAGTTTCCAACCGGATTCGTGGTCGTCGACGTCAGCGGCGGCGAGGGCACCGTCGACCCATCGCGTGAAGAAGTCCACCCCGACCGCGCGAACCAGCGGTTCGGCAAACCGGTCCTCGATCAGCGGATTGTCGGCCTTGGTCGCGATCGCTCGGGCGGCGGCCACCATCGTGGCCGTCGCGCCCACACTGGTGGCCAGATCCCAGCTGTCGTCGTCTGTGCGTGGCATGCGCCTGTTCCCCCTCGGAGTGAAGCGATACTTAGCCACTATAACGACCGCAAGGGGCGGTTGGTTCCCGAGCGTTTCGCCGCAGGTCACCGCGCTGATCGCGGGTTGGACTGTTGCGCCCTAACGGCGCGGACAGGGAACGCCAGGTGCACCCGGGCCCACGGGCCCACCCGTTGCACCGGGCCCACCCGGCCCAACGGGTGCAGCCGGCCCGTTCGCGGCAGGGACCCACAACACGCATTGACTCAAGGACCTGCTCCACACGAACCCCGGACCGCAATCGGGGTCGGCCCGGCCGATCGCCGGTGCCAAAATCGGCAACACCGCCAAAGCGAGCGAGACGGCGCCGAAGGCCCTGCCCCGCACCCGACGCTTCACCGCCGCGATCGTCATCTCGGCCTCCTCCCGGCCGGCGACGCGATGCACACGATTTTCCGCCATGCAACCCGTCGGCGCCAGCCGTGGTCGGTAACCAGTTCTCGCTCGCCGCGCGGGTTGGGGCTTTGGGCTAGCGCGCTACTACGGACCGGAATAGCCAGGCAGGCCCGGTTCGCCGGGCACCTCGGGTGCGCCCGGTTCGCTAGATTGGGCGACTCCGCCCGGTGAGCTAGGTCCAGCGGGTCCGCCCGGTCCGTTCACGGCGGGGACCTCGGGCACGCATTGATGCAAGTCCACGCTCCACGCAAACCCCTCGGCGCAATTAGGGTCGGCCCGGCCGATCGCCGGCGCGGCAATCGCGATTGCCGACAACATCGCCAAAGCGAGCCACAAGGCGCCGAATACCCTGCCCCGCAACAGGTCCTTCATCGCTGCGATCGTCATGTCGGTCTCCTCCCGGCCAGCGACACCCTATACATCATTTTGCGACTCGCAACCCGCCAGCGCTGCGGTTATCCGGTAACCAGTTCGAAGACCGGGAGACGCGGTCGGTGCGCTCCTGGTACTCGCCGAACCCGGCGCTCGCTCGACGACGACAAGATAGACGGAATCGCGCTCGCCGCGCGGCAGTTCGCGCACCGTAGCCGGCATGGGGGCTTGCGAACCGATCTCCGCAGTCACCCGCGGATTGGCGCGGATGTTGTGGACCCACGGGGTTCTTGCCCCGGCCGGCCAGCGGCCCGCGATTGATCGCCGCCGGATCGGGGTATCACCTGGAAATCCCATCGGGGGGGGCATCCGCTTCCGTAGCAACGAAGTGAGCACGAGATGGTCGGCTGGCTGGACAGGCTGCAGCGACGGAACCGCGCCGCCGGCGTGGTGATCGGCGTGGTTTACAAATACCTCGACGACCAAGGCGGTTACCTGTCCGCCCTGATCACCTATTACGGCTTCGTGTCGCTGTTCCCGCTATTGCTGCTGTTGACGACGGGCCTCGGAGTGGTCCTCGCCGGACACCCCGAACTGCAGCAGCAGGTGCTGCACAGCACGTTGAGCCAATTCCCGGTGATCGGCGGCCAACTGCATCAGCCCGCGGGGCTCAGCGGAGGGACCGTCGCCGTCGTCGTCGGCATTGCGGGCGCGCTCTACGGCGGTCTGGGCGTGGGCCAGGCGGTGCAGAATGCAATGGACTCGGTATGGGCCGTCCCGAGGAACAAGCGTCCCGACCCGTTCCGCTCCCGCCTGCGCAGCCTGCTCTTGCTGCTGGTCCTTGGCTCCGCGGCCATCGCCGCCACCGCCCTGTCCGCGGCGGGCCAGGCCACCGGGGCGCTGGGCGTGTACGGAAAGATCGGTGTCGCACTGGTCGCCGTGGGCATCAATGCGTTGATTTGCCTGGTGGCGTTCCGGGTGACCACGGCGCGGGACCTCACCTATCGCCAAGTGCTGCCGGGAGCGCTTGCCGCGGCGGTGATTTGGCAGATTTTACAGTGGGGCGGAGCGGGATACATTCGGCACACGGTGAAGACGGCCAGCGCCACCAACAGCGTCTTCGCTCTGGTGCTTGGATTACTGGCCTTCCTTTTCCTGGTGTCGTCCACACTGGTTCTGTGCGCCGAGATCAATGTCGTTCTGGTGGAACGGCTTTACCCGCGCGCCTTGCTCACACCATTTACCGATGACGCCGAACTCACACCGGCGGACCGCAAGACGTATACCAAGAAGACAAAAGCCGAGCGGTTCAAGGGCTTTCAGCGCGTCAGCGTCCGGTTCGGCGACCTCGCCCGCAAGGCGAGCCGGCCGCGGACGCCGACGATCAGCCGGCCCGCCGGCTAGTCAGTTGCCGCGCCCCGTCTGCTGCTGCAGCTCGTCGATGAGCTCCGACGCCTGCGCCTTCGTCATATCGTCGGGGATATCGCGGCCGGCTTCCTGTGCGAGCGTGTGCACGTAGCTGCGCTGCGGACCGGTCATCGGTTCGTCGCCGGTCACCCAGTCGGACGTGTCCTTCTCGGGGTTTTCACTTGGCGCCTGTCGCGCGTCGTCAGTCATGTCTTTCCACCTCCGCCGCCACGGATAACCATCGCACGTACGTTCGAAACCTCGGGCACCCGGTCGTCGCGACCCACCCTTTGTAAGAATCGGTTGCTATGTCGCGTTCCTTCGACATCCGAATCGAATCGCCCGCCAGCGTCGGACAGATCCACGCGGCGTTCGGGCGCGAAGACTATTGGCTGGCCCGCCTTGCCGCCAGCAACGCGCCCACCACGCTGGATTCGTTGATTGTCGATGCCGACGGCACGGTGACCATGCGCGCCACCCAACACGTGGGCCGCCAGGTGCTGCCGGCGCTGCTGGCCAAAGCCGTCCCCGGCGACCTGAAGATCTCCCACAGCGAGACGTGGCGACCTCTCGCTGACGGCGAGGTCCGCGGACAAATCAATGTGGTGACCTCCGGCGGGTTGGGATCGGGTCGTGCCGAAGCGTGGATGGCGGCAGCCGGCGACGGCGCCCGGTTGCGGTTCGCCGTGGAGGTGGCCGTGAAGATTCCGTTGGTGGGCCGCAAACTCGAGAAGTCGATGCAAGCCGACCTGGCCGAGAGCATCCCCGCGTTGCAGCGCTTCACCAGCACCTGGATCGCCGAGAACGCCTGATACTCGGCCGGTTCGTCATGAGTCCGCTGAAGGTGCGGGCTCGATGGCAACCAGTTCCGTGAGGCCGCTGATTGTCAGGACCGGCATCAGGATCGGATGGGCGATCAGCTGGATGTGGTTGGCGTGGGAGAACAACGCGTTGATGGCGGCGCTGTCGAGGTACTCGACGCCGCTGAGGTCGACGGTGAGTGGCCCGTCGCCCGTAGCGTCACCGCTGGCGCTGGTGAGAGCTCGAACGAAGTCGTCGATGTTGCTCAGATCGATCTCGCCCGCCGCGACCAGCATCAGTTTTCCGTCGTTGCCGCGCGCGGTGTCCAGGGTGAGCGACGTGGGAATCATGTGATCCTCGCGGACAGGTGAACCGTGGTCCCAGCGGCGTCGGGGTCGATGGTGACGTCATGCATGAGCCCTCGCATGAGGGCGATGCCCCGGCCCCGGTGGGGATAGCTGGCCGGTTGCGGAGGCTTCCACGATCCAGTGTCGGTGATGGTCAACTGCACGCGGTCGACCAGTGCCGTCGCGCCCAGGCTGATCGTGCCGCCCGGCTTGTCGCGGTGACCATGCTCGATGGCGTTGGCGACGGCTTCCCCGGCGGCGACGAGCACGTTCATCGCCTGTTCCGGGTCGAGGCGGGTCCGGGTCAACCAGGTGCGCAACGCCGTTCGGGCGGGGGCGAGGTGGCTGACGTCCGCGGGGAACGTCAGCTCCAGGGGTGCGGGATGGCGGTAGAGCAGGAGGACAACGTCGTCCTGATAGCCGCCGCTGGGGGCCAGACTTGACATGATGTGGTTCGCCAAATCGTCGAGCGTGGACCCGCGGCCGTCCTGCACGAGCTCGGTGGCCTGCGAGATGCCCTTCCCCAGAGCGGCGCGGCGACGTTCGACCAACCCGTCCGTGTAGAGCAGCAGGGTGGCGCGCGCCGGAATGGTCACCCGGGCCTCGGGACGCGACCAGTCGGCTCGCACTCCCAAGGCGATGGTGTGACCGTCGTCGAGCATCTGGGTGGTGCCGTCCGCGTGGACCAGGATGGGCGGTGGGTGCCCGGCACTGGAATACACCAGCTCGCCGGTCTCTGGGTCGAGCACGGCGCAGACCGCGGTGGTGCATTGAGCGCCGGCCAGCCGGGCAGCGAAGCGATCCAATCCGGCGAGAGCGGCTGCGGGACTGGGGTTTTCGAACAGCAACGCGCGGCAGGCGCTGCGCACCTGCCCCATTACGGTGGCGGCGGCGAGACCATGCCCCACACAGTCGCCGACGACCATCGCGATGCGCCCGTCGTCCAGGTCGACGACGTCGTACCAGTCACCGCCCACCTGTAGGGGCCGGCTGGCTGCCTGATAGCGCACCGTGAACCCCTGCGGCAGAACAGCGGGGCCGAGGATCGCGTGCTGTAGCGCCAATGCGGTTTCGCGCTGCTGGTCGACCTGATGGACCCGCTGCAGGCCCTGGCCGAGGCGGCCCGCCAGCACCGTGAGCAACGTCTGGTCTTCCAGGGTGAATGGCCGACGCTCGGCCAGATCGATCCAGACGACGAGCACGCCCTCGGGATGCTGCAGCGCGATGCCAGCCGTCCCGGGATCCCCGGTGCTGGGGGTGAGTAGGTCGCCGTCGCGCAACGAGCTGAGCACCCGTTGGGTACGGGGCGGTAGGTCGGCCCACTGCGCGGGCTCGCCGACCGACACGACTTGCGGTGCGCCATGGGCGGTTCCGTTGGAAGAACTCTGGGTCGGGAAGGTGACCGCGACGACGCGGCGAGCCCGCCACAGCCGGCGCAGTTCCTCGGCCGCGGCGTTCACCGCGTCGTCGACGGTGTCCGCCTGGGCGAGTTCCTGGTTGAGCGCATGTTCGCGGCCCGCCGCCAGCGCCAGGGCGATAGCCGCGTGCCGGGCGAAGTCGCTGACGAGCTCGAGGTAGTCGTTGCCGAAGGGTGACTGCTGCGGGTCGCGGGCAACAGCGATCACGCCGAGCACCGCGCCGTCGGCGATCAGCGGCATGACGATCGCCGAGCGCGCGCCGACGTCGGTGAATCCCTCGATCGGATACTGGAAGGAATCGGTGATCTGCGGCAGGCCGCGCCGCGCCACCCCGCCCGTGGTGGAACCGTCCATCGGCACCTGGCGACCGATCACCTCCGAGGAGTACCGGCCCGCCGTGGCGGCCACGACGAGGGTGTCGACCTCGTCGGCCGGCAGGTCGGGCTCCTTCGGAACCAGCAGAATCGCCTGTTCGGCACCGGCCAACTCCAGTGCACGGTTCACGATGAGCTGCAGCGGCCCGGTCTGGGGGTCGCCGGACAGCAGGGCGGTGGTGATCTCGCGGCTGGCTTTCGTCCATTTCGCCGATTCGCGTTCCCGCTCGAACAGGCGCGCGTTGTCGATGGCGGCCGCCGCGGCCGTCGCCAAGGCCCGCACGGCGGCGGCCTGGGAGTCCGAGAACACCCGCCCGGCAACGTCGTCGGCCAGGTACAGGCTTCCGAAGTCCGCTCCCCGTACCGTGATCGGTATCGCCAGGAGCGCCCGCATCGGCGGATCATGGGCAACCAGCGCGCCGGCCTGCGGATGCGCGCTCACATCGTCGAGTCGGAGGCCCTCGCCCACCGGTAGATCGCCGAGCCGCCGCGCCGTATCGTCGTCGATCCCCTCGCGCACGAACGAGGCCAGGGTGCCGTCGGAAGCTCGAATACCCAGGGCCCCGTAGGGGGAGCCGGTCAGCCCCATCGCCCCCTTGACGATTCGGTGGAGGGTCACGTCCAGGTCGAGGTCAGAACCGATTTCGCTGATGACTCGCACCAGTTGTTCCATCTGGTCGCGAGCTTCCACCAGCTCGTCGAGCTGCTCGTGTATCTGGCTCACCAGCTCGCGCCGGCCCCGCCAGGTGAACGCCGATCCACCTCCTCCTTCATTGCCCATGGCTACAAACCTAACCGCTCACCCTGGTGAGCCCTAGGGTGGCGCTGATATTCGGGCTGGATACGACGGGCTTTACTCGACTTTGACCATGCATTGAATCGCCGCACCGACGATGGCCGATGTGAGTACGCTTCCATCGGTGGAACTGGGCGTTTTGGGACCTCTCCAGGTCCGGCAAGGCGGGGCGCCCGTCACTATCCCGGGCGCCAAGCCTCGCGCGATCCTGTCGATGCTCGGGCTGCACGGCGGTTCGGTCGTATCGGCCGACACGCTCGTCGAGCTGCTCTGGGGCGAAGACCCGCCACGCACCTCGGCCAAGGCCCTACAAACCCATATCTCCTCGTTGCGTCGCACCCTGGGCGACGGCTTTGTTCTGACGGCGGGCGCGGGTTGGACGCTGGCCGACACCAAGGTCGATGCCGCGCGCTACAAGTCGGCCGCCCGACTGGGACGCCACGCCGCCGCGGCCGGCGACACCAGCCAGGCGGTGGCCCGCTTCGAGGAGGCGCTCGCTCTGTGGCGTGGAATCCCCAAGCTGCCCGACGGCCGGCGAGGAACCTCCGAGAAGACACGGTGGATCGAGGGTCATGCCGCGCAGGTGGAGGATCGGGCCGATGCGCTGCTCGCGACGGGCCGGGCCGCGGAGCACATCGGTGAGCTCGAGGCCGCGGTCACCGATGCGCCGCTGCGCGAACGACGCTGGGGCCAGCTGATGCTCGCGCTCAATCGCGCCGGCAGGCAGGGCGAAGCGCTTGGCGCATACCAGCGTGCGCGCGCCCTGCTCGCCGAAGAACTGGGGGTGGACCCGGGACCGGATCTTCGCCGACTGGAGGCCGCGATCGTCGCGCAGGACTCCGCGCTGGAAATACCTGCCGTACAACAACTCTCGTCGGTGACGCGCGCCGTGACGTTCCTGCTGACCGACATCGAAGGGTCGACCGCCGCGTGGGAGGCAGACGCCGAAGCCATGGCGGTAGCGCTGGCGCGACACGACGAGCTCATCGAGCAGGTCGTGACGTCGCGTGGAGGGCGCCTGATCAAGACCCGCGGCGAGGGCGACGCCACGTTCTCGGTTTTCGAGCGGCCGTCGGCGGGTGCCGCCGCACGCACATGGTCGGTCATCGCACGGCAATGCGCAGCGTTCAATCGACATGAACCCCCCGCAGCGGACTGGGTCACCATCGACCACCGGCAGCTTGCTGTAATCGACGCGAGCGATCCGCAATCAGCCATGGCTATTTGGGATTCCACGCCGAACTTCAAGATTCACATCGAGGCAGTACATCGGCTCAGCAGTTTCGGAGCGGTCGCCACCTATGCGGCGCATGGGACCCCAGAAGGACTCGACGCCGAGTGGCGAGTGATCCAACTTTTGACCGTTCGCGGCGACCGGATGGACCGCTGCGAATTATTCGACGAGGCAGACCTCGACGCCGTGCTGGCGCGGTTCGACGAGCTCACCTCACCGAGGCCGCTACTTGGCAGCGCTAGTGAATGAGTCTGCCCCACAACATCAACCGCTCTATCTGCTGGCGGACAGTCAGCTGCTGTTTTGGAAACGGCGCGACCGACTGCTCCTCGAGGCGGCTCTCTACGAAGTAGCTTGCGACACACCAATTAGCGCGGCATACGTCGGCGCCTCCAACGGGGATTTGGCGGAGTTCTACGAAATCTTCGAGGCGGCAATGGATGCGATCGGAATCGCCGGCCGTCGCATGATCGTTTCGTCATTCGGCCAGGAGGACCGGGCCTTCCTGGAGACTGCCCAGTTGATCGTCCTGGCAGGCGGCGATGTGGTTCTCGGCTGGGACACGTTCGAGAGAACCGGCATGACGGAGGTGATCCTGGCCCGTTACGCCAAGGGAGCGGTCCTGGTGGGCATTTCGGCCGGCGCGGTCCAGCTCGGACGCTACGGAATTGTCGGCACACCGGAGTCCGCCGCACCTGAGCTGCTCGATATGTTCAATCTCGTCCCCATGGTCATCGACGTGCACGACGAGCGGGCCGGGTGGGCGCGGCTATCCCGGACGATCGAATCCTTGCAGGGAATGACCACCGGGCTCGGAATCCCCTCTGGTGGCGGAGTCATCGTCCATGCAAATGGCACTGTCGAGTCTCTCCGGCATCCGGCGCACGAGTTCCGCTACGACGGCACCCGCGTCGTGCACACGCTATTGCGTGCAGATGAGGGGGACTGACGGTTCGGCCAGCCCACGGGCTTTGGCTGGCGGACTCGAACCTCCAACGAGCCCCCCGGGTGTACCCGGCCCCCGGCCGCGTCCGCGCCAGGCCCGCCTGCCTGGCCGCGACGTTAGGCTGGAAGCCGGGGCGATACGCGACAACCTGCGTGACCCGCACCCCGGGTTCCCGCGCCGGCCCCGCCGCTTCCGGCCGGGCCGCCCGGGCCCCCGATCCCGGCCATACGTCCCCCGATACCAGCCGGACCTCCGGTCGTGCCTATCCCGCACACCCCTCTGCCCGGCATCCCCCACCTTTAGCGGTGCTGGTCGACGGGGTGAGGGGTCTTGTCTTCTTTTGCCGCAATGCACTTCGCCATCTCTCAGCCCCGCTAGCATGCGACGCGCCAGTGTCGCCGAGCCATGGCTTGCAGCCGCACCTGAGGGCGACATCGAAATCGGATGGTGACGCTTGGCCGTTGTGGTAGTGACTTTCGGCCCGCGTAGTGAACCCCGCTCTTGTCCACAGTTAATCCCATGTCAACTGCTCGACTCAGTCTGAACCGTGCCGTAACGAAGGGAGCCGTTGTGTTCCTCGCAGATCTGATCCCGCGTCGGCTACTGCTCGGGGCCATCAGTGCCGGCGCGGTGACCGGCACGCTGTTATGTGCTACGGCGGGGACCGCCGCGGCGGATCCCCCGCCCCGGCCGCCCAACTGCACAGCGGCAGACGTGGCCGGCGTCGCGGCCGGCGTCGCCGCGGCGCTGTCGGCCTACCTGTTCACCCATCCGGACCTCAACGGCTTCTACACCGACCTGCAGGATCGGCCCAAAGATCAGATTCGCGACGACGTGCAGTCGTACTTCAACGCCAACCCACAGGAGCAGGCAGATCTTGAGAACATCCGTCAGCCACTGGCTGACATCAGGCAACGCTGCCAGTGGACACCGCTGGTCGGGCAGGCCGGCGCGACTTCCTGAGCGATCAGACCCGCTGCGAGGGAAGGAGATCCCGATGAATGCGTGGGTACGGTCGTGGACGGCCGGGGGGATTGCGATGTTGGCCCTTGCCGCGATTCCCGAGCTCTATGCCGTGGTGCAGCCACCCGGCGTGGCCAACGCGGACGTGTGCGCAAGCGTCGGCAGGCGTGTTTCGGTGAGCGGGTGCACCAACATCGCCGACACAATCAACGCCAACGTGCCACCACCGGATGCGTATGCGCCACTGCCGCAAGACTTTCCGCCCCCACCGCCACCGGTGAATGTCTGCGTCGGAGGCGGCCGTCGAGTTCATGTAAGCGGGTGCTTCTAGCAAGCCTAGCGGCCCCACCAATCATCGCGGAGATGCAGTGCCTCGGCCCCGCCGCGTGCGGTGCGCCGCCAGCACGTCGGCGTTCGCCAACGTCTGCGCCTGAGCGGCCAGCGTCGACGCCCTGTTGGCGTAGGCGATTGCTTCGGCGCTATTTGTTGCTTCCTTGCCGCGCGCCGCTGCCAAATACCGTTTCGCCTCTTCGAACCGGTTCTGCGTCGGGGCGCCAACGCTGTCGCGATGCCTGGCGACATAGTCGGAGACTTGGCGCAGTCGGGCGTCCGCGGTGGATAACGCCTGCCCCAATGAAACGTCGCGCCCTTCAATGGTTACCCGCCCATCGCCAGCGTCGGCCCGCCGACGGCGGTATCGGCGATAGAGCAGGAAAAACACCGCGACGACGACCACAACGACGATGACGCCGATCACGATCCGCAACCCGGTCGGCTTTGACGAGCTTGCCGCTCGGTTCAGCCCGTCAGCTGCGGCGACCGCGGCACCGCTCCAATCTTTCGCGGCCACCGCAGGCTCAATTTGGTTACTCCGCAAACTGTTTAGCTCGGCTGCGGTGAGACCTTGCACCTGCGGCGGCACGGAGAACGCGTACAGCTTGGTGTTCGTGGCCACGGCCAGCAGCGCGTCGTGGTCGCCCATGCCGCTGGCACTGCGAGTTTGAGTGGCCCAGTTGTCGGGTTTGAACCGGGAGAAGTTGTCGACGTAGACCACCCACAGTTGAATGTGCCGATCGCGGTAAAGCCGGTCGATCGCCGAGCTGACCGCTGCCCGACCGGGATTCGTCAACACCCCGGTGCTGTCAGTGATGTGATCCGTGAGCTTGGACGGCGGTTGCGCGGCGGCGGGGTTTGCCAGCAGCAGCCCCGCTGTGAGGAATGCCGAGACGACTCCGAACAGGCGAACAACCCGCATAGGGCCAATCTAGCCGTCGATCGTGCAGGGGCGGGCGGGTTCGAAGCCGCGGACCAAGTGCGGTTCTCCGCAAGCGTGTGTGCCGTACTTCTTGGCTTAGAAGACCGCGCCAGGACTAATGGCCCTAGTCGGGCCCCGCAGGTAAGCGATATGCCACATCAGACAACTTATTTCCGGGCGCAAGCAGGCAAAGGCCGCACCGAACCTGCCGCCGCTCTGTCGCCGCGAGAGGGAGGAATTCGCGTCATGTTCAACCGCATCCAAGTCAACGCCGGGCCGGTTTACCGCATAGCGGGGGCGGTTGTCGCCGCCGCGATACTCGCGAGCCTTGGCTCAGCAGCAACGGCCAGTGCCGCGACATCCTGGCTTGACTGGTGGTCGCGAAGCAGCGTGCACGTGCATCAGATGCAGGACGCCTTCGAAGACGCGTCCATCGCGGCGCGAACCGGCGATCTGCCCGCCCTCCACGACGCCTGTGCGGCATTGCACGACGCGACGGAGGGTATGGCGGCTGACTTGCCTTCCCCCGACCCGGCTCTTACCAACGTGCTGCAAGCCGCTATGAACGACTATCACGCAGGAGCCGTGTACTGCGATGCAGCAGTGCACAGCGGAACCGCGAGCGACTTGAACCAGGCCTCGTCGTACCTGAGCCAAGGGGACACCCACATGCAACAAGCACTCGACATTCTGCGGAACATGCCGATCTGAGGATCGGGGCACTGGGGCAACGCCCGCTACGGAGTCGCCGGCAACGCCCCGCAAGCGCGGGCAGGCAATGTATCTCAGGGCTTCTTCAGCTGGCACCGACTTCGAACGTGAATTCGTGGTCGCAGATGCGAATGCGGTCGCCATCGGCCAGCGTCGCGCTGGTGCGGATCCGCCGGCCCGCTACATCGACTCCGTTGGCTGACTGCAGATCTGTAATGACAAAGCTGTTACCGGTGTCGACGATCACCGCGTGGAAACGGCTGACGGTGTCATCGTCGAGTGCGATGTCATTCTCGGGAAGGCGCCCGATCCTGGTGGCTGTCCCTACCAGCGGATAACGACGTCCGGCGGCGTCGCGCAGATGGCCAACGGTGGACCCGCGGCCGCGTCCGGTGCGCCACTGGAAGGTGCCGGCGGCACGCTTAGCGGTTGCGCGGGCCGCGTGCTTGACGTCCAGCGGCTCTTGGCGAAGGACCTTCTCATGCAGACTCCGCAACGTAGGCCCAGGGTCGATGCCCAGATCGTCGGCGAGCAAAGCCTTCAGCCGACCGTATGCGTCCAGTGCATCGTATTGGCGTTCCGCCAGATAGTAGCCGGTTATCAACTGTGCCCACAGCGGTTCTCGGTAGGGGTGCTCGGCCACGAGCCTTTCCAACTCTCCGATGATGGAGTGAGTTCGCCCGCAAGCGATTTCAGCCTCTGCCCGCACCGTCAGCGTCACCAGCTTGTCCTCCGCGAGCGCGGCGGCGAAGGCATCGACGAATTCAAAGTCCCGCAGATCCTCGAGCACCGGGCCGCGCCACTCGGCCAGTGCGGCCGATAGGTGGCCGCTGGCCTGTTCGAACCTGCCCGCCGCGGCCGCCTCAATTCCCGCTTTCTGCGCGATGGCGAAGCGGTCGACGTCGCAAGCCTCGTCGGGGACGTTCAGCCGATACCCCGGCTGGGCGCTGGCCAGAACGGCGGCGGCATCCACGCCGGCACTGCTGACCAATCGGCGGAGCCTGGACACGTGCGCGTGCAGGCTACCCCGAGCCTCCGGTGGTGGGCACTGGCGCCAGGCAGCGTCAATCAGCGAGTCAATCGAGACTGTGCGATTTCGGTTGATCAAGAGCGTGGCCAGCACCGCCCGTTGCTTTGCCGGTCCCAGTGGCAGCTCGTTGCCGTCGGCACTTATCTGCAACGGTCCCAACACTCCGAACCGGAGAGCGTTCTGGCCCATCGCGGTGGTAATCCTTTCAGCTCGGTGGTGGTTGAAACCCATTGTCGTGCCGGCCCGCGCCGTCACCACAGGTATACGCGGGCGCTGCTGCCCCCGATGCAGGTGATCCAGCTTTCCGCGGGGCGCTGCTGGCAGTGCATGAGGAAGTTCGAGCCGGTGCACAGCGCACCGGGCACGGTCTTGCAGTCAACCGCGCCGGGCGCCGAGACGGCGCGCGGCAGCGGGCTGGCGTCGCCGTATTCAGCCCAGTACGACGTCAGCACGCTATTGGCGAAAAGGCATGAGGTTTCGGGAGTCCCACGTCCGGCATGGGTGCCGAAGCCCGTAGCCGCCGGCAACGAGAACCCTTGGTCGCAGGACTGATGCAGGCTACTGAGGTCGGGTCCGGTGATTAGGGGAGGCTGGACGGCGCGTGGCGGCGGTGCCTGCTGTTGCCCAGTCGACCGATGGGTGAGAAGTCCGATGACGGTGCCCGCGACAATCAGGCCCGCCGCGACCCCGATCACGGTCGGGAGCACCCAGCTGCGCCGGCGTTCTTCCCCATCGGTGCGTCGGTCTGTCGGGCCGTCGGACGGCACCACGGCGGTCGCGAACGGCCGCGTGCGGTCCCCGTCAGCCGACGAGCTTTCCAATGCGTGCTGCGCGGCGCTGGCAAGGTCACCCGCCGTTGCGTACCGCTCACCGGGGCGTTTGGCCATGCCGCGGGCGACGACTTCGTCGAACGCCGGGGGAACGCGCCTATTGGCGGCGCTCGGCCGCGGCGGCGGCACGGCGAGGTGGGCCGCCACCACATGCTCAAGGCTGTCACCGGCGAACGGGGCCTCAGCGGTCAGCGACTCGTACAAAACGCATGCCAGCGAGTAGACGTCTACAGCGCGTGTGGTCACCTTGTCGTTAAACCGTTCGGGCGCCATGTAATTCAACGTGCCGATCTGACTGCCGACCGTCGTCAGGCGGGGATCGGACATGGTCTGCGCGATGCCGAAGTCGACGAGATACACGAAATCCGCAGGGGTGACGAGGATGTTCTGCGGCTTGACGTCGCGGTGGATCAATCCCTCGGCGTGTGCCGCGTCCAGCGCGGCGGCGACTTGAGTGATGATGGCCACCGCCCGTGCGGGCGCCAGCGGTCCCTCCGCGATGAGGTCAAGAAGCGTCTGTCCCTGGACCAGCCGCATATCAATGTAAAGGTTGCCGTCGATCTCGCCCCAGTCGTGGATGGGAATGACGTGCGGCTCTTGCAGCATCGCCGCCGCCTCGGACTCCCGCTGGAACCTGGTCCGGAAGGTGGCGTTAGCTGAGGACTCTTCGGCGAGCACCTTGAGCGCGACGGTTCGCCTCTTGTCGGTGTCGTAGGCCTCGTACACCACCCCGCCGCCGCCCTTGCCGATGCGGCGCGTGATGTCGTACTTGCCGAACGTCGTACCGACGCGCGCGTCCACCGCCATCCGCCTCGATTCCTCGGTTATCGAGGCAGTATCTCCCCTGGCGGCCAGCCGGTGCACATGTTTGCCGCAAAGCCACCACGACGGGGTCGGCAACCAGGCACAAGATCCGCGCAAGAAATGCGCAAGGCATCCGCCGCAGGCTTTGTGCGACCGGGCAGCGCGGCCCAGCGGAACCACGGCCCATTTACCGAAGGACACGAAGATGGCCACAACGTCACGCCACCTGCGTCAGCGGACCCGGCTTGTACGACGAACGACGTCGATGACGCTCGCGCTGATGGCACTAGCGACAGGCTCGGCAACGATCACGCTCCCACCCACGGCACACGCGGGGCCCGAGGCGATGGCGGCCCACGGCGTCGAGGCCCCGCTCGGGGCCGTCCCGTGGTCGCAGGTCGGTCCGGGTTGGATGCTCGCGATGTGGAGCCCGGTTCCCGGCTTGCACCACGGCGAGTCACCGCCCCCCGGCTCACCAACATGGCGGACGGCCGCCACCACGCTGTATCTGGTCGACCCGGCGGGCGGCCGCTACCCGATTACCACCTTCCCGCCTCCGGGCGACGGTGACAGCCCGAAGCTGGTCGACTGGTCGGGTGACGGGACCCGCGCCCTGTTCTCCAATATCGAGAAGGGCCAGACCGTCATCACCGAGGTCAACTTGCGCAGCGGCACGCAGAAGACGTTCACCGTCGAAGGCACTCATCCAAACCCTCGGTACACCCGCCCCAGCGGCAAGGCGTTATTCCTGGACAGGTGGGAGATGGCGGGGCCTGGGTCGCTTCAAAGAGTCGACCTTGCCGGCAACCATCAGCTGACGTACCCGGTCGGCCCGGACTACCGGGGATATCTCGCCACACCAGACGGCACGCAGTTGGTGCTGGGGACGGCGTCCGGTCTGGGCCTCATGGGCAACGACGGCGTCCCAGGCAAAGCGCTGCCGATCGCCGGGCAGAAGGACTGCTCACCGACGCGGTGGTGGGACGCCGGCTCGACGATCGCCCTCACCCGCTGCGATAGCTCCGCCGGATCGCAGCTGTGGCTGGTGCCCATCGACGGCGGGAAACCGACCGCTCTCACCGCGCCGAACACCGGGCACGGCCCCGATTACGGCGACTTGAACGCGTGGCAACTCCCGGCCGGGACGTACGTGCAGGCAGCCGGCGCGTGCGGCGTGGTCTATCTTGCCAAGCTCAACGACGACGGCACGACATCGAAGGTCTCGGTACCCGGCGTGAAAGGCGACAGCGTCGTCGTGATCGGCGTCAACGGGGGCAACCTCGACCTCAAAGCCAGGGCGGGCTGCGGGGGCGGCCAGGCGCTCATCGACTACAACCCGGCGACCGGCACCTCAACCGTGCTGCTCGGTCCGCCCGTCAACGGCGGCGGCGTCATCAATGCGGTGCCCTACCCGGGCCAGCGGTAATCAGGAGCGATCAACATGACCAAAACTACGCGCCGCCAACAACTTACGAGGCGCATTTTGATTGCGACGGCGACATTTGCGGCAACGATCTCGCTCGGCGCATGCTCGACGAGCGGACCCAACGCGGGGCCGTCTGGCGCGAGCCCCACCCGCTGCGCGGTCAACCCGTCCTCCGCGCCGGTGCCGAGCGTCGAAGAGTTAAGACCGGTGCCCGAGGTGGGTAGGGTCTCCGTCGCGCTGAGCGGCATCCCGTCGGGGACCGTCAAGCCCGGCGACCCACCAACCGAGGTCGATGTGACGCTATGCAACGACTCCCCCGTCGACTACCCGAAGGTCGGCGTCGTACTGGTGCTCGAGCGCTGCAGTTGCGCGACAAACAATTTGGGAATCACCGAGGGGAGCGTCGAGCGCTTCGACCCGGCCACCAACGCCTGGATCCAGTCCCACTATCCGTCCATGGGCACCGGAATGGACTACCTCATGGCGTACGACAACGTACAGGGGCTGCCGAAGGGCAAATCCGTGACGCTGCGGTATCGGATCGCCCTCGACACCGCAATGACCGACGGCGCGGGCGGTGTGGAGGCCGTGGCCGTGACTCCTCATCCACTCGTTCAGATCGGCAAGGCTGACTTGCCCTTCACCGTTTCGCATGACTCAACGGCTCCGTCGAATATGCCGACACCCCGACAAGCGGTGTTGCCTTTCAAAGGTCTCACCTATCCGAGCAACCTGGCGGCGGACGCGATCGGCAACGTCTATCTCACCGACTCATGGAATGACCGGGTGCTGAAGCTGCCGGCCGGATCGAACGAGCAGACGGTACTGCCGTTCACGGGCCTGAATAGACCCGCCGGTGTCGCGGTGGACAGCGCCGGCGATGTGTTCGTCACCGATGCGGCCAACAACCGGGTGCTGAAGCTGCCGGCCGGATCGAACGAGCAAGCGGTGCTGCCGTTTACGGGCCTGGAGAATCCGCGCAATGTCGCGGTGGACGGCCGCGGCGACGTTTACGTCACCGACAGCAAGGTGCGGGTCGTCAAGCTGGCGGCAGGCTCCAACGAACAGACCGTGCTGCCGTTCACCGGCCTCAGGTGGCCCGGCGGCGTTGCGGTGGACGGCGCTGGCACTGTGTTCGTCTCGGACCCGAGCAACAAACGGATGCTTAAGCTGCCGGCCGGATCTCGCGACCAGACCGTGCTGCCGGTCGACGGCCATAACGGCTCCATTGCGGTCGACTCCGCCGGTGACTTGTATGTCACGGACAGCGAAGGCAAGCAGGTGCTCAAGTTGCCGGCGGGGTCAAACGACGCGACCGTGCTGCCGTTCACCGGTCTCAACGGACCCAACGCTGTGGCGGTGGATGGCGGCGGCAATGTCTACGTCCTCGACCGCAGCGGCTTCGGCCGAGTCGTGAAGTTGGCAGCACGATGATGCGGCGCAAAATCGCGGCTTTGGTCCTACTAGCGGTCAGCGCCTTCGGCATGAGCGGATGCAGCGGAACACCACCGTCGCCGCGGGCGATGGCCCCGACGCCGGCACCGGCGCCCCGACAGACCCTGCTGCCCTTCACCGGCCTCGAGAGTCCCCGCGATCTGGCGGTGGACGCCGTGGGCAACGTGTACGTCGCCGACCTTCATCACTCCGAAGACGAAGCGGGACACCCCTACGTGACCACCCGCGTGATCAAGCTGCCGGCAGGATCGAACAACCCTACGGTGTTGCCGCAGTTCGTTCATGCCGACCTGGCGGCGGACTCCGCGGGCGCCGTGTGGGTCATCGACGCCGCAAACCAACAACTGGTGAAGCTGGCGGCCGGCTCGGACATCCAGACCGTGCTGCCGTTGCCCGATCTCGGCTTGCGCGGCGAGGTACTAGCAGTGAATACCGCCGGCGCCGCTTACGGTATCGACGGCGGTGGGGTGTACCCCGTTGGTGGGTGCTGTGTGCCCGTCCACGTGGTGAAGTCGGAACCCGGGTCGCACGCCCCGACGGTGTTGCCGTTCACCCACATCCTCGGCCTCGGCGGAATGGCGGTGGACGCCGCCGGAAACGTGTACGTGGGCGACTTCAACCGGGTGCTGAAGCTGACGGCGCGGGCCGACACCCCAACGGAGCTGCCGTTCGATCTCGGCAGCGTTGTAGGTGTGGCAGTGGATTCCGCCGGAAGCGTGTACGTGGTCGACGCCGAGCGCAAGCAGGTGCTGAAGTTGGCGCCCGGGGCGGACAAGCCAATCGTGCTTCCGTTCACCGGCCTCAATCAGCCTGTACGGGTGGCGGTGGACGCCGCGGGCAGTGTCTACGTCACCGACGTCGGCAACCACAACGTGCTCAAACTTGCGGCTGCCTGATGCTCGGCGGATAACGCTTGGCGACCAATCCTTTTCGCCGCATAACTGAAGGCCGTACCCAACGGGTTGAACCACACTCAAACAGGAGAACAAAGATGAATCCAAAGCTTTCGGGTCTACTCGCCATCGCGATGGCGCCATTCGGTGTCGGCGTCGCGCCGCCCGCACTCGCGGACGCGGGGTGCGGGTCGGGCGGGCCACCGCCCGGCGCGGCGAGCAGAGATGTCAGCGATGTTTATGGCCAGCCCGCCACGCTGTGGCTCACCAACACGATCGTCGGCATCTCCACCGCCCACGGCTACGGCCAGGCAGAGATACACAGCCCCAGCCCCCTTCAGCGACCCGCGCTGCTGATCGACGCCCAACAGGACGGCAACCACCAGATCATCGTCTACACCGGGCGGGAGGCAATCCTCCACGCGGTCTCGGGTTGCACCATCACCCCGGTCGTCGATCAGCGGGGCGCGTCGTTCCGTTTAGACATTGGGCACCGGATGGGCAACGGCGACGGCATCGGCTGCAGCGACTTGGGCGACGGCCGTCGCCTGGTCGGGTTGCTGCAAATGCGGGACGAACGCGACCAACCGCTGTTGAGTGTGCGCCGCACCGAGATCGTCCTGAATGGCGCGACGGCCACGATCGGCCGCTCCGATACGGTTTCCGCGACGTCGGATCAGGACCCAGCCTGGACCACGGCGGGCGACATCAGTTGCGGCGACCTGACCATGGCGCGGGACGGCGTCGAGGCACCTTACTGAGACGCCGCGGCCCGTCACGCAAGATGTTCCCCAAGCACCCCGATATCTGACCCACCCCGAGAAGGAAACGCGAAATGAAAGCGACAACCCACCGCCCATTTGTGGCCCTCGCCGCGACGGCGGTGATCGCCTGTGCGGCGGGGTGCGGTACGTCAAGCAACATTCGTCAGACCACGTCGACGGCGGCTACCACGTCCGTTGCGGCGCAAGGACAGTCGATGTGCGTCGATCTCGGCGGAACCGTTGGTCCCGACGGCATCTGCCACGTGCGGAATGCGACATCCACCTACCAGACCGAGATGAGCTTTCCCATCGACTACCCGGACATGTCGGCCGTCGGCGCATTCCTGAAACGGGACCGCGACGACTTCGTCGACTGGGTCGCCGAGGTGGGACCGCAACAGAAGCGTGGCCGGCCGTATCAATACATCGTCACCGCCAAGACGTTTCGGTCGGGAACCCCGGGCGCGGGCACCCAAAGCCTGGTGCTCAAGATCGACAACGACACCGGCCTGGCCCACGAAGGCCACCCAAACACCACTTTCCGGGCGTTCAACTTTGACCTCGCCAAGCACACCGCGATCACGTTCGACACGTTATTCAAGCCCGGTACGAAACCGCTTGATGTCCTCAACCCGATCGTGCGGCGCGAGTTGGACGCGCCGACAGCCGAACTCGATGAGAAGACCTACCAAAACTTCGCGATCACGAACGAGGCGGTGATCTTCTTCTTCGGCCAAGACCAGGTGGTCCAGGACAACGCCGGGCCACACCAAGTCAAGGTGCCCCGCGTCGACCTGGCAGCGCTGCTGGCCTGAACCGCTATTGACCAGCGGAATGACTGGGGCGGCGAGGCCCAGGCAGCGTAGTGTTTGGCCATGAACGTCGCGGGCAGGGCACCGGACATTCACTATGCCAAGAGCGGTGACCTGAACATCGCCTACTCCGTGACCGGGAAAGGGCCCGACCTCGTGGTCGCGCCCGGCTTCATCTCGCACCTCGAGATCATGTGGGAAGAGCCATCGGTCGTCCACTTCTTTTCCCGGCTTGCCTCCTTCCGGCGCGTGGTCACATTCGACAAGCGAGGCACAGGCCTCTCGGATCCGGCGACCGACGCGCCGACGTTGGAAGAGTCCGTCGACGACCTGCGCGCCGTTATGGACGCGGCCGGATGTGAAAGTGCCGACCTGGTGGGCATTTCCGAAGGTGGCACGATGGCGATGCTGATGACGGCCAGCCACCCCGACCGGGTGAAGGCGCTCGTCCTATACGGCACGTTCTCCCGGCTGCTCCGAGCGCCCGACTACCCGCTCGGCGTTACCGAGGAGCAGCTGTCGGCGTTGGTCGAGTTGAGCGCCAAGGGCTGGGGTGAGGGCATTGGACTGGGTGGTTGGGCTCCGAGCCGGCGGGGCGACGCCGAACTGCGGCGGTGGTGGGGCCGGCTGCAGCGCATGGCCGCCAGCCCGGGCATGGTCCGCAACATATTTGCGCTTTATCCGCAATTGGACATCCGCGACGTGCTGCCCGCGATCCAGGTGCCGACGCTCGTGGTCCATCGGCGGGACGACCGGATGGTGACTGTCGAGATGGGTCGCTACCTCGCCGACCGCATCGCCGGGGCCAAATTCGTCGAGGTCGACGGCACCGACCACCTGTTCTTCACGGGCGACGCCGACGCCGTGCTCGACGAGATCGAGGAGTTTCTCACCGGTGTCCGGCCGTTGCCTGCGGTCGAGCGCGTCCTGGCCACCGTGCTGTTCACCGACATCGTCGACTCCACGAAGCGAGCCGTCGAGCTCGGAGACGAGCGATGGAAGGAGTTGCTCGGCAGGCACGACGCCCAGGTCCGCCGCCAACTCGAGCGCTTCCGCGGCGATGAGGTCAACACGACGGGCGACGGCTTCCTCGCCCGGTTCGACGGACCCGCCCGAGCGATCCGCTGCGCCATGGCGATCCGCGACGTGCTGCGGAGCCTGGGTCTCGAAGTGCGGGCGGGCGTTCATACGGGCGAGGTCGAGCTGCGCGGCGACGACATCAGCGGCATCGCCGTCCATATCGCGGCGCGTGTGGCGGCAGCGGCCGGGGCCGGCGAGGTGCTCGTCTCGCGCACCGTCGTCGATCTGGTCGCCGGGTCGGGCCTGCGCTTTGCGGCTCGCGGCGAGCACACCCTCAAGGGTGTGGCGGGCGAGTGGCCGCTGTTCGCGGTCGAGGGTTGAGGCTGTGGTCGCGAGAGATACGGATTCTCGGTAGGGCGGGTGCGGCTCGATCCCGGGAACATGGGATCTTTGCTCTTGTGATCCGGCCCAGATCAGCCGGTTCGACCAGAGTTGATGCGGTTGGCAAACGTTGGGACAGCTGACGAGGGTAGGTCAATGAAGACGAGCGGAGACCCGAAGGCCGCAAGCGAGGACCCCGAGGCGAGCGGCATAGACGCAACGGCCTCGAGCACGCCACCACAGGCCGGGCCCGAACGGCTGCGGCCGTCAGACGTCGAAAACAAACCCGAACGCCACGGTGTGATGCAGTCCCTCACCGCGCTGTGTGTCCGGTATGTCGAACGATTGATGCCGGACCCTTATCTTTTCGCCGTCATCCTCACCGTCATCGTCGCCACGCTGGTCGCCCTTTTGGTGAAGGGCGCCTCCGTCAACGGCATGCTCAAGGCGTGGTATGGCGGTGTCTGGGGATCCCAGAACATCTTCACGTTCGCATTCCAGATGGTCCTGATCCTGGTGACGGGATACACGCTCGCCGAGGCGCCGGTCCTCAAGCGCGCCATCGTCTCGCTCGCCAGCAAGCCGGGGAACCAGGTCCAGGGAGCCCTCCTCTGCTTCGGCGTGAGCGCTGTCCTCTCCCTGCTGAATTGGGGCCTCGGTCTGGTGGCCGGCGCGCTCGTCGCGCGGCAGGTCGCCAAGCGCTTCACCGACGCACATTTCGGCTACCTCATAGCGGCGGCGTTTATGGGCTTCATCGTCTGGACACAGGGGCTCTCGTCGTCGATCGCGCTGGCGAACACGGACACCGGCAGCCCAATCAACGTGATCCACAAGATAACCGGCAGTACCGTGCCGCTGAAGCTGACCATCTTCCAGCCCTATAGCTGGGTGTCGGCGCTCGTCGCGCTCGGGCTGCTCGCGCTCGCCATCTGGCGTATGGAGCCGGCGCAGAGCCTTGCGCCGGATCCCGCGGTGTTCGAAGACGAGGACCAGCCGGAGGTTACGGCCCAGGGCAAGAAGACGTTTGCTGAATGGCTGGAAAACCTGTGGATCCTGAATGTCCTCGTATTCGCCGCGGGGATTGCTTATTTCTGCATCAGCGGTTTCGCGCTGAACATCTCGTCGATGATCATGTTGTTCACGATCACGAGCGCGCTGCTGCACCGCACACCGATCCGGTTCATCCGGGCATTTACCGGCGCGGCGAAGGTGTCCGGTCCGCTGCTCCTGCAGTATCCGCTGTACGGCGGCCTGGTTGGCCTGCTGGGTTATCGCGCGATTGAGGGCGCCAAGCCGCTGCAGACGCTGCTGGCCGAGGCAGTGGTTGGCGGCGCGACGCAGTACACACTGCCGTTCCTGACCTTCGTCGGCTCCTTGGTCATCAGCTTGTTCGTGCCGTCGGGCGGCGGGCACTGGGCCGTGCAGGGCCCGATCGCGGTCGACTCGGCGCTGGCGATCGGCCAGCGCTCGCCGGGCTATCTCGGATTGATTTCCATGGCAGTTGCCGTCGGCGAAGGCGTCGCGAACATGATCCAGCCATTCTGGTTGCTGCCGCTGCTTGCGATTGCGAAACTCAATGTCCGCCAGGTGATGGGTTTTACGATCGTCGCCTTCTTGATCGGATTGGTGGTGCTGGGTGCCACCACGCTGATCGCGCCTTACGTGATCTGACACCGACCGCCGCGAGCCTGATGGACTGTAAAGGATCAACCGAAACACTGTCAGACATCACCCGAAGACAAAATGTCAACCATCAGCCGAGGTCATACATATTTCAGGTGGGGCTGTTCAGAGTCGGTTGATTCTTGACGTTTCTGTTTCGGTTGATCCTTGACACTCTTGTTGTGTGTTAGGCGCCTGCGCTGGTGCGCAAGGCCCGCTTGTTTCGTACCTCTCCGGAGCTGGTGCGGGCGGCGGTTTTGACGAGTTGGTCGCCGATCCAAAACCGCAGCAGGTCACCATCGACGTGGACATCGCAGCGGGCGCCGGCGTAGTGGCGCCCAACGCTGACTTGCTGCCAGGACACGCACACGATGCCGTTGACACACACCCGGCGGCTGACCCAGTCATCACCGCTGCGATCAGCGCCGACTTGTTCGGCCCTCGGCGGTGATGTCGCGGGGGTCGCGGCGAGGGTAAACCGTTGTGCCGGGGTGGCCATGTCCAGCGATTGATGCGGGCGGGTGGTGTTGTAGTAGTCCACCCACTCATCAAGGGCCTGCTGCGCTGCCTTTAAGTTGGCGAAAGCTGGCCTGTTGCTGAGGAACTCCGCACGCATGCTGCGGTGGAAGCGCTCAATCTTGCCAGTGGTGGTAGGGCTGCGCGGCTGGGTCAGCAGGTGCTCGATCCCGTTTTCGCGGCAGATCCGGTCGAAGAGCACTTCCACCACCGGGTGGTTGAACCGGCCAGTGAACACCTTGCCGTTATCGGTCAAGATCTGCTCGGGGACCCCGTACGTGGCCAGCGCCCCACGTAGTCCCTCGCAGACCGCGCGGGTACGCTCGCGGGCCATCAACCGCGCGCAGACACACATCCGGGAGTGATCATCAATTCCGGTCAACGCTTTGGCGCTAGTGCCATCGGCCAATGGAAAGCCACCCACGATGTCCATCTGCCACAACTCCATCGCGGTGCCGCGTTCCCAGCGTTTCCACTTGCGTGAGCGCCGATCCCGCAGGCTCGGGTCAATCATGCCCGCGCGCACCAACGCCCGGTACGCCGCCGACTCCGAGGGCGCCGGCCCTATGCGGCGCTTGGCCAGCTCGAATACCAACCGCCGCGGCCCCCAATACGGCCGCGACCGACGCAACTCCAACAGCGCGGCCTCCACCGCGGCCGGCATCTGATGCGGACACGACACCGGTCGATGCGACCGATCCACCAGCCCCTCCAGGCCCGAGGCCTCATACCGGGCCAACCAGGCGTGCAGCGTCTGACGCGACACCCCAACTTTCTCGGCGACCTGCGAGATCGACAACCCATCACTGATCACCGCCAACACGGCCTGATACCGCTGCTCAGCCACGCTCAACTCCCTCATCTAGGGAGTGTCAAGGATCAACCGAAGTAACTGTCAACCATCAGCCGAAACACTGTCAGGCATCACCCGGAACTGAAATGTCAAGCATCAGCCGAGGTCATACATATTTTGTCGGCTGCCAGGAATAAGGGACCAGCTCGGCGCCGGTTTTGCCATGAGCATGGGACCACCCGATTGCCAGTGATGGGACCATCTGGCTAGCTGTTTTGCCAGTTATGGGACCACCCCGGCGTGGCGTTGGGGGCTTCCGGTTGCTCGGCCGCTGTATTGGCCGAATGAGCTACCGGGAGGTGTCGGTGATCGAAGTCAGGGAGATGCTGCGGTTGTGGCTGCAGGGTCATGGGTTGCGCGAGGTGGCCCGGTTATCGGGCACGGACCGCAAAACGGTGCGCCGGTATGTGGACCGCGCCCGCGCGTGCGGGCTGGACCGTGACGGCGACGGGTGTCAGTTGACCGACGAGCTGTTGGCGGCGGTGATCGCCGGCGTGCGGCCGAGTCGGCCCAACGGCAAGAGCCAGGCCTGGGAGACCATCGCCGCCCAGCACGAGCAGATCAAGGCGTGGCTGAAGCAAGACTTGACTCTGACGAAGGTGCACACGCTGCTTGGGCGTCGGGGCGTGGTGGTGTCGTATCGAACGTTGCATCGCTATGCCACAACGGAATTGGGGTTCGGGATTCGGCAGGCCACGGTGCCGGTGGCCGATTGCGAGCCCGGTGCTGAACTGCAGGTCGATTTCGGTCGGCTCGGAATGCTCACTGATGCCGCGGATGGCCGCCGGCGGGTAGTGCAGGGGTTGATCTTCACTGCGGTGTATTCGCGGCACATGTTCGTCTGGCCGACCTACCGGCAGACGCTTCACGAGGTGATCGCCGGGTTTGAGGCCGCGTGGGCATTCTTCGGCGGGGTGTTCGCGGTGGCGATCCCCGACAACATGAAGGCCATCGTCGACAAGGCTGATGCGACCGATCCGAAACTTAATGACGCCTTCCGCGAATACGCTCAGGCGCGGGGCTTCGTCGTGGACCCCACCCGCATCCGCAGCCCGCGCGACAAGCCTAGGGTTGAGCGCTGTGTCCAATATGTTCGGTCGAATTTCTTTGCTGGAGAAGACTTTCGGAATCTGAGTGACTGCCGGGCACGAGCCGAGCAGTGGTGTGGGCAGGTGGCGGGGATGCGGATACACGGCACCACTCGGCTGCGCCCGGCCGAGGTATTCGCCACCGACGAGCTACCCCACCTCAAACCGGCACCCGACGAGGTGTTCGACATCCCGACCTGGAGCCGGCCCAAGGTGGCTCCCGATCGGCACGTGCAGGTCGCCAAGGCGCTCTACAGCGTTCCCGGTGAGCTGATTGGGCGCCGGCTGGATGCCCGGGTGGATGCGCGCACGGTGAAGCTGTATTGGCGCGGTGAGCTGATCAAGGTCCATCCGGTCATGGCGCCAGGACGCCGCCATACCGACCCCGCTGATCTACCGGCCGAGGTGTCGGTCTATGCGATGCGAGATATCAACACCTTGCAGCGCAAGGCATCCGCACACGGGCAGCATGTCGGCGCCTACGCGGCGGCGGTGCTGGAGCATCCGCTGCCGTGGACCAAGATGCGCCAGGTCTACCGACTCCTGGGACTGGTGCGCCGCCACGGCGCCGACGCGGTCGATGACGCCTGCCAGCGCGCGCTGGACGCCGAGGTCATCGACGTCGGGCTGATCGAGCGCATGCTTACCCGCGGTGCCGGCGCACAGCTGCCGCTGATCCCGAACCCGCCGCAGGCGTCGCGGTTCGTCCGCGCGGCCACCGACTTCGCGGTGCGCAGGCCCTCATGAGCACAACCCGCCGCCCCGATGCCACCCCCGCGGTCAAGCCGATCGAGGTGTCTGCAGACCTCAAAGCGCTGATGCGCCGCCTCAAGCTCGGCCGCCTGCTCGACACCCTGCCCGAACGGCTCGCGCTGGCACGATCGAATCGGCTGCCACACCACGACTTCCTGGAAATGCTGCTAGCCGATGAGGTCACCCGCCGCGACCGCGAGTCCGCCGCCCGCCGCGCCAAGACAGCACAATTGGATCCGCAGATGCAGCTGCAGGCCTGGGATGACACCGCCGCGGTCAGCTACGACCGCCAACTATGGGCAGAGTTGACCTCGCTGCGGTTTCTGGCCGACGCCTACAACGTGCTCATCATGGGACCGGTCGGAGTCGGAAAAACGTTCCTGGCCAACGCATTAGGCCACATCGCCGTGCGACGTCACCACAGCGTGCATACCGAACGCGCCGACAAACTGTTCAAACGCCTCCGCGGAGCACGGCTAGACGGCAGCTATGAAGACGAGATGCGCAAACTACACCGCGTCGAGCTGCTCATCATCGATGACCTCGCGTTGCACCGGCTTGAGGCCACCGAGACCAATGACTTCTACGAGCTCATCGTGGAACGCCACCGCACCGCATCAACGGTCATCACCAGCAACCGCGAACCACCGGAGATCCTCACCATGATGGCCGACCCACTCCTGGCCCAGTCGGCGATGGACCGGCTCCAATCCGCGGCCTACGAACTCGTCGTCGAGGGCGAGTCCTACCGGCAACGCCAGAAACCCCGTCCTCGAAAGCCGGTCAATTCGGACCAGCCGAATTGACCAGCAGCCAGGTCATCAGTCACCATCACCCCACGGCCAGCAACCGGAAACAACCGGTCCCATGCTCATGGCAAAACGGTGGTCCCATCACCCTGGCAAGCGACAATATTTCAGGTGGGGCGGGCGGGGCTCGAACCCGCGACCAACGGATTATGAGTCCGCGGCTCTAACCAACTGAGCTACCGCCCCTGACGTGATCGTTCCGTACGAAACCGTAGACCAACGCCAAACCCAGTGTGCGCCTGGCGGGACCCCGGGGCAGATCGGGACAGAATCGGCCCGGCAGGCTGGGCACGAAGGCGGCCGAGACATCATGGTCTCAACCCAGCTGAGGGGAGAGCCATGGCCAACGTCACGACGCTCGGGCTGACCACCGCGGAGGCCACCGAGCGGCGCGCGCAGAGCGGTCCGAACAGGCTGCCCGCAACGAGGCGGCCGTCGATCGCCCGCCGCCTGCTCGGGGAGCTGACGCATTTCTTCGCCCTGCTCCTCTGGGCTGCCGCGGTGCTCGCCTTCCTGGCGAAGCTGCCCCAACTCAGCGTCGCCATCATCGCGGTAATAGTGCTGAACGGGGTCTTCTCCCTGATCCAGCAAGCGCGGGCAGACCGCGCCGCCGACCGGCTCCAGGAGATGCTGCCGACGCGCGTCACGGTCTTGCGTGATGGCGCTCGGCGGGTGATCGAGGCCGAGGACGTCGTCGTCGACGACGTGCTGCTCCTCGAAAGCGGCGACCGCGTCCCGGCCGACGCCGTGGTGCTTCGCCAGAATCGGTTGCTCGTCGACTCCTCCATGCTCACCGGCGAGAGCGTGGCCGGCGCCGTCGCGGCGGGCGAACCGCTCTTCGCGGGCACGTTTGTCGTGGAAGGGGATTCGCGCGCCCTGGTCACCGCGACCGGCCAACAGACCCGCCTGGCCGGCATCACCCGGCTGACAACCGCGACCAGGAAACCGGACACCCCCCTGACCCGCGGTTTGCGCGGCGTCGTCCGCCTCATCGCCGCCATCGCAATCGGCGTGGGCGCGCTGTTCCTGCTCGTCTCCGTGCTCGTGGGCAATCCGATCCAGCAGGCCTTCGTGTTCGCGATCGGTGTCACGGTCGCCCTGGTCCCGGAGGCGCTGCTGCCCACCGTGACGCTGTCCCTCGCCTGGGGCTCGGAGCAGATGGCGAAGCGGGAGATCCTGGTGCGCAACCTCGAGGCCGTCGAGACGCTCGGCTCCACGACGTTCATCTGCACCGACAAGACGGGAACCCTCACCCGCAACCAGATGACGGTGGTCGAAGCGTGGACGCCCGCCGGCTCGTTGACCATCGGCGGTGCCGGCTATGGGCCCACAGCGCAGCTCACGTGGTCCTCACCCGGCGCATACGAGTCGGTTCGCCGGCTCGCCCTGGCCGGGGAACGCTGCTCCACCGGATACGCCGAAGAAGTCCACGGGCAGTGGCGGGCACACGGCGACCCCATGGAGGCGGCCCTCGATACCTTCGCCCGACGACTGGGCATCGACACCGTCGAGGACCGTCGTACCGGCCACGCCGAGCTGCGGTTCCCCTTCGATCCCCGGCTGCGCCGCATGGCCGTCGTGCGGGCAGACGAGGTCGTGGTGAAGGGCGCGCCGGACGCGGTGCTTCCGCTGTGCGGTGACGACCCGGCGGCACACCAGGCCGTGGACGCCCTGACCGCCCGGGGGCTCCGAGTTCTCGCCGTCGCCGCGGGCCCGAGGAACGGCCGTATACCCCGGGACCAGCAGGAATGCGACCAGGGGTTGCGCCTGCTCGGCCTGGTGGCGCTCGAGGATCCGCCGCGCGACGACATCTCCGCATCGCTCGACGCCTGCCGCAAGGCGGGGGTGAAGGTGGCGATGGTGACCGGTGATCATCCGGCCACCGCCACGGCCATCGGCAACGAGGTGCGGCTGCGGTCCGCCGACTCTCCGGTGCTGTTGGGAGCGGATTTACCGGAGGACGAGCAGCATCTCGCCGCTGTCCTCGACCACGACGGGGTGGTTATCGCTCGGGTCTCTCCCGAGGACAAGCTCCGCATCGCCCGTGCCCTTCGCTCCCGGGGCCACGTGGTGGCGATGACCGGCGACGGGGTCAACGACGCGCCGGCACTGCACGAGTCCGACATCGGTGTGGCAATGGGCCGCTCCGGCACCGACGTCGCCCGCGAGGCCGCCGACCTTGTTCTGCTCGACGACTCCTTCGCCGGCATCGTGGCCGGCATCGAGCAAGGTCGCGCGACCTTCGTCAACATCCGCCGATTCCTGACCTATCACCTCACCGACAACGTCGCCGAGCTCGCACCTTTTCTCGTGTGGGCGCTCTCGGGCGGCCTGTTCCCCCTCGCGCTCGGTGTTCTGCAGATCATCGCGCTCGACATCGGCACCGACACCCTGTCCGCGGTGGCACTCGGCGCCGAGCCGCCCGCCAAGCACCTGCTCGAGGGACCCCCGGTCCACGGTCGGCTGATGAACCGCACGGTGCTACGCCGGGCCTTCGGAGTGCTGGGGCCGCTCGAGGCCGTCGTCTCGCTCACCGCCTTCGTGGTGTCCCTGATGGCGCTCGGCTGGCGTCCCGCAAACCCGTTCCCAACCGGGCACGACCTGGCAATGGCATCCGGCGCGGCGTTCATCACCGTCGTCTTCGCCCAGACCGCGAACGTCTTTGCGTGCCGGTCCTCCTCGCGCTGGCCGGGAGCGCTGGGCTGGCTCACCAACCGGCTCCTGGTGCCGGCGGCGTTCATCGGGCTGGCCTTTTCCCTTGTCGAACTGTGGGTGCCACCGATCGCGAGGTTGCTCGGTCAGTGGAATCCGCCGCCGTGGGGCTGGGCCGTCGCCCTGGCCGCGGTGCCGATCCTGTTCGGCGTCGACGCGCTGGATAAGTACCGGCGGACACATCGCCGGCGGCCGCAAGCGTCGTCAGAAGCTCACCCACGCGGGCGGGCGCGACTCGATGCCCGATGAGAACGGCGAAAGCCGTTGTGGCCGTTCGACATTGCGTGCGCTAAGCGGGCGCCTGCTGCGCGGCTTGATTCTTGATCTTGGGGATCATGTCTGGCGCGTACACGTAGATCGCCGTCTCGACCTCCCACTCGGCCTGCTTGGCGTCCATTGACGTCTTGTCGTCCACCACCTGCACAAGTCGCTTGGCGGTTGCGTACGGATCGGCCGATGTCCGGACCTGGTCGGCCAACCAACGACCTTCGGCGGTGACGTTGCAATCGTTGACACCGGCGCTGTGAGTCATCTTGTTCTGCGCCAACAGCTTGATGTATTGGTCGTCGGCCGGGGTCATGCTGCACTGGGCCGATGCCTGCGGCGCTGCCAACAGCGCTCCACCCAGCGTCGACGTTGCCAATACAGCGCCGGCGGCCCCTACCGCCAGCACCCGACCGTGCCTCCCTCTGATCGTCATTTTCCCGAACCCCCTTGCACGGAAAATTTGCTGTTTCTCGTGACATCCAAACACCGCGTACCACAGGTATCCAGCGTGACAAACAGCCGCGTTTGCAAACAATAGGTGAACATAAGCTGTCGAAAATTCCAGCGCGGCAGACGATTCGAGCGATATGGCAGGCCGACGAATCGACACCGTTTTACATGGACGACGACATGTCGCCGCCGTGCTGCGGGCGCATCAAGCGTCCCGGAACTAAGTTAGCTGGTGACCCTCGCTATTCGGCCGGCCAGTTGAAATGCGCGGCCTGATCCTTGATCTTGGGGATCACTTCTGGGGCGTAGACATAGATCGCCGACTCGACCTCCCACTCGGCCTGGGCCTGGCTCATCGGCGTGGTGCTGGTGATCATATTGACCAGCTCCTGGGCCTCCCCAAACGGATTGGGGTGGTTCCGTACCTGGTCGGCGAACCAACGCCCCTCGGCGGCCTCATGGCAATCGCTGAAATCGGCGTTGTGAACCATCTTGTTCTGCGCGAGCAACTGGATGTACTGGTCGTCTTTGGGGCTCAAATTGCAGGACGCTGACGCCTGTGGCGCCGACAGCACCGCATAGCCCAGCATCGCGACCGCCGGCGCGACCCCGGCGGCCAACACCGGCAACACCCGCCGGCGCGAGCGTGAACGGGTGGTTCTCATCTCCGGACCTCCCTCTGCGCGGGAACGTGTTGCTCTCCGACGCAATCCAAGCTGTGGTGTGGCGACAACTAGCCGAGACGCGATTTGGGCCGCGGCTCATTCGCGCGCGGTCCATGGCCGTCAACTCAGGCGGCGCTGCCAGACACGATCACCGGCACGTCTCAGTTTCGCTGCCGGGACATAAATTTAGCCAGCACGGCCCCGCGCGGAGCGAACTTCTGTTTGCGTGCCCGTGTATGGATGGTTAACATTTCGTACTTCACGCGTGGCTGAATACGGTCTGCCCGTCTGCTCCGAGCAGGTATCGCTCGGTACCCTGCTCGACCCGCGGGGCGTCCGCGCCAAGAGCGACGGCAACTTTGTTGCTTGCATTCCGCATGATGTCAAAGGTGAGCTCGACGGCCTCGGCATCGGAGAACCGGGAGCGCACCTCGGCGACATCGTCGGCGGCGAGGTGCGCAGGGGTCCAAATTAACGCATCGGCGTAGCGCAGCGCGGCTTTAACGCGGTCGTCAAGCAAGCTCGACGACTCGAAGCGAGCGATCTCGTCGTACAGCGTCTCCGAACCGCCGGCATCGAGCGCGGTGCCCTCGCGCAGGGACTTGCACAACCGGCAATTGTGCTGAGCCGCTCCGCGCAGCCGGACCAACTCGGAGGTGAGCGGGTCGAGCGCGCGCATCCGGGCCACCGCGGGCAAGAAGTCGTTGAATACCGCACTCGACGGATCGGTCGTGTGATCCCACTCGACGGCGCCGGACACCCAGCCCAAGTACTCCGAGCCGACGCCGAGCGCGTCCAGCCCGGCGCGCACGCGCGGAACGAAGTCGGCGATATATGTCTGGACCACCACGCCGAAGGCGCTATCCCCCAGGTGCTCGATGAGCCCCGATCGCTGCTCGCCGGTGATCGCGGAGACGTCCGTGCTGAACTGTTCGGCGAACTCGGCGGCGACGACCTCGGCCTGCGATTCGGGTGCGCCGGCCTCGACGCCACTTGGCAACGGCGGCAAAGACAACGTCTGAGCGCACGTCCGCCGGATCAATGCCGCGATGCGCGCGTCCGCCGGTGAGCCCGGCGACAACACCACCAACCTCGTCAGCTGATCTTTTTGAGCCGAAACCGGAGCCGCCATTCGTCACACGCTAGAACGCGGTAGGCCCTGCGGCAATCGTCTATTGGGCCTGGCTGACCGACGACATATAGAAGTCCGGTATCCGCAGCGACGGCATCGCCGCGCGGCTGGCCCAGTCCGCCCACTCCCGGGGCAGGGTCTTCTCGCTCACCCCGGCCTCGGTGGCCCGCCGCAGCAGGTCCAGCGGACTCTCGTTGAACCGGAAGTTGTTGACCGCGGCGGTCACCTCGCCGTCTTCGATGAGGTAGACGCCGTCCCGGGTCAGCCCGGTGAGCAGCAGCGTGGTGGGGTCGACCTCGCGGATGTACCACAGCGTGGTCAGCAGCAGGCCGCGTTCGGTGGCCGCGATCATGTCGGCAAGCTCGGCCGACCCGCCAGTCATCACCAGGTTGTCGGCGGCGACCGCGACGTCGGCATCGAACTTGGCGGCCGTCGCGCGCGGGTAGGCCAGCGCGTTGATCACCCCGTTGCGGATCCAGTCCACCTGGCCGATCTCCATGCCGTTGTCGAACACCGACACCGTCTCCGACGAGCTGCTCACCGCCACGAACGGGGTGCACGCCAGGCCCGGCGCCAACGGATCGGAGAACAGCGTCAGCGGCAATTCGGTGAGCCGCTCCCCCACCCGCGTCCCGCCGCCGGGCGCCGAAAAGGCGGTGCGGCCCTCCTGGGCGCCGCGGCCGGCCATCGACCAGGCCAGGTAAAGCATCATGTCGGCCACCGTGGACGGCGGCATGATCGTCTCGTAGCGTCCCGCAGGCAGCTCCACGCTGCGCTCGGCCCACCCCAGCCGCATCGACAGCTCATCGAGCAGCGAATCCATTGGCACGTCGGCGAAGTCGGGTGCGCCGACACCCACCCAGGCGCTCGCGTCGCCGCGTTTACCGTTCATCTCCACCGCCCCGGCGGGCTGCGTGTAGCGTCGGCGCACCCCCGTCGACGACGCGAGGAACGTCGTCGAAACACTGTGGTGCGCAAAGCCGTAAAGTCGATCGGTACCACGGAAGGCGCGGCTCAAGGAGTCGGCGACATCGGCGAACACCAACGGTCCCGTACCCGGCACCGGCGCGTTCCAGTCCGGGGGAATCCCGGTGTCGGCCAGCAGCGGCGCGGCGTCGCCCGCCTCGGGCGCCGAACGGGCCGCCTCCTGCGACGCAGCCACCAGCTCGGGGATCACCCGCGGATCCACCTCGGCTGAAACCATGGTGCCGATTCGGGCGCTGGACCCTTGGCGTACAACGGAGATCACCGTGATGCTCCGGTTGACCGAAACCCCGTTGGTGGTCATCGAATTGCCCGCCCACCGCAACGTCGCCTCGACCTTGTCGGTGACCAGCACCATGGTTTCGTTGGCGCCGCCGAGCTTGGCGGCCTCCTCGAGGACGAGGTTGACGACATGCTGTGGGGTGATCATCGGCCGCCCTCGGTCCGGGTGTTGAGCACGTTGACGCCGCGGAACAACGCCGACGGGCAGCCATGGCTGACCGGGGCGACCTGCCCGGGTTGGGCCTTGCCGCAGTTGAATGCGCCACCGAGCCGCCAGGTCGACGGGCCGCCCACGGCTTCCATGGAGTTCCAGAAATCTGTGGTGGTGGCCTGATAGGCGACGTCTCGCAATTGCCCGTCCAGCCGGCCGTCGCGGATACGGAAGAATCGCTGACCGGTGAACTGAAAGTTGTAGCGCTGCATGTCGATTGACCATGACTTGTCGCCGATGATGTAGATGCCATCCTCGACGCGGCCGATCAGGTCGGCGGTGCTGACGTCCTCACGCGCCGGCTGCAGCGAGACGTTGGCCATCCGTTGAATCGGCACGTGATGCGGGGAGTCGGCGTACGAGCATCCGTTGGAGCGCGGCTGTCCCAGGCGGGGCGCGAAGACCCGGTCGAGCTGATAGCCGACAAATACCCCGTCGCGCACTAGATCCCAGGTTTGCGCCGCGACACCCTCGTCGTCGTAACCGATGGTGGCCAAGCCATGTTCGACGGTGCGGTCGGCGGTCACGTTCATCACCGGGGAGCCGTACCGCATGGTGCCGAGTTTGTCCGGGGTAGCGAACGACGTTCCGGCGTAGGCGGCCTCGTAGCCGATGGCTCGGTCGTATTCGGTTGCATGCCCGATGGATTCGTGGATCGTGAGCCACAGGTTGGTGGGGTCGATCACCAGGTCCTTGCGGCCCGCGATCACGCTGGGCGCCTTGACCTTTTCGGCGAGCAGCGACGGCAGTTGCGCCAGCTCGTCGCTCCAGTTCCACACCTCGTCGCCGGCCAGCACTTCCCAGCCGCGTCCGGTCGGCGGGGCCAGCGTGCGCATCGAGTCGAAGCTGCCGGCCTCGGCGTCGACGGTCACCGCCTCCAGCGACGGCTGTATCCGGACCCGTTGCTGGGTGATCGCCGACCCGAAGGTGTCGGCATAGAACGTCTGCTCCTTGACCGCCGTGAGCACCGCCGACACGTGATCGACACCGTCGGCGCTGAGCAGCTGGCCGGAGTACTCCTCCAGCACTGCGATCTTGTCGCTCGCCGGGACGCTGAACGGGTCGATCCGGTAATCGGAAACCCAGGTGGCGTCGGCGTACACGGGCTCGGGTGCCAGCTCGACGCGCTCGCTGTTCAGCGTCGCCAGGGTGGTGGCCACTTGCACGGCGTGACGCGCGGTCTCGGCCGCGACCGATGGCGCCAGCTCCGCGTGCGAGGCGAACCCCCACGTGCCATCGACGATCACCCGTACGGCCAAGCCGACCTCGCGATTGACGACCGCGGTCTGCAATTCGCCGTCGCGCAGCTGGACGATCTCGGTCATGATGCGGTGAATCCGCAGGTCGGCGTAGCTGGCGCCGGCCGCGGTGGCCGACGACAGCGCGGCCGCGGCGAGCTCGTGGCGCGGCAGGTTCAGGAAGTCGGCATCGATCCCCCGGTTCGGTGTCACGGTTCCACCGTAACGGCCGTTCGCCCCAAACCCCGGTGCCGCCCGCTTTAATTACCTCCATGGCCGGCGGCGCCCTGAGAAAACAACCCGCGCTGGGCTATGCCCTGCTGGCGCCCAGCCTGTTCGGCGTCGTCGCCTTCTTGTTGCTGCCCATCCTCGTGGTGATCTGGCTGAGCCTCTACCGCTGGGACCTGCTGGGTCCGCTGCGCTACGTGGCCCTGTCGAACTGGCGGTCGGTTTTGACGGATCGCGGTTTCGCCAACTCGCTGATCGTCACGGCCCTCTTCGTGGCGATCGTGGTTCCCGCGCAGACGGTGCTGGGCCTGGTGGCCGCGTCCATGCTGGCCCGCCGGCTTCCCGGCACCGGCCTGTTCCGCACCCTGTATGTGCTGCCGTGGATCTGCGCGCCGCTGGCGATCGCGGTGCTGTGGCGCTGGATTCTGGCTCCCACCGACGGAGCGGTGAGCACCCTGCTCGGGCACAGCATCGAATGGCTGTCGGACCCCAGCTTCGCGCTGCCGCTCGTCTCGGCCGTGGTCGTATGGACCAACGTCGGATACGTCTCGCTGTCGTTCCTGGCCGGCCTGCTGGCGATCCCCGACGACATTCACGCCGCCGCGCGCACCGATGGCGCCACTGCGTGGCAACGGTTCTGGCGCATCACCCTGCCCATGCTGCGGCCGACCACCTTCTTCGTCCTGGTGACCGGGATCGTCAGCACGGCACAGGTTTTCGACATGGTCTACGCACTGACCGGCGGCGGGCCGGGCGGCAGCACCGACCTGGTGGCCCACCGCATCTACGCCGAAGCTTTCGGCTCGGCGGCCATCGGGCGCGCGTCGGTGATGGCGGTGGTGCTGTTCGTCATCCTGATCGGCGTCACCATGGTGCAGCAGCAATATTTCCGGCGGCGGATCAGCTATGACCTCACCTAGCCGGCTCGCCATCTACGCCGGGCTTATCCTCGGTGCGCTGATCACGTTGGTGCCCTTTCTACTTGGCTTGTTGACCTCGTTCACCTCCGCGCACCAGTTCGCCACGGGCACACCCCTGCAGCTGCCGCGGCCGTTCACTTTGGCCAATTACGCGGACCTGGCCGGAGCGGGATTCGGCCGCGCGGCGGCCGTGACCGCCTTGATGACGGCCGTGATCCTGGTGGGTCAGTTGACGTTTTCGGTGCTGGCCGGATACGCGTTCGCGCGGCTGGAATTCCCCGGGCGCGACGCGCTGTTCTGGGTGTACATCGCGACGTTGATGGTGCCGGGGACGGTCACGGTGGTGCCGTTGTATCTCATGATGGCCCAGCTGGGCCTGCGTAACACGTTCTGGGCGTTGGTGCTGCCGTTCATGTTCGGCTCGCCGTACGCGATCTTCCTGCTGCGCGAGCACTTCCGGATCATCCCGAACGACTTGATCAATGCCGCCCACCTGGACGGGGCCAACACCCTGGACGTGATCGTGCATGTGGTGATTCCGTCCAGCCGACCGGTGCTGGCGGCCTTGACGCTGATTACGGTCGTCTCGCAGTGGAACAACTTCATGTGGCCGCTGGTGATCACCAGCGGCCACAAGTGGCGGGTGCTCACGGTCGCGACGGCCGATCTGCAGTCGCGATTCAACGCCCAGTGGACGCTGGTGATGGCGGCGACGACCGTCGCGATCGTCCCGCTGATCGCGCTTTTCGTGGTCTTCCAGCGCCACATCGTCGCTTCGATCGTCGTCTCGGGGCTCAAGTGAGCGTTCCTCGCGCCGAGATTGCCGTCAGGGCTGGGGTTTTCGACGATCCACGACCAGCACGGCAATCTGGACATACACCATGAGCCGGCCCCGCTTTTCGACGCTGATGGCCGGGGCGCTCGCGCTGGTGGCGGTGCTGTTGGGTGCGACCGCGGTGCTGCTCGACTACTCCGGCCAGCCTCTCGGCGGCAAGGTCGTCGTCACAGTGCGGGTGTGGGCCGAACAGATCGCCGCGGCCTATCGACAGTCGTTCGAGGCATTCACCCGCGCGCATCCCGACATCGAGGTGCACACCAACGTGGTCGCGTACTCGACGTACTTCGACACGCTGCGTACCGACGTCGCCGGGGGCAGCGCCGACGACATCTTCTGGATCTCCAACGCCTACTTGGCCGCCTACGCCGACAGCGACCGGCTGATGAAGATCGAGCGGGCCCCCGGTTGGGACTCCGCGGTCGTGGAACAGTTCACCCGCGGGGGCACGCTGTGGGGCGTGCCGCAGCTGACCGATGCCGGGATCGCGCTGTATTACAACGCGGACCTGCTGGCCTCGGCCGGCGTCGACCCCGCCCAACTGAAGGATTTGCGGTGGAGCCCCGACGGCCGCGACACGCTGCGCGCCCTGCTCGCCCGGCTCACAGTCGACGCCGCTGGACGCCCAGCCAACGCAGCGGGTTTCGACGCCGGACGGGTCCGGCAGTGGGGCTACAACGCCGCCAACGACCCGCAGGGCATCTACCTCAACTACATCGGCTCGGCCGGCGGGGTTTTCCAACGCGGCGACAAGTTCGCCTTCGACAATCCCGGGGCGGTGCAAGCCTTCCGCTACCTGGTCGGCCTGATCAACGACGACCACGTCGCGCCGCCCGCCTCGGACACCAACGACAACGGCGACTTCTCCCGCAACCAGTTCCTGGCCGGCCGGATGGCGCTCTTCCAGTCCGGCACCTACAACCTGGCGCCGGTGGCCCGCGATGCCCGCTTCCACTGGGGTGTGGCGATGATGGCGGCGGGCCCGGTCGGGCGGGTGAGCGTCACCAATGGCATTGCGGCGGCGGGCAATGCCGCAACGAAGCATCCCGACGCGGTGCGTCAGGTCCTGGCCTGGATGGGCAGCAGGGAGGGCAACGAGTTCCTGGGCCGCGAGGGTGCGGCCATCCCGGCGGTCCTGTCGGCTCAGCCGGTCTACTTCAATCACTGGTCCGCCCGAGGCGTCGACGTCACACCCTTCTTCACCGTGCTCGACGGCCCACGCATCCCGGCGCCCGGCGGCGCCGGCTTCGCGGCCGGCAACGACGCCCTGCGGCCATATTTCGACGAAATGTTCTTGGGCCGCGGCGACGTCGCGGCGACCCTGACGCGGGCGCAAGCGGCCGCCAACGCCGCGGCACAACGCTAGCCGGGCAGCACCAGCACCGGCACCGGGCTCTCCCGGATGATCTTGGCGCTGCGGGAACCGAGGAACACCCGGCGGATGTCGCCGCGCGGCCGGGTGCCCAACGCCAGGATCTCGCCCTCCTGCCAATCGGCCTTGGCCAGCGCCTCTTGCCAGCTGCGGCCCGTAACCACCCGCAGCGCAACGTCTTCGCTCACGATCCCGTCCGTCTTCAGCTCCTCGAGGATGTCTCGCACCTGCGACGCCCAGGCCGCAAGGACCTCGTCCTCGACCTCGAGCCCCACCTCCGGCGGATACATCGTCTTGCCGCGGACCGCGAAGGTGATGACCCGCACCGGCACACCGAACCGTTGACCGAAATCGACGCAGCGTCTCACCACGTCGATCGCGTCCCGGGTGGCGGAGTAGGCGCAGGTGAGCCGGGTCAGCTTTCCCTTGTGCGAACGGTAGTTACGGGGACTGATGGCCACCGGCACGGGCGACGCGTGCAGCAGCCATTCGGCGGTGGAGCCGATCACCACCTGGCCGGCGCCGCCGCTGGGCAGCGAGCCCAGCACCAGCACGTCGGCGTCCACCTCATGGACGACTTCGAGCAGTCCCCCCGACACCGACCCGTGCGCGCGATGCACATACTCGACCTGGATGCCGTCGGTCACCGTGCTCAGAAAGCGGTCGGCCTCCCTCGCCGACTCCGCAGCCAGGTTGTCCGCCCACTGCTCGTACTCGGCGTCGACGCGGCCCAGCGACGGTGTGAGCCAAGGCTTGGGCACGATGGTCGCCACGGTGAGCGAGGTGCCGCGGGTCCGCGCGATGCGCACGCCCAGGTGCAACCCCGAGAGCCCGACCTCGCCGGCCCGGTAACCGACGACGACGGTCACAGCGCCTCCCGCTGCAACGCTTCGCCGTTGAGCGCGCTGTGATGGCGGCCCCACACGAAATAGAAGACTAACGCGAGCGCGATCCAGCCAGTGAACGCAATCCAGGTGTACCAATGCAAGCTGACGAGGATGTATCCGCACGCCAGCACCGAAAGGACCGGCGTGACGGGATAACCCGGCACCTTGAAGCCGCGCGGCAGGTCGGGCTCGCGCACCCGCAGGATGATCACTCCGGCGGATACGACGACGAACGCGGTGAGCGTCCCGATGGACACCATGTCCGCCAGCTTGTCCAGCGGTATGAAGGCGGCCAGCGCCGAGGCAGCGATGGCCACGATCACCGTGTTGCTTACCGGCGTCATGGTTCGCGTGTTCACGCGTGCGAATCGCGCGGGCAGCAGCCCGTCGCGGCCCATCGCGAAGAGGATCCGCGTTTGGCCGTACATGCTGACCAGGGTGACGGAGAAGATCGAGATGACGGCGCCCGCAGCCAGAATCGTGCCGGCCCAGCTGCGGCGCGTGACGTTGTCGAGGATGGTGGCCAGCCCGGCCTCCTGCTGCCCGGCGAAGTCCTGCCACGGCTGGGTGCCCAGGGCGGCGAGCGCGACGAACACGTACACGCTGGTCACGGTCAGCAAGGCCGCAATCAGCGCACGCGGCATGGTCTTTTGCGGGTTCTTCACCTCGTCGCCGGCCGTCGATACGGCATCGAGGCCGATATAGGAAAAGAAGATGGTGCCGGCGGCCGTGCCGATGCCCGCGACGCCGAACGGCGCAAAGTCGTGGAGATGGTCGGCGTCGAAGGCGGTGAACGCGACGATCACGAAGATGACCAGCACGCCCAGCTTGATCAGCACCATGATGGTGTTGACCCTGGCCGATTCGCTGGCGCCGCGGATGAGTAGCAGCGCGCACATCCCGATCAAGATGATCGCCGGCAGATTCACGTAGCCGGGCCGCGCATCCCACGGCGCGGCCGACAGGGCATGCGGCAACTGGAAACCGAAGACATTGCTGAGCAGCTTGTTGAGGTAGCCGCTCCAGTTGACCGCGACCGCGGCGGTCGACACCCCGTATTCGAGCAGCAGGCAGGCCGCCACCCCCATCGCGACGATCTCACCGAGGGTGGTGTAGGCATACGAGTAGGACGAGCCGGAAACCGGTACGGCCGAAGCCAATTCGGCGTAGCAGATGGCCGCGAGGCCGGCCGCGAGCCCGGCGATGAGGAACGACAGGATCACCCCGGGGCCGGCCTCCGGTACGGCCTGCGACATGACGAAGAAGATGCCCGTCCCGACAGTTGAGCCAACCCCGAACATGGTCAGCTGGAAAGTGCCGATGCTCCGCTTGAGATGGTCGGCGGCCCCGTGCGCGACGGCCATGCCGACAACCGGGCGGCGCCGCAGCATCTGCTCTTTCAGACCGATCGACGCGGGTGGCAATTCCCCTCCTTGCTCGATCAGCTGATTATGGGCCAGCCTCCCGCAACGCCATAGCGAACTGCTCAATCGCCCAGTCGATCTCCTGCTCGCTGACCACCAGCGGCGGTGCGAACCGCAGCGTCGAGGAGTGCGTGTCCTTGACCAACACGCCGCGATCGGCCAGCCGAAGGCTCACCTGCTTGCCCGTCCCGAGCGCCGGGTCGATGTCGACTCCGGCCCACAGTCCCAGGCCGCGCACGGCCAGCACGCCGTGGCCCACAAATTCGCGCAGGCGCCCGTGCAGGTGCGCGCCCAATTCCGCCGAGCGAGCTTGGAACTCCCCGCGGCTCAGCATGGAAACCACGGTGGTACCGATGGCCGCGGCCAACGGGTTACCGCCGAAGGTGGAGCCGTGTTCACCGGGATGCAGCACGCCCAGGACCTCGCGGTCGGCGACAACCGCCGACAGGGGAACCACGCCGCCGCCCAGCGCCTTGCCGAGCAGGTAGACGTCCGGCACCACGCCCCAGTGGTCGCAGGCGAAGGTGCGGCCCGCGCGCGCGAGGCCGGATTGGATCTCGTCGGCGATCATCAGCACGTTGCGCTCGCTGCACAGGGCGCGAACGGCCGGCAGGTAGTCGTCGGGCGGAACGACGATGCCCGCCTCGCCCTGGATCGGCTCGAGCAGCACCGCGACGGTGTCGTCGTCGATCGCGCGGGCCAGCGCGGCGGCATCACCGAAGGGCACCGAGCGGAACCCCGGCGTGAACGGTCCAAATCCGTCCCGCGCCGCGGGATCCGAGGAGAAGCTGACGATGCTGATCGTGCGGCCGTGAAAGTTGTTGTCCGCCACGATGATGTTCGCCCGGCCGTCCGGGACACCCTTTACGTCGGTACCCCACTTGCGGGCAACCTTGAGGCCGCTCTCCACGGCTTCGGCACCCGAGTTCATCGGCAGTACCAGGTCTTTGCCGCATAGCCGCGCGAGTGCAGCGCAAAACGGACCGAGCGTGTCGGAATGGAATGCGCGGCTGACCAGTGTGACGGCGTCGAGCTGGGCGTGGGCCGTCGCGGTGATCTCCGGGTTGCGATGGCCGAAGTTGACCGCCGAGTAGGCGGCCAGGAAATCCAGGTAGCGCCGGCCCTCCACATCGGTAATCCAGGCGCCCTCGGCGCTGGCCGCCACCACAGGCAGCGGCGAATAGTTGTGCGCCGCATGGCGTTCGACCAAGTCGATGGCACCCCGGGTGCGCATCGAAGTCGGGGCGTCGAGGATCGTCATTCAAACACCTCCAGTGTGCAGCACTTGACCGAACCGCCGCCCTTGAGCAGCTCGGACAGGTCGACGCCGACGGGCTCGAAGCCGGCGTCACGCAGTTGAGCGCCGAAACCGGTTGCCTTAGAAGGTAAGACAACGTGCAGCCCGTCAGAAACCACGTTGAGGCCGAGCACGAATGCGTCGGCGCTTCCCACCACGATCGCGTCGGGAAACAGGGCCCGCAGTCGGTCCTGTGCGGCAGCGCTGAACGCCGGCGGGTAGAACGCGATCGTGTGGTCGTCGAGGACGGCCAGGGCGGTGTCGAGGTGGTAGAAACGCGGATCCACCAGTTCGAGCGAGACGACCGGCACGCGGAGCGCCGCGGAGATTTCCGCGTGCGCGCGCCGATCGGTGCGAAAGCCGTAGCCCGCCAACACCGTTTCCCCCACCATCAGCAGGTCGCCCTGCCCCTCGTTGATGTGACGAGTGGACACCGGCCGGTACCCGAGCGACGACATCCAGTCGGCGTAGGCGCGCGATTCGCCGGCCCGCTCGGCGAATCGAAACTTCGCGACGATCGCGACGTCGCCGGCGATGAATCCGCCATTGGCGGCGTACACCATGTCCGGCAGCCCGGGCCGCGGCTCGATGACCTCCACCCGGTGACCCAGCCGCAGATAGGTCGTGCGCAGCGCCTCCCATTGCGCGTGCGCGAGGCCGAGGTCGACGGGCGTAGCGATGTCCATCCACGGGTTGATCGCGTACTCAACCGCGAAGAATGCCGGCGGCGTCATCGCATACCGGCGGGCCCGTGACCCGCGGACGGGCTTGGTCACCGCGGGTGCAGCCACGTACGAATCCGTCATAAATCAACGGTATTTACCCTGGTTGAAACAAGCAAACGACGTTTCTTGTGTGTCTATGGTCGGTTTATTGCGTTATTATCGTCGTAACGGCGATTTGTTAAAGGGGATAGCGCATGGAGCGCCTGGACGAGACCGACGAGCGCATCCTGGCCGAGCTGACCCGGAACGCGCGGGCCACCTTCGCGGAAATCGGCCAGACGGTGAACCTTTCGGCCCCCGCGGTCAAGCGCCGCGTCGACCGGATGCTCGACGACGGCGTGATCAAGGGCTTCACGACGGTCGTCGACCCCAATGCGCTCGGCTGGAAGACGCAGGCCTACGTGCAGGTGTTCTGCCACGGCACGATCGCGCCCGACCAGCTGCGGGCGGCGTGGGTGGACATGCCCGAAGTGGTCAGTGCGGCCACGGTCACCGGCACGTCGGACGCGATCCTGCACGTGCTGGCCCGCGACATGCGCCACCTGGAGGCGGCCCTGGAACGCATCCGCTCGAGCGCGGACATCGAACGCAGCGAAAGCATCGTCGTGCTCTCGAACCTCATCGACCGCATGCGCCCCTCGAACGCATAGGGCCCGGTTTGACGGCCGGCGGGCCGGGAATCCCGTTGTCGCCATGCCGGAGACATCACAAAGCCGTATGCGCCTGCGCCATCACACCGTGGAACTCGATGACGGGCGCCGGATCGGTCTTTCGGTCGGCGGCCGTGGAGTGCCGTTGCTGTTCATGCCCGGGCTGCTGCTGAGCCGTCGGGCTTATCTACGAATGCTGAGCCGGATCGCCGGTATGGGATTTTTGGACCACGAGGCGTGGGAGCGCGAGTTGCTGGACCCCGATGCGCTCTTGATCGACTTCATCCGCGATGACGACAGCATGGAAATCGGGGCGGAGGAACCCGGCCATGTCGAGCTCGAGCTGGTGCGAAGCACCGAGCGGCCGCACGAGCGGATGTCGTGGGCACGGCGGACGTATCGAAGGTGGGCGGCTAAGCACCTGCGTCAGGCGCGATCGCTGATCCGGCAGAACACCCGGATCCAGCTAGACCGCCGGCACTAGCGACCTGAACGTGTGGTTACGCTCGCGAGCGTAACCACACTGCGAATTCGGGGTCGATTTTTCGCAGTGTGGCTACGCTCGCGGTATCAGCGGCCAAAAAGCCGCTTCATCCGCGACGGTCGTGGCGCCGGCGGCCGGCGAGACGCGTAGGGCCACGGCCGGTTTCGCTCGGGGACGGACTCGGCCCGCGTGTGCTTGAGCCGGGCCCGAAGGTGCTGGCGCAGGGAATGCAGCTCCGGATCGGCCCAGCGGTTGATCGCTTCGATCGGGTCGGCGGTGAGGTCGTAGAGTTCCCACTGGTCGTCGAGCGGAGAGGTTCGGTACGCCTCTCCCCCAAGCCCGTTGGCCGCCAGGTGCCGCACTCCCGGTTCTGTCCAGGTGCTCGGATCGTCGAAAGTGCGTACCAGCTTCCATAAATGGCCGGCGCCGCCCGGAGCCGTCGCCTCCTCGACGCGGACGACCAGCCCCTCGAAGTTCGACGCGGTGTGTGCCGGGACCCGGATGCGCAGTGGCGCGGGCGGATTCACCGTCCGCTTGAGGCGGCGCGCCAATCCCGAGGCGCCGCTGTCTCCTTCGAGCATGTTGTCACGGGTCATCAGGTAGACGGCGCGGGCCTCGTCGGCCGGGGCGCCGTCCACGATGGGCATGAGGTTTCGGCCGGGCAGCCGGTGCACTTCGGAGAACGACCCGGCCAGCGTGGCGGCCACCGCCGCGACATCGATGCCCGCGGCCGCCAGCAGGGTGGGGACCAGGTCGACGTGTGAGGTCGGCGCCGTGACGACCCGTGGCCTCGTGGCGCCCGACCCGACACGCGCGATCACGAAGGGAACGCGGGTGGCCTCGTCGTACAGGTTGAACCATTTCTGGTGCAGACCCCCGTGGGCGCCTAGCAGGTCGCCATGATCGGCCGTACGCACCAACACCGCGTCGTCCGAACCGCCCTCGGTGACGGCCCGCCTGACCCGGTCGATCGGGCCGTCCACCTCGGCGTGCAGCCGGTAGTACAGGTCCCGGTAGCGCTGCGCGTTGCGCTCATACGTGCGGTCGATCGCGGCCGCGGGGCCGTAGCCGGAGTAGTAGGCCTCGCGAAAGGCGATCTGCGCCGCCGGTTTGGTGGACAGGTCTTCATCCGCGGTGGGTGCGGCAGGCACCGCGGGCGGATCCAGCGGCGACGGCTTGACCGGGCCGCGCCGTGACCAGGTCGGAAACAGCACGATGTCGTGGGGATTGACGAAGCTGGCGACGAGGAGGAACGGGCGCAACGCGGCGGGGTCGCCGTCGCGGCGACGGGCGTAGCGGTCGGCGAGCCAGGTGACCACGCGGTCGGCGATCAACGGGTCGCGGCGGACACCGGCGTCAGCCAGCGCCGCCCCGTGCGGCTCGGGGCCGACCCACCCGGAGAAACCGAACGGCCCCAACGGATCTGCCCGCAGGTAGCGTTGCACCGCGGCGGCGTCGACGACACCGTTCTCATCATTGGTGGCCAGCGGTCGATCGGTGCGGTGGTCGGTGAGGTCGGCGTGCGAGATGTGCCACTTGCCGTCGTAGTGGGTGTCGTACCCGGCCGCGCGGAACCAATTCCCCAGTGTGGGCACCTCGCCCGGGCGGAGCCAACGCATGCGCGAATCGTCGGCAGTCTTTCCGATGCCATCGGTCTGGGTGACGCCGTGCAGGTCTGGGTAGTGCCCGGTGAAGATCGTTGGGCGGCTCGGCACGCAGGCCAGCGAGCCGGTGTAGTGCCGAGCGAAGCTGACGCCGTGATCGTCAAACCATTTGCGGCCAGTCAGCGTACGGTTGCGCCACGCGAGCACGTCGGGCGCCTCGTACGGCGGCACCGCGCGTTCCTCGTCCGTCATGATGACGATGACATCGGGGCGGTCAGACACCAGCATGCTCCAATCGATTCGCCAGCCCGGCGAGCATCGCCTCGGACTGTCGGGCAAGGAAGCGACACAAGACCCGTTCGGCCAGCGCTTGCATTGCGTGCGGCCCGATTTCGACGGTGCTGGTGAGGGTCACCATGGTGGTGGCCGACTCGCCGGCGGTCGGCGCCAGCGTCCAGCGGTTGGACACCCTGCGCAGACGACTGGGCAGGCCTTCGATGTCGTAGCCGAGGGCGCGCGGCGGCTCGAACTCGGTGATGCGCTCGACGAGGGCGTCGCGTTTGACCTGCACTCGTCGGGCGGTGCCGAGAGGGCCCCCGTCGGGCCCGGAAAACAAGATGCACGAGTGGACGACGTTGCCGGCCCACGAACTGATGGACCCGAAGTCTGCGAGGATTTCCCAGATGTCGCCGATGCGGGCCGCGATCGTGCGACTCCGGTGAATGTCGGACACCCGCTCACGCTACGCGACGGGCTAGCGGGTCAGGTGGAATATCGTCTCCACCGCCACCGCGCCCGCGCTGACCGCGATGGTCACCGCGAGCGCCGCCCAGTCCCCCAATTTCGGCCGCGCCGGAGCGGCAGAGAGTTGACCGATGCCGCCGCGGGCGGTGATCGCGTCGCCCATCTCATCGGCACGCCGCAGCGTCACCACGATGGCGGCGGCGACCAAGTCGATCGAGTTGCCCGTCGTCTGCCGTACCCGAGCCTTGCGGCTTGGTGGCATATGGTTGGGCCGCAGCCGACGAGCGGCGTAGAGCACCTGGAATTCCTCGATCAACAACGGAAAGGCGCGTAGCGCAAGAGCCAAGGCCACCGCCCACTCGTCAACCGGTATCCGCAGCAATTTGAACGGACGGCCCAAAACCGCCAGGGCCGGCGCGATTTCGGCGACATTGGTGGTCCAGGACACCATCGCTCCCAGCCCAAGCAAAACCACCGATAGCGCGGTGATTCGCAGGAAGTTCAAGGCGCCGCCGAGCCCAACATCGACCCCGCCGACCGACACCATTGGGCTACCACCGGCCAACGCGGCCGTCACGAAACCCAATGCCACGAGGACCCACAGCCACCGCGGAATTGACGGAAGCGCACCGCGCGGGATGTGAGCGATCCAGATCGCCGCCAGGACCAGCGCGGCCACCGAACCAATCGTCACCCACCCCGGGTATAGGGTCAGCAACACCGAAACACCGAATACCACCAGGAGTTTGGTGCCGGCCCACAAGTTGTGGATTGCCGACCCTCCGGGCACCGGAACCAACAGCACGACCGGACGCGAAGTGCGCGGGTTTCTATCGGGCGTCGGGTCCGGGCTCGCGGTCACGCCACACCCCCAGCCGCGGCGGTGGCCGACATCGATCTCAGCGCGCCATTCTGCAGATGCAGAGTCCGCGGGCACACGGCTTCCAAACCGGCGAAGTCGTGCGAGATGACAACTACGGTCAGACCTCTATGGCGGCGCAGGTCCGCCAGCACGCTCAGCAGGCCCCGCTGGCTGTCGATGTCCAACCCCGCCAGCGGCTCATCGAGGATCAACACGCGTGGCGAACACGCCAGAAGCCCGGCCAGCACGACGCGTCGCATTTGGCCACCGCTGAGCTGATCGATGGGCCGCTCAGCCATCGTCGGTTCCAGTCCGACCGCGGCCAGGGCAGCGACCACGCGGCCTTTGTCGTGGTGCGAAAAGCCCGCCACCGAAGCGATTTCCAAGCCAACGTGGCTGCGCATCAACTGCAACCTCGCCGTCTGAAACGACAGCGCCACCGCGCCAACGTGCTCGCGGATGGGCTCGCCGTCGATCAAGCAGGCGCCGACGGTGGGAACGGTCAGCCCGGCCATGATCCACGCCAGCGTCGACTTGCCCGAGCCGTTGCCGCCGTGGATCAAGATCCCGTCGCCTTGTTCCACGACAAAGGTGATGTCGTGCAGCGCAGTCTTCGCCCACGGTGTGCCGCTGTTGTATTCGTGTGCGACGCCGACGATTTCGAGTACCGGCTTGGCCGGGGTGCGCTTGACCACGGTGACCGGCGACGGGGCCGGCGCGGTTTCGACCATGCCGGTGTTGTCGGGGGAATCGCTGAGGTTGATCGTCCGGTCCGCTGACGCGGCCTCGTTGTCGAAATGCGTGATGTGCACCAGGGCGGTCCGGTGCCGTTTGGGAAGGCCTGACAGCACATTCAACAGGACGTCACGACCCTCTTGGTCGATCATGCTGGTGAATTCGTCGGCGATCAGTAGCGCCGGCTCCCGAGCCAGCGCCGCGGCGAGCGCCAGGCGCTGCAGTTCGCCACCGGACAGGCTTCCGGTGTCACGTTCGGCAAAACCCTCCAGCCCTACTTCGCGCAGCAGATGGTCGACGTCGACCTCGGTGCCCGGCGGCAGCCCCCAGACCACGTCATCGGCCACCCTGGTTCCCAAGACCTGGCTCTTCGGGTGCTGCAGAACAAGCGCCGTGCCGCCCACCATGCCCAACCCGATCGCGCCCGGGCGCTGCACGGAGCCCGACGTCGGTTGCCGGCCCGCCAGGATCAGCGTCAACGTGGTCTTCCCGGACCCGTTGGCGCCAATGACGGCGACGTGTTCGCCGACTTGGAGGTCCAGGCTGAGCTCACGCAACGCGTCTTGCTTGGCGTGGGGGTAGCGGAACCGCACCTTGTCCAACCGCACGGGCACCGGCCCGATCGGGGCGTCGGGGGCCTCGTCCGGAGCGTCGAGTTTGTGCACATCCGGGACGTTGCCCATCCGGTTCAGCAAGCGAGACAGTGCCCACCAACCGATCAGCGACGAAATGATGACCGCGTAGGTGACGTAGCCGAAAATCAGCCACGGCCAGTAGTGCAGACCGAAGTCGAAGCACCGCTTGACGTCGGCGCCGAGCCACCCGAGATCGACCCGGTTCAGAAATGCGACAACACCGTCGACGTTGGCCGTCATCACCTGAAAAATGAGATGGCGCAGCCGATTCAGGACCGCCAACAAGCCGACCGTCGCGGCACCGACGGCGACCCCGGCGATCAGGGACGCGACGGCCACGGTCGGTGTGCCCCTGCCCCTGCGTTTCACGGCCCCGGTCAACCCGCCGATGTAGGCACAGTTGGCAACGGTCAGGAAGCCGCCCAGCCCAGAGATGAGGAAGGCGATCGTTCCGGCGGCAAACGTCGCGGCGAAGAGCGCGCGAAGCCGGTAACGGTAGGTCAGCAGCCCCATGGGCACCGTGCCCAGCAGCGCCAATCCTTGCGCGAACGGGATCACCCCGGCGATGATCGCGATCACCGCGCAGAGCGCGCCCATGACCGAGGCCTGCGCCAACTCGGCCGGTTGTAGCGGTCCACCCCGACGGCGCGCACGAACGGGGCGGCGGGCATTCACTTCACTGATTCTGCCAGGCGGCACCACCAAGTTGGTTCGTCACACTTCGTGAGTTCCGGCTCGATTCGGACCGCCGCTCCTCGTCTCGCTTAGCAAAGCTATGGAACTATGGGTTACATGGACAGAGTTGTCGAGGGCGGAGACGTCGGGGCTCAGCAGTTGGGAGCGGACCTGCTCGCCGTGGTGGCGCGGCTCAACCGGCTGGCCACCCAGCGGATCCAGATGCCGCTGCCCGCGGCCCAGGCCCGGCTGCTCGCCACGATCGAGGCCCACGGGGAAGCCCGAATCGGCGACCTGGCCGCCGTCGATCACTGCTCACAACCGACCATGACCACGCAGGTGCGCCGGCTCGAGGACGCCGGCCTGGTCACTCGAACCGTCGACCCGGGCGACGCCCGCGCCGTCCGGATCCGGATCACACCCCAGGGGAGGCGCACGCTCAACGCGGTTCGCACCGACCGGGCGGCCGCAATCGAACCGCAACTGGCGTTGCTCGAGCCGGGTGACCGCCAGGTTCTGACGGAGGCGGTCGAGGTGTTGCGCCGGCTCCTCGAAAATGCGTCGCCGGGTCGGCGTAACACGCTGTGATGGGCAGGACCCCGGTGGAGAGACGGCGGCCAGCGGGTAGACACTGAGTCGAGCTGACCGTGTGACGAAAGGTGGCGGCCATGCGGCCCGAGGCTTCCGCGTTCAGAGCCTCCCCGTTGACCGTATGGGTCGGGTCGGCGCGATTCGACTTCTCGCCGGGGCGCGACGTGATCATCGGCTACGGCCCGGGCAGCGACATCGCCCTCGAACGCCTCGGAACTCCGACCTCGCCACCGCCGGCGCCCCGCCCCGAGGTGGTGCTGCGGTTCGCCGGCACGCACTGGGTGGCCATTGATCTGAGCCACAACGGCATCTTCGTCGACGGCGCACGGGCATCGACGGTGAATATTCGCAACGGTCAGGCGATCAGCCTCGGTGATCCGCAGCGCGGTCCGCGGCTGGTCTTTCAAATCGCTCACCACGCCGGTCCGCCCAGGCCGGCTCCTCGGCCGCCCGCTTACCCACCGCCTCCTCCTCCCGTCGCGCCCCAACCCGCGCGCCCCAACGATCCGAACCTGCGGGCCCCGACCGAGCGGGAGACCCAGCGCATGCGCGCACTGCCGCAGCAACCGGCACCACCCCCTTCGCCGCCCGCCGCTGCGGATGAGCAGGCGAAGGGTCCGGGCCTGATCGAGCGGATGATCACCTCCAAACTGCGCGTCGCGCGTCCGTCCTTTCGCACCGCGCAGGGAAATACCACCTATCGCTTGCCGCTCAAGGCCGAGGCCCGCACCGTCGGGGTGGCCGCCTACCAGCTGGGACTTACCGTCGACGGGCGCGAACTGCTGTCGGGCGTCTCGTTCGCCGCGCGGCCGGGCATGTTCACCGCGGTCGTCGGGCCGTCAGCCACACGCAACTCCGCCCTGCTCGGGCTGCTCGCCGGAACCAGGCAACTCAGCTCCGGGCGCGTGACCGTCGACGGCCACGACGTGCACGCGGAGCCGGAGCACATGCGCACCCGCATCGGCGTTGTGTCGCCCGACGACCGCTTGCACCGGCAGCTCACCGTCGACAAGGCGGTGCGGTACGCCGCCGAAATGCGCCTGCCCCAGGATGTCTCAGCCGAGCAACGTGACCGCGTGGTCAGCCAGGTCCTCGAGGAGCTCGGCCTCACGCCACACCGGGCCACCCGGATCGGCAAACTGCCACCCGAGGTGCGCCGGTGCGCCGCGCTGGCGGTCGAGCTCATCACCCGGCCGACCCTGCTCGTCGTCGACGAGCCGAGCGCCGGTCTGGATGCTGAGCAACAGCGTCACGTGATGGCGATGTTGCGCCGGCAGGCCGACATTGGCTGCGCGGTCGTGGTGGCCGTGTCATCGCAAACGTCGTTGCCGAACCTCGACCTGTGCGACCAGGTGCTGGTCTTGACCGCAGCCGGGACGACGGCATTTTTCGGGCCGCCCCCGCAGATCGAGCCCGCGATGGGCACCGCCGACTGGTCGCAGGTGCTCGCGCGGGTGAGCGCCGATCCCAACGGAACTTACCGAGCGTTTCTCGCCCGGCCGCAGGCATCGGCGTCGGCGGCGCCGCCAGAAGTCGTCGCGCCGTCGCCGCCTCCCACCCAAGCCCCCCTGACGCGCCAATTCGGGTTGCTGGCCCGGCGCGACGTCCGACTGCTGTTCGCCGGCCGCCTCTATCTGGTGTTCTTGGCGATTCTGCCGTTCGCGCTGGCGGGCCTGACCCTGCTGATCCCGGGTGATTCGGGCCTTGCCCGGCCCAGCGCGGGCAGCGCCCACCCGCACGAAGCCATCGAGATCCTGGCCGCCCTCAACGTCGCCGCAGTGATCATCGGCACCGCGCTGACCTTCCGGGCCGTGGTGGGCGAGCATCGCATCTTCCGGCGCGAGCAGGCTCTCGGGCTCTCGACCGCGGCCTACCTGGCCGCCAAAGTCCTCGTGTTCGGCCTGGCCTCGGCCGTCCTGGCGGCCATCGTGTTCGCCATCGTCATCGCCGACAAGGGCGGGCCCGCGCGTGGCGCCGTCTTGCTGCACAACGCCACGGTCGAGCTCTGCGTAAGCGTCGCGGTGACGGCCGCCGTGTCGGCGGTGGTCGGGCTGGCGTTGTCGACGCTCGGCAAGTCGCTGCGCGAAGTCCTGCCGCTGCTGCTGCCGGTGATCCTGGCATCCGCACTGTTCAACGGGAGCCTCGTTCACCTGGTGAGCAAGTGGGGCTTCCAACAGGTCTCGTGGTTCGTCCCGGCCCAATGGGGCTTCGCCGCGTTGGCGTCCACGGTCGACCTGCGCAGGGTTGACGCGCTGGCCGCCGACTCCGAGACGTGGACCCACTACAGCGGCTGGTGGGTGTTCGACATGACGATGCTCGTGCTCTTCGGCGTGGCGGCGGGGGGCTTCGCCCTCTACCGGCTGAGGCGCCGAAGCGGTCACATCGCGAACAACAGGAACTGAGTGACCTGACCGGGTTTGAAGTTGTTGTCGCTGACCAGCACCACCGATTGGCGACCGTCGGGCAGTTTGGGTCCCAGGGTGATGCCCTCGACGTTGTCCAGCGGCGACAGTCCCGGTGTGGCGGACAGGTCGACCGCCAGCGATTTTCCCATCGCGCTCACGGCCGCGTTCTGCAGCGACGGCGTGGCCAAAACGTCGGTCGCGGCACCGATTTCGGCCCGGTAGATTCGCACGGTCGGCGGCCAGGCGGAGGATCGTTCGACCACCAGAAACGTCGTGTCCGACAGCGCCACCAAGTCCGAGAGACCGTTGAGGCCGGCGGGCGGGGCGGGCGGCTCCATCGGGTAGGCGTACTGAGCGGTGGGCGCCCCGGTGGCGACGTCGAATTTGGTGATCCGGGTGAGCACGCGGTGGCCGTCGCCGCCGGCCGGGCCGTCGTTGTATCCGGGCTCCTCCATCGCGGCGAACAACGATCGGCCGTCAGGTGTCAGTGCCAACCCCTCGAGCGCCTTGTCCCGGCGCGGACCCGTGGGCTGCGCGGACATCATGAGATTGCCCGGGAGGGTGAACTCGCCGAGGTAGGCGCCGTCCAGCGCGGCGATCCGGACCCACGGGTCGAGCAACACCGGCCCCGCGGTGAGCCGCTCGCCTTCGGAGGACCAATACAGCCGCTGCCGAACCGGGTCGAAGGCGACGCCCTCGGGATCGGGGGGAACGACCGGCGGCGTGGTGTCCAGGGTCAGCGGCCGAAACGGCCGACCGGAACGGTCCAGCAACGGGTGGGTACCGGGAACTTGACCTCGTCAATTCCCCTGCCGGATAAGGAGAGCTCCACGGTGTAGAACCGGGCCGGGTTCTTCTTCGAGCGGTCGTCGCTGATGACGTAGTACAGCTGACGGCCCGGGTCATAGCTGAGCGCCGACAGCCCGCCGATGACGGTGCCGTCGAAGGTGGCATCGAACGGCACCTGCGACTGCCCGAGATAAGTCAGCATGGGCCGCGGCGCGGTCGCGGGCCCGGGCGGATGCGCGGGTGCGCATCCGGCGAACACCAGGGCGACGCACATGCACGCTGCCTGGAGGCGACCCATACCCGCGAAGGTATCGCCGAGCGTGCACTCAGCGCGAAAATCGGGCCGCGACCTCGCACTGGATGCACGCTGGGCGAAAACGGCGATTGGCATCCGGTTGTTATTCCCGCGACGCGAACCGCAGGATACGGTCGGGTTATGGCGCCAGACACCACCACCATCGCCGACCATCTGCGCAACGCCCTCGACGGGCGTTGGCGCGACACCAGGAACCAGCTGCGGTCCACCATGAGCGAGGACCTCTTCCGGCCGCACTACACCCCGAACACGGTGATCGCCCGCACCAAGGTGGCCGAGCAGATGAGGATCATGGCGGCGTTCGGTGCCGCAGCCGACAATTTCCGCAAGGAGCACGGCGGAACGGGCGACATCGGCGCGGCGATCACGATGATCGAGATGCTCGCGATGTCGGATCTGTCGCTGATGGTGAAGGCCGGGGTGCAGTGGGGGCTGTTCGGCGGCGCGGTCGAGAATCTGGGCACCGAGCGCCACCACGAGGCGTACGTGAAGAAGATCATCAGCCTTGAACTACGGGGCTGCTTCGCGATGACCGAGACCGGGCACGGCAGCGACGTTCAGTCGCTGGAGACCACCGCGACCTACGACCCGGCGACCGAGGAGTTCGTCATCGACTCCCCCACGCCGACCGCCCGCAAGGACTACATCGGTGGTGCGGCCGAAACGGCCACCATGGCAGCGGTATTCGCCCAACTGATCACGACCGAGGACGGCAAGCCGGTCAACCACGGCGTGCATTGTCTGCTGGCGCCGATCCGCGACGCCGACGGCAACGACCTTCCGGGCGTGACGACGTCGGACTGTGAGTACAAGGGCGGGCTGCCCGGCGTCGACAACGGCCGCATTGTGTTCGACCACGTCCGCGTCCCGCGGGTGAACCTGCTGAACAAGTACGGCGACGTGGCCCCGGACGGCACCTACAGCTCGCCGATCGAGAACTCCAACCGCCGGTTCTTCACCATGCTGGGGACGTTGGTCCGCGGGCGGATCACTGTGGGTGGCAGCGCGGGCGCCGCCGCCCGCGTCGCCTTGGACATCGCCACGCGATACGCGTTGCAGCGCAAGCAATTCTGCGCTCCCGACGATGAGTCCGAGGTGCTGATCATGGACTACCTGGTGCACCAGCGCCGGCTGTTTCCGTTGATCGCAAAGTCATACGCGCTGCAGTTCGCCCAGAACGAGCTGGTCAGTAAATGCCACGACATCCAGACCGCGGACGCGCCCGACGCCGACGAGCAGCGCGAATTGGAGGCTCGCGCCGCCGGTTTGAAGGCGGCCAACACGTGGCACGCGTCGCGGGCAATTCAGGAGGCGCGGGAGGCTTGCGGCGGCGCGGGCTACATGGCCGAGAACCGGTTGATCGCGCTGCGCGGCGACACCGACGTGTTCACCACGTTCGAGGGCGACAACCACGTGCTGACGCAGCTGGTCGCCAAGGAGCTGCTGACGGCTTACGCCGATGACATCCGCAGCATGAGCCCGGTCGAATGGGTGCGCTTCGCCGCCAACACCGTCGGCGAGCGCGTCGTCAAACGCACTGCGGCAGAGATCATTATCCAAACGATCGTCGACGCCCGGCAAGACAGCGAGGAAGAGGGCAGCCTCTTCAACCGCGGTACGCAGATCAAGATGTTCGAGGACCGGGAAGAGTACCTGCTGGCGTCGGTCGCGCGCCGACTGCAGGCCAAATCCAAGGAAATGTCGGAATTCGACGCGTTCAACTCGGTGCAGGACCACGTCCTACACGCCGCGGCCGCACACATCGACCGGGTGGTGCTCGAGGCGTTCGTCGCCGGCATCGACGCCTGCCCGCACGAGGAGGCCCGCGAGCTGCTGGGCGTTCTGTGCGATCTGTATGCGCTGTCGGTCATCGAGGACGACAAGGCCTGGTACATCGAGCATCGGTACCTGTCCACCGAGCGGGCCAAGGCGGTGACGCGGGGTATCAACGACCGGTGCCGCGCGCTGCGGCCGAACGCGGAAACGCTCGTCGACGGTTTCGGGATCCCGGAACAGTTGCGCTACGCCGAGATGTTGCACCCGGAGAACTTGACGGACGGCGTCGCGAGCTGACCAGCTGGTTGCGCACGTTGTAGCGCAACGCTACTGATTGGGTATTTTGCCGAGCGCCTTCAGCTTGCCGTCCTGACCGATCTCGAACTTCACCGTGCCGCTGCCGGTGGGACAGCACGGCTGATCGTTGCCCTTCAACCATTGGTACTGAACGGCGACGGTGTCATCGGAGGGCGGCAATACGGTGATGTATGGCTTGGGATTTGGGGTGGGCGTACCCAGCGGCGTGTTGTGATCGAAGAACAGCAGCTGCTGCGGGGTCGATTCGCTGGCGATGGTCGGGATGATCTGAACCCAGTACAAACGGCACTTCTTGGCATGTCCCCGAGCGATTTCCACCCAAGTCGTTCCGGGGATGGTGATGGGAACCGACGCGATGGCCCGCCGCACCGTGTCGGCCGTCGGGCCGTCGGAGTCCTTGCACTTGTCGGGTGACATCGGCGGCGAACCGGTGTGCTTCCCGCCGCAACCGGAGGCCAGCAGGATCAACAGGATCACAATCAGCCGACGCACTCGGTGAGCTTAGCGAAGGCTGTGAATGTCCAGTTTGTTTGGTTCCGGACCCCGCTTTGACAGACAAAGCCTCCGGCCGCCCGGGTAGCCTTGACCGGAGTTGGCGGGCCGACGACGACCCCCGCTGGCCTCGGGCTTTACGGCTTTTCCGAGACTTCACGCGCGCGCATTGGCCCGTGAGAGGAAGCCGTAAAACGGGGGAAACTCCGGATACCCGGTGCCGAAACATCCTCGTCGCACCATTCAACGCAAGCCCATTGTGCTCAATGGAGGGAAGGTAGGCGTGGCCACGGAGTCCATGGCGTCAAACAGCGATGCCGTGAACACCATGTGCGCGTACTGCGGCGTCGGCTGCGGAATGGTGCTGCAGGTCACAACGGATCCCGAAAGCGGTCGGCGCCACGTCGCGAAGCCCCTTGGCAACAAAGAACATCCGGCCAACTTCGGCCGGCTGTGCACCAAGGGTGCCACCACCAACGACTTGCTCAATGCACCCGGACGAATGGAATCCGCGCAGCTGCGTGCCGATCGTGGCGAGCCCGCCGATCCCGTCGACATGGACCGGGCAATCGTCCACTGCGCCCGCCGGTTACGGGCGATCATCGATGCGCACGGCCCGGATTCGTTTGCCATGTACGTGTCGGGCCAGATGTCCATCGAGGCGCAGTACCTGGCGAACAAGCTCACCAAGGGCTTCATCGGCACCAACCAGATCGAGTCGAACTCGCGGCTGTGCATGGCCAGCGCCGGCTCCGGCTACAAGCTCTCCCTGGGCGCGGACGGACCACCCGGCTCCTACCAAGACTTCGAACACGCCGACGTGTTCTTCGTCATCGGTGCCAACATGGCCGACTGCCATCCGATCCTGTTCCTGCGGATGATGGACCGCGTCAAGGCCGGGGCGAAACTGATCGTCGTCGATCCACGCCGCACCGCGACCGCGGACAAGGCCGACCTGTTCCTCCAGATCGCCCCCGGTTCGGACCTCGCACTGCTCAACGGGCTGCTGCACCTGATCGTCGAGAATGGGCACACCGATCCCGAATTCATCGCCGAGTTCACCGAGGGCTGGGAGGTGATGCCCAGCTTCCTGCAGCAGTACACCCCGGACACTGTCAGCGAAATCACCGGGATCCCCGCGGAAGACATCCGCGCGGCGGCCCGCATGATCGGCGAAGCCCAGAATTTTATGAGCTGCTGGACCATGGGCCTCAACCAGAGCACGCACGGCACCTGGAACACCAACGCCATCTGCAACCTGCACCTGGCCACCGGCGCGATCTGCAAACCCGGCAGCGGCCCCTTCTCGCTCACCGGCCAGCCCAACGCCATGGGCGGCCGCGAAATGGGTTACATGGGACCGGGATTGCCCGGCCAGCGCTCCGTCCTCTCCGCCGACGACCGCGCCTTCGCCGAAGACCAGTGGGGCATTCCCCGGGGCACACTCCGCACGGAGGTCGGCGCCGGCACGATCGACATGTTCTCCCGGATGGCCGCCGGTGAAATCAAGGCGTGCTGGATCGTCTGCACCAACCCCGTTGCCTCCGTTGCCAATCGCAAGACCGTGCTGGCGGGTCTGGAGCGCGCCGAGCTGGTCATTACCCAGGACGCCTTCCTCGACACGGAGACAAACGAATACGCCGACGTGCTGCTGCCGGCGGCCCTGTGGTCGGAGGCCGAGGGGGTGATGGTCAACTCCGAACGCAACATGACACTGTTCCAGCCGGCGGTCACCGCACCGGGCGACGCGATGCCAGACTGGCAGATCATCGCCCGGATCGCCTGCGAGATGGGCTTTTCGGACGCCTTCAGCTACGGCTGCGCCGAGGAAGTCTTCGAAGAGATCAAGCGATTCTCGAACCCGAAGACCGGCTACGACCTTCGGGGCGTCAGCTACGAGCGGCTGCGTCGCGGCCCGCTGCAGTGGCCGTGCGCGCCCGACGGCGCGGGCGGCCGCAACCCCATTCGCTACCTCAACGACGGTGTCAGCCAGGCGCGGCTGCTCCGCGGGGACGGCAGCGCTCCCCGGTTGGCCTTTCCCACCGAGAACGGCCGCGCGGTGTTCTTCGCCCGCCCGCACCTGCCGCCCGAGGAAATGCCCGACAACGACTACCCGTTCCTGTTGAACACCGGGCGCCTGCCGCACCAGTGGCACACGATGACCAAAACCGGCAAGGTCGCCAAGCTCAACAAGCTGAACCCCGGCCCGTTCGTCGAAATCCACCCCGACGACGCCGCGCGGCTGCAGATCGCCGGGGGCGACTCGGTCGAGATCGCTTCCCGCCGCGGGCGCGCCGTGCTGCCCGCCGCGATCAGCGACCGGGTGCGTCCCGGCAACTGCTTCGCCCCGTTCCACTGGAACGACGTTTTCGGCGAGTACCTGGCGATCAACGCGGTCACCAACGATGCGGTAGACCCGATCTCGAACCAGCCGGAATTCAAAGCGTGCGCCGTCACTTTGGCGAAAGTCGCTGTGCCCGCGGCAGGCCCGGGCACCGAACCCAAGCCCTCGGTGGACGCCGACACGGAGTCACCCGCACCCGCGGTGGTATCGGAAATCAGCGTGTCACAGGTCGATGCCCTCGCCACCTTGCTCGGCGTGGCAACAACACCCGTGCCGGAATTTGATGAGCTTGGCCGCTCCTACCTTGCCGGAATGTTGACCGCTCTTCGGTCGGACGCCGGCCGACTGGCGGCCGGGGTCCCGACGCTGCCCCAAAGCGCCCCATTCGATTCCGGCACCCGGCTGTGGGTGGATGGCCTGCTCGCCGGTCTGTTCTCGCGCAACGACGGGCCCCGGCCCACGCCGAGGCCGGCGCCGGCGGTCAAGGAACCGACGACCGGGCCACCCCGGGCGAACGCCGCCGACCGGGCGCCCGTCGTGCTGCTGTGGGCGTCGCAGACGGGGAACGCGGAGGAGCTCGCCGCCGACATCGCGGCGCGACTGCGCGAAAAGGAGCTGCCCGTCGCGTTGCACAGCATGGGCGACTTCCCGGTGGCCGAGCTACGGACGACGCGGCAGCTGTTGCTGATCACCAGCACCACCGGTGACGGCGAGCCGCCCGACAACGGCGCCGGGCTCTGGCGGGCGCTAACTTCGGACAGCGCACCGCGATTGGCGGGCACCCGCTACGCGGTTCTCGCGCTGGGCGACTCCAACTACGACGACTTCTGCGGTCATGGCCGCAAGCTCGACGAGCGGCTGGCCCAGCTCGGGGCGACCCGCATCGTCGACCGGGTCGACTGCGAACCCGACTACGAAGACGGCGCGGCCAAGTGGCTGGCCGGTGTCATCCGGGCGCTCTCCCCCGCGCCCGCGCCCGCGCCGGTGGGCCGGGATGGCGGTGCGCCGGTGGCGACCACCTCCGCGGTGGCGCCGCGGCCCCGGCCTGCCAACGGCTCCGGAGCGGTCGGATACACCAAGAAGCATCCGCTGATCACGGACATGGCCCACAACATCAAGCTCGGCCGCCCGGAATCGACGAAGGACGTGCGGCAGTTGATCTTTCGTCTGCCCGAAGACACGATCAGCTACGAGGCCGGTGACGCGCTGGGGGTGTGGCCGCGCAACAGCGACCAGCTGGTCGACGAATGGCTCTCCGTCACCGGGCTGGACGGGCAGACCCCCGTCGAGGTCGGCGAGCATGGTCTGATGTCGTTGCGCTCGGCGCTCACCGAGCGCATCGAGATCGCCCACATCAGCCGCGACCTGGTGCGGTTCGTGCAGGAGCGCACCGGCGACCCGAAACTCGCCTCGATGCTGAAGCCGGAAAACAAAGCTGCCCTGAGCAATTGGGTGTGGGGGCGGCAGTCCATCGACCTGCTGGCGCAGCATCCGGTCTCCGCATCGGCTCACGAGTGGCTGCGGGTCCTCAAACGCCTTCAGCCGCGACTGTACTCGATCTCGTCGAGCCCCAAGGAGAGCCCGCGGGAAGTCCACCTGACGGTCTCGCCGGTGCGCTACAACTTCCAGGGCGTTCCACGCCGCGGGGTGTGTTCGACCTACCTTGCCGACCGCTCCCCGGGCGATCGCGTCGCGATTTATCTGCAGCCATCGAGCAATTTCCGGCCGCCGAGTGACCCGGACACGCCGATGATCATGATCGGTCCGGGCACCGGGATCGCGCCCTTCCGCGGCTTCCTGCAGGAACGTCGTGCGCTCGGCCACACCGGCCCCAACTGGCTGTTCTTCGGCGAACAGCACGCCGAGACCGACTACTACTACCGCGACGAGATCGAGCAGATGCATGCCGACGGGTTGCTCACCGAACTGGACCTGGCGTTCTCCAGGGACCAGCGCGAGAAGGTCTATGTGCAGCACCTGATGCGTCAGCGCGGCGCGCAGCTGTGGCACTGGCTGCAGGACGGGGCGCAACTGTACGTCTGCGGGACCGCGGACCCGATGGCCAAGGACGTCGACCGCACGCTCTGCGAGATCGCGGCCGAACACGGCAACCTCGATCCCGACGCGGCGAAGGAGTACATCCGGTCGTTGAGCGCCGACAAGCGCTACCACCGCGACGTCTACTAGGCGCACTTGTAATAAGACGGAAACGTCTCGCGCCTGCCGCTGAAACAACCTCGTCGCACCATTCAGTCATTGGTTGCGCGAGGAGGGACGTACGCGTGGCTCTGGATTTCGATGGGCCCCTCGAGGACACCGTGCGGGCGGTCTGCCCGCTGCAGTGCAGGCTGCGGCGCGCCGCAGACGATGACCGGGTCGATTGGGCCGGGCTGCCGGTCAACTTGGACTGGGCGTTCTCGCCGCAGCAACGCGACAAGGTCTACGCACAGCACCTGATGCGCAAGCGCGGAACTGCGCTGCGGCGGCTTCAGGACCGGGGTCAGCGGTGCGCCTGCGAGTTTGCGGCCGACGGTCGGCGCGTCTCCCCGGGCGACGCCGACTCCATGTCCGATCGGTGACGGCCCGGCCGCCGAAAATAATCACCAAGTTTTGAACAGCCCGGCGGGTCTGGCAGCCAAAAGGCCTGTGCCACTTCGTTGAGGCGAATACAGCTGCTTCGAGCGGAGTCGGTGAGTTGTGAGGTCATCGACTCCTGGTCGCGGACGCCCTTGCTGTGTATGGGATGAACGTCGGCGCACTCAGGTTGCCGGTGGTGACCGGCCCGGTAGCCGAGTAGTTAGTTGGGTGTTGGTGGTGGTTGGGGTTGGAAGGGGTCGTACCACCACCATTGGGCGCGTTCGCCGGTGGGTCCGGGGCAGGGTGGCACGGCGGGTGGGGGTTGGGTGGGTGGGCGGGCCAGCGATCCCGGGCTTAGTGCTTGGCCGGCGTCGTCGGTGACGGTGAGAGTGTGTGCGGGCCCGGTGAGGGTGATGGCGCCGCGGTGGTGCGACCGGTGGTGATAGGGGCAGACCAAAACGAGGTTGGCCAGCTCGGTGGGGCCGCCGTCTTCCCAGTGCCGGATGTGGTGGGCGTGCAGGCCCCGGGTGGCGCCGCAACCGGGAACCACGCACATGCGGTCGCGATGCTCCAGCGCGCGGCGCAACCGCCGGTTGATCACCCGGCTGGCCCGGCCGGCGCCGATGACCTGGCCGTCGCGTTCGAACCACACTTCAGCCGTGGCATCACAGGTCAAATATTGGCGTTCGGCGTCGGACAGCAGCGGACCCAGATGCAGCGTCGCAGCGCGCTGTTTCACGTCGAGGTGCACCACCACGGTGGTGTGCAGCCCGTGGGGGCGGCGGGTGGCCTCGGCGTCCCACCCGGCCTCGACTAGGCGCAGAAACGCCTCGAGGGTGCCCGGCAACGGGGGCCGCTGATCGGAGGCGCCCTGGCCGTTGTCGTGGTCGTGTTTCCATTCGGCGATCAGCGCCTCCCGATGAGACGCCAAGGCGGCGTCGAACTTCGCCGCGTCGGGCTGCGGCAGGGTGATCCGGTAGCAGCTGAACCCCTCGCCGGGGGTGGTCTTGGTGATCGAGGGCTGCGGTTGCGGCCGGGAATCGGGGTCGGGTCGCGGTTCGAGCTTGACCGCGGTGCGCAGCTGGGTGACCGTGGCGACGTGCGCCAGCTGCGCGTAGTGCTCATCAGATCCCGCACCGGCGCGCCCCGCGATGACGCCGACCTGATCCAGCGACAGCCGACCCTCCCGCATGCCCGCAGCACAGCGCGGAAACTCCCCCAGCCGGCCCGCGACGGTGGCGACCGTCTGCGCATTGGCCGGCGAGCAGCCCGTCTTCCAGGCCACCAACGCCGGCACCGACCGCGCCCCCGTGCCTCCCCACAACTGCTCACGATCGATCTCGGCGACAATCTCCACGATGCGCCCATCGATGGCGTTGCGCTGACCGGCCAACTCCGCCAACTCCTCGAACAACCCCTCAAGGCGCTCTTTAGGACTCACCACCACGGCCTCAGCAGATGCGGTCGAAGACATAACCACATCAAAGCAGCCGGGTACGACAACTCCCGGCCCGCCGAACCCGCTGCAACTATTGCGAATCGTGAGCCAGCCAGCTTTCACGGCAATAGGACCGCTGGTCAACCGCAGAGGGTCTCAACGAGGTCCACGTCTTCGGTCGGACGTCACCGATTGCGCGGTGCCGGCTGCCCGTACATCGCTACCACGACGGTGCGGTCCACGCTGTTGTCCGACCACACCCCCATGGCGGTGTTGGCGCAGTCGCGGATGATCGCCATGTCGTCGGGGTTGTAGTACCACTGGTTGACCAGCTCCAGGCTGCTGATGGCCATGGCCGGGTTGATCGCCACCGTCTGGGACGCTTTGCCGTGGAAGCCGGCGGCGTTGGCACGGTCCTGCGGTATCGATCCGTCGGATCCTCTGTCGCCGTTGATGTTCTGGTTCTTCAGCATGTCGTCGGCATGCCATTGAGCGGCCAGCGTGAGCGCGTTATCCCTGACGACGTCGTTCGTGCACCCCGCCTGATGTTGCAAGGTGTAGACGGCGGAGACGACGGCGCTGTTGAGCCGCTTGTTGTCGGCATGCGCGGCGGGGGCTGCCAGCAGCACCTGCCCCGCGAGAAGAAACGCCGCGGGCAGCGCACGCACCGATCCGATCATGACGACTTCCCTCACACCGGGTCGAAGTGCGACACCAGCCATCGGCCGTTGACCCTGTCCAACGTCACGCGGACGACCGGCTGGGTATCCGTCGGAGCGCCGCCCCCGACCGTCACGGTCTGGTTAACGAACAACAACACCACGGCGTGGTTGGCGGCAGCCGAAACCGGGCCCGCGGCAGTCACTTTGGCGACCGCGGTGATGTGTTTCTCCTTTGCCCCCGGAATGACCACCTGGCGGGTGAGTTCGGTGTACGCATCCCTGAAATCTCCGGTCAGCCGCTCGCGGGCGGCGGCCAAGTCTTTGTCCACCGAATCCGCCGTGTACGACAACAGTGCAACCGCGTCGTCGCTGGCGACGCGCACCGATTCGGCACGGGCTTGAGCGGCATCGTCGGCCGAGGCCGCCACCCATTTGAAATAACCCGCGCTCAGCGCCAACAGCAGCGCCAGTCCGGGCAGAACTCCATACGCGAAGACACGCGACCACGGGATCGGACGCCTTCTTCTCGTGGTGTCGGGCTCGTCGTCGGGGACCTTAGCGATATCGGCGGCGCCCTGTGGCGTTGACTCGTCGTCTATCTGCTCGTTGTGCGTGGCGATTTCGTCGAGAGTCGTCATGGCACGAACACCACATTCGACACCTTGGCGCCCTGGCCGACCGACCGGACCTCGATCCGCATGCGCCATTCCCGGGGCGCCTCCTCGCCACCGGCGGTGCGCGACTTCACCCCGACCGCCACCAGCACCTGACCCGAATCGCCGCGCTGCGACTCCAGACCGGCGTCGGTCACCGTGCCTTCGGATTTCGACTGCGCCGCCTTGACAACCTCGATGAACGGCTTGGACCGCTGCTCGAAGTCATCACGGAATGCTCCGGTGGCGAGATCGAGGATGCGTTGCACGTCGGCATCGACCTGCGTGTAGTTGATCGTGGTCAGGTTGACCGCTCCCTGCCGTGCAACCTGAACGAACAGATCGCGCTGGGCTTGAGCCTCATGCTGTTGGTAGGTCCGGTAGCCGAGCCAACCGGTTAATCCGGCCAAGACCGCTACGACGAGGCCACCGGCCAACAACGCTCGCCCGGTATGCGATAGCCACGGGGTGGCGCGGTACCGCAAGCGGGTGAGCTGACCCTTGGATGGGGTTGTCTCGCCGACGATCTCGCTCGGCTGATCGTCAGGGTGTTCGCCACCCGCTGCGCCGTCGGGTTCGGCGGGCTTTTCGGTCTGTTGTGCCATGTTGCTCCTTTACTTACGCCGGCGGCACCAGAAGTGACTGCCAGTTCTTGGCACGCGGGTGGGCCAAGTCGAATTCGGTGTACCGGCGGCCATCGGGGCCGATGTAGTCGCCGTTGGCCGGGTCATACGTCGCAACCGCGAGCGGCGGTGGCGACGGTGTCGGTGGCGCGATGCCGCGCGGCGGTGGCAGCCGCGGATCCTGGCCCGGAGGGTACTGCGGCACCCCCTGCCCGCTGTAGGTGGCGTTGGGGTCTCCCTTCCAGTTGTAGCCGTCGTTGAGCGGCACGTAGTCCTCGTCGCTTTCGCACAACTCCACTGTCGGCGCCCGCTTCCAGGGCTTGGTTTCGCAGGGAATGTTGCGCGCCCCACGCACATTGAGTTCGGAATCCTGCGGGATCCGGCAATACAGGTCCGCCGCCGGCCTGTCCGGAGAGTCGATGTCGGCCGGTGAGCGGCGCTGCGCGGGCGGCAGGAAGCCCGTCGTGCAGGGTGGCGGCAGGTTGAGGTTGAGATTGAAATCCAGGTAGAAGCCGCGGTATTCCTGCTTGCTGTACAGGTTCGGCACGAGGGCCGCCGACATCACCGCGATGCCCTGCGGCAGAAGCACCAGGATCTGCTCGAGGTCGTGGCGGTAGACCACGCCGATGTCACCGAGGCTCACCAGGTTGGCCATCAACAGCGGCACCGCCGGGGCCACGCGGTCGAAGAGCGCGCGGCCCTCCTCCAGCCCGGAACTACCCCGGTTCAACAGGTCTCGCACCGCCGCGTCCTGCGCCTTGAACTGCGCCATGATCGCGGCGGTCCGATTGGCCCACGTGGCGATCGCCCCCGATGTCTGCACTTGGGAGTCGAGGACGGGCGGCGACTGGTCGATCAGCGCGGCCAGCGGGTCTGTGGTCCGGCCTCCCGCGATGGCCAGCGCCGCGGACCCGTCGACGATCCGGGATAGTTCGGGCCCGAGTCCGCTGACGGCGCGGTCGGTCTCGTCGATCACTGTGCGCAAATTGTTGCGCGGAATCGCTTGCAGGGCACGGTTGGTCAGGTCGAGGAGGTGCCCGATGTCAACCGGGACGTCGACGCGGCCAGCCGGTATGACGTCACCGGCGCGCAGCGGCCGCAGGTGTTCTCCGTCCTTTGCCGGCTGCGGGGTCAGCTCGATGTACTGCTCGCCGATCGCCGAGCGGCTGTGCACCGACGCCTGCACGTCGGAGGGGACCTTGACGCCCGATCTCAACGCAAGGACCGCACGCACCCCGGTGGCGGTGACGTCGACCGACTCGACCTGCCCGATGTCGGTTCCGCGGTAGGTGACGACCGAGGTCTTGTACAGCCCGCCCGAGGTGGGCAGGTCTACCGTGACGTTGTACTCCCCGATCCCGAACAGCGTCTGCGGCAACTTCATGAAGCTGAATGCCATTGCACCACAGGAGAAGACGGTCACCAATGTCAAGATCGACAGTTGGATCCATGTCCGGCGGTTCAGGCGCAGCATTCAGTATCCCCCGTTGTGGTACGGGAAAGTGAGCGGGTTGCCGCCGGTCACCGGGCTGGGCTGCATGCCGATCGTTCGTCCCCACTGCAGCTCGAGTTCGGTGAGGTTCCCCTCCCAGCGGGACCCGGTGAACAGTGAGGTGTCTATGCGGCTCAACGTCAAGTCGACGATCATCGTCAGGTTGGCGTAGTCGCCACGGAACCAGTTCTTCACCGTGGAGGTCGGCCACGGATAGGTGGCCAATCCGTCCAGGCCCTTGGTGAGAGCCGGTCCGGCGTCGGCGAGCGACCGCAGCACCGGTGCGATGCTGCGCAGGTTGTTGACCAGAGATTCCTTGCTTTGCTGAATGGTGTCGGCCGCGATGGCGCTGAACTTGCCGAGCTGGTCGATCGCATCGGCGATCTTGGTGCGCTCCTCGGCCAGGATCGCGAGCGCCTTGGGCACTGTCATCAGCGCCTTGTCGACGGCCGGATCTTTCTCGGCGAACTGTCCGGCCAGCGAGTTGAGATTCTCGGCCGCGGCGATGATGTCGTCGGTCTGGGCATTGGTGCCTCCGATGAACTCGTCGAGCTGCTTCAGCAGGCTGCGCATGTCGTTCTCGTGACCCCCGAACGCCTTGGCGATCGCCTGGTTGATCTCCTGCAACTGCCCAATTCCGCCGCCATTGAGCAGGATTGACACCGAGGCCAGGGTCTGCTCGGTGGTCGGATACATGCTCGTGCGCTCCAGGGGTATCACCGAACCGTTCTCGAGCTCGCCGACCGGAGGCTCGTCCTTGGGGGGTGCGAGTTCGATGTGCATCGAGCCGAGCAGGCTGGTCTGGCCGAGCTTGGCCGTCGCATTGGCGGGCAGGTGGACATCTCCGTTGATGCGCATGGTGACCAGGGCATGCCAGTCCTGGAGCTCGATCCTGGTGACGTTGCCGACGTTGACGTCGTCGACCCGAACGCGGGTGTTCTGCTGAATGGTGACGACGTCGGGCAGCAGGGCCTGGATCGTGTAGGCGCCCGGGCCCCCGCCGGCGGTGCCGGGCAGCTTGAACGAGTTCAGGCCCCGCCACTCACAGCCCGAAAGCGCGGCGATGCATATGAGGCCGACCGCGACGGCTATCGCCCGTCTCATGGCGCCCCCGTCGGCAGCATCAAGTTTTGCAGAACCTGCGTCGAGCTGAGGCCGGTGTTCGGCGCCGTGGGCGCCGCCTCGCCGGGCGGCGGCGCGGTGTCCGCCGGCGGCGGCGTCGCTTCGGGCGGCGACGTGTAACCGGGCCGGAGCGAATTCTCGCTGTAGGTGATCTCGTTCGGCCGGGCCTGCGTCCCCACGAACGGGTTGATCCCCACCGGAATGTAGTTGTAGATGCGGTTTTTGATGATCGGGTTGACGTACTGCAGGCACAGCTTCGAAACCCGGTCCAGCCGGGCCCGGGCGGCCGCCTCGATCGAGCTGCAGATCCACTGCGGGATGTCAGCGAAGTTGTTCAGCGCCAGGATGCCGGTCATCGCGCTCTGCGCCGGCTGATAGATGTTCATGAAGTTTTGGAAAACGGTGGGGACGACATGCAGGATCTGTTTGATGTCGGCACGGCTGTCGTTCAGCGCGGTGGTGATGGAACCGAGCCGGTCGAAGGTGGTGCCCACGGCCTCCCGGTTCTCGGCGAGGAAGTCGCGCAGGTCGGCCAGCGCCCCATCGAGACCCTTGACCGCATTGGCGACTTCGTCGGGGCTGTTCGTCAGGGCCGTCGTCACGCTGGCCAGGTTCTGGTTGAAGGAGGCCAGCAGGTCGCTGCTGGAATACAGGGCCGAGACCAGTAATTGGAGATTGCGCACAGTGCTGAAGATGTCGTCGGCATGGTCGCCCAGCGCCGAAATGGCCTGCGACAGCTTGATGATCGTGTCGCGCGCGGTGTCCCCCTGACCGCGGAGGTTGTCCGCGGCCGAGTTGATGAACTCGCCCACCGAGTTCACTCCGCCGGGTGCCGTCGGTTGCAGCGCGTCGGTCAACTTCTCCAACTGCTTGCGGAAGTCGTCCCATTCGACGGGGACCGCGGTGCGGCTTAGCGGGATCGACGCTCCCGGGCTCAATTTGGGCCCGCCCGAATACGCCGGGACGAGCTGGATCGCCCGGGACGTCACCAGCGACGGCGACAGGATCGCGGCGCGGGCGTCGGCGGGCACCGGATACTGCTTGTCAACCGAGAACGTCACCTTGGAACTCGACGGCTGTGGCTCGATCTTGTCCACCACGCCGACGGCGACGCCCAAGATCCGGATCTCGTCACCGACGAACAGCCCGTTGGACTCCGCGAAATACGCCGAATACGTGTTCTTTTCGACGCCTTTCCATAGCGTCTCGCCGACGAGAAACGAGGCAGCGGCCAGCGTCAGGACCAGGCAGGTGGCGGTCACTCGTCGTAGGGTGCGCGGACTCGTCATTGTTCCCCGCTTCCGACGGGAGCGGGGCCGGGCTCGGGAGGCGGCCCGGGCGCGGGTCCCGGTGAGGGCGGCTGCGACCAGATCGGGTGCGGCGCGTTTTCCGGCGGCACTGGCGGCGTCCCCGTCGGCGGATCCACCGCCTCCGACGGCAACTTCTGGTTGGGATCCAACGGCCGGTCATACATTCGCGCGTCGAGGGTCGGCCCGCCCAGCTGGCCGGGGATCAGGTTGGCGACGTAAGCCTTGAAAAACGGTCCGGAGCCCAACACTTCACCGAACGACATCGCATACCGCTTGAACTTGGGCAGGGTCTGCTGCAGCTCTTCCTTCCGGTTGTCCAGGATTTCCAGCACGCCGTTGAGCTTGTCGAGGGCCGGTTTGAGTTGGGTCCGGTTGTCGTCCACCAGCCCAGAGATCTGATGCGACAGCGCGGTGAGGTTGTTCATCAGCGCGTCGATCGAATCCCGTTCGTCGAGCAGCGCCGCCAGCAACGCGTTGGAGTTGGACACCAGGCTCGCGATCTGCTGGCTGCGCCTGCCCAACACCCCGGACACCTTGTTCGCGTTCCCCAACAGGCTGCGGAGCTGCTCGTCGCGGGTGTTAAGGGTCTGCGAGAACCGGGCCACGCCCTGTAGCGCGGGCTTGAGATCCGCCGGCGTTTCCTTGAAGGTCTCGGCCAATGTCGTTAACGCCGAAGACAGCTGGTTAGTATCCAGGCCGCTGATGGTGGTCGTCAGGTCGCCCAGCGCCACAGGAAGGTCGTACGGCGAGGTGGTGCGCTGCAGCGGGATGACGCCCGTCAGCTTTCCCTCACCGCGCGACGTGAGCTCGAGCATTTTGGCGCCGAGTATGGTTTCGGTCTTGATCGCGGCCTCCGTGCGGTCGCCCAGCTCGATTCCCTGGCGGACGGTGAAGTTGACCCGAACCTTGGTGCCCTCCAACCTGATGTCGGAGACCCTGCCGACGCCCATGCCGGAAACGCGCACCGAGTTACCGACTTTGATGCCACCGGCTTCGGAGAAGTAGGCCGCATAGTCGTTGGTGTTCTTGACGAACGGCAGCTTGTCGTATTGGAAAGCGGCCACGGTCACGCAGATCAAGGTCGCGGTACCCATGACGCCTATCGTGACCGGGTTTCGCGCGCCGAGCGATTTGGGCTGGGGTAACCTCATTTCGGCGTGCACCGCCCGCTCGGCTGGCCGAGCAGCTTGACATAGATGGGATTGCCCCCCTTGCCGTTTAGCTTCAGCAACACCTCGCAGAAATAGAAGCCGAAGTAGTCGCCATTAAGCCCCTGCCGGGCCAGCACCTGATATGTGTCGGGCAGCTGCTTGAGCAAGTTGTCCACATACTCCCCGTTGGCGAGCACCTGCGCCGACATCCGGTCGGTCTCGTGCACCACGTCCTTAATCGGCTGTCGCGCCTGGACCAGCAGATCGGTGATGGACCCCGCGGCCGCGTTGATGTAGGCCAAGTCGGTGGAGATGTCGTCCTTGCGCTGCGCCAAGCCCTGCACGAGCGCGGACAGCTTGTCCAGTCCGTCGGAGAACGCGTGGTCACGAGTCGCGAAGGTGTGCAACACGATGTTGAGGTTGTTGATCAGCTCACCGATCAGCTGGCTGCGCCCGGCCAGGGTCGATGTCAGCGTCGAGGTCCGCGCCAGCACCGAGGCAAGGGTGCCGCCCTGCCCCTGGAAGATGCGCAGCAGCTCGCCGGACAGGGCGTTGACCTGATCGGGGTTCAGCGCCCGGAACAACGGGCGGAAGCCCCCGATCAATGCGTCGACGTCCAGCGCGGGTGAGGTTCGCGCCAGCGGGATCATCGCGCCCGGCGGCAGCCGTCGGGGCGGCCCGGGGCCGTCTTCGAGCGCGAGATAGCGGTCCCCGATCAGGTTTTCGTAGCGCACCACTGCTCTGGTGCCCTCGGTGAGGCGGACCCCCTTGTCGACCGCGAAGCCGACGGTGACGGTGCCGTCGCGATGCAGGGTGAGGTCGCCGACCTTGCCGACCTCCACCCCGGCAATGCGGACGAAGTTGCCGGACTTCAGACCGGAGATGTTGGTGAAGACCGCCTGATAGCCGGTGCGGTCCCCGAAACGCAACTGCCCGAACACCGCGATCAGGGCGAACGTGAACACCAGGCAGACCGTCGTGAACAGCGCCACGCGCGCGACGATCCCGGACAGGCTCCTTCTCATGGCGGTGGCTGCCCCCCGCGGAAGAAGTAGCGCGGCGGTTCGGGCGGATTCTTGGTGGTCGGGAAGTAGTTGGACCACCACGGGTTGCCGGCGGCCACATTCGTGCGGATCTCGTTCGGAGCGGCGCCCCAGCCCGTGTCCGTAACCAGCGCGCGCACCGGGAAGTTCGCGCTCGGATCGGGCAGCGAGCCGCAACTGGGTCTGCCGCCCGGGCCGCCGGTGGCATTCACCTTCGGGAGGTGTTTCGGGTACCGATACGGGTCGTCGCCGAAGAGCAGCCCGGCGTCCATGATGAAGGAATAGCCGTTGCCGCCCAACGCGTCCCGGCCCCCGTGGTCGACGTACCACTGCGCGCCCTGGAACAAGCAGGTGAACGTCGGCGAGTACTTGTTCAGCAGCGCCGTGGTCGGATCGAGTAGGTTGACGGAACGCACGATGTCGGATTCGTTCCGGCCGATGACGTTGATGCCGGTCTGGCTCAGGCCCACCGCCGACAACAACAGCCTGTCGAGTGACCGTTGGTTGTCGGTGAGGGCGGTGCTGGTGGTCGTCGCGGAGTCGAGGATCGACAAGATGTTCTGGGCGGCATCCGAATAAATCGCCGTCGTCTTGCCGAACAACTTCCAGTCCTTGTCGATGGTGTCCATGCGGGGGTTGACGGTCAGCAGCAGGTTGTTCGCATCGGTGATCGCTTCACCGAGCCGTTCCCCCTTGCCGCGCAGCGATTCCGAGAAGGCCGACAAGATCGCGTTCAGCTTCGCCGGATCGATCGCATGGACCACGGATTGGAGATTCTCGAAGACGGTGTTGACTTCCACCGTCACGTTGCGGGAGTGCAGCACCGCGCCCGGCTTCAGCGGTGTGGTGCTGGGATGTTCGGGCATGATCAGGTCGACGTACTTCGACCCGAAGGCCGTCGTCGATTTGATCTCGGCCTCGAGGTTGCTCGGCAGATATTTGAACGGGCCCGGTTGCATCTTGAGCTGCAGCTGTGCCGCTTTCACGCCGGTGCCGATCGAACCGACCTGGCCGACCTGCACGCCGCGCAGCTTGACCTTGGCGCCCTGCTCCATCACCAGCCCCGCCCGGTCCGACACCAGCGTGAGCGGGATCGTCTCCTGGAACTTGCCCGAGAACGCCCCCGCGGTCAACGCGATGATGCCCGCGACGAGGAGGAACAGGGTTGGCGCCCACCAGATCGGGTCGACTCTGCTGCGGCGGGCCCGATTCCTGTTGCGTGGCCCGCTGTCCCTGTGGTTGCTCATCCCGTCATCCCGACAGGTTGAAGTTGCCGGACTGCCCGTAGACGGACAGCGAAATCACCAGGCAGACAAACGCTGTGACGATCATCGATGACCGCACCGACCGACCAACAGCCTCCCCCACACCGGCAGGACCACCTGTCGCGGTGAAGCCGTAGTAGGTGTGCACGACCATCACGCCCGTCGCCATCGCCAGCGCCGCCAAGAACGACCAGAACAGATCGGTGGGACGCAGGAACGTGGAGAAGTAATGTTCGTACACGCCGCGTGACTGGCCGTAGATGTAGATGGTGCCGAACTTCGCGGCGATGAACGACATCAGCACCGCAACGGCGTACAGCGGAATGACGACCAGAATGCCGGCGATGATCCGCGTCGACGACAGATAGGTGATCGCGCGGATGCCCATCACTTCCAGCGCGTCGATTTCCTCGTTGATCCGCATGGCGCCCAGCTGCGCCGTGGTACCGGCGCCGATGGTGGCGGCCAAAGCCACCCCGGCGGTGCACGGCGCGATCATCCGGACGTTGAAGAACGCCGACAGGAAACCGGTCAACGCCTCCACCCCGATGTTCGACAAGGTGTCGTAACCCTGCACCGCGACGAGCGCGCCGGTGGTCAGCGTCAGAAAGCCGATGATGCCGACGGTTCCCCCGATCACCGCCAAAGCGCCCGTGCCCAAACCCATCTCGGCGATGAGTCGCAGCAACTCATTGGGATAGCGGCGCACCGCGTCGACCGTGGACGCCAAGGACTTCCCGTAGAACTCGGTCTGCTCACCCAGCTTGCGGGCGTAATCGGCCGCGCTCGGGCCAAGGGTGAGGAACCACGATGGTTCCCGCGCCGCATCGGTCATTTGGCGGTCACCTTCACTCCGAGCGCCGTGAGCACGATGTTGATGAAAAACAAGGCCATGAAGGAGAACACCACGGTCTCGTTCACGGCATTGCCGACACCGGTCGGACCGCCGCCCACAGACAGCCCCTTGTAGCAGGCGATCAGACCGGCGGACAACCCGAACAACGTTGCCTTGATGAGCGAGGTGACGACCTGCGGCAGTCCGGTAACCAGCGTCATGCCGGTGATGAAAGCACCCGGGGTGACGTGCTGGACGAAGACCACGAAGATGTAGCTGCCGGTCAACCCGGTGACCGCGACGACCGAGTAGAGCAGCAACGCAACGAAAGTGGCCGCGATGATCCGCGGGACCACAAGAGCCTGAACGGGATTGACGCCGATCACCTTCATCGCGTCGATCTCTTCCCGGATCGTGCGGGCGCCCAGATCGGCGCACATCGCGGTCGATCCGGCACCGGCGACGGCCATCGCGGTCACCACCGGTCCGACTTGGCCCACCGAAGCGAGGGCCGCACCCGCACCGGACAAGTCACCGGCGCCGATCTCGACGAGCAAGATGTTCAGGACGAACACGATCAGCACCGTGTACGGGATCGACAGCATGATGGTCGGGAAGATCGAAACCCGGGCCACGAACCAGATCTGCTCGAGCAACTCCCGCCATGCCCACGGACCCCGCACCGCGGCAATCAAAGCTTCGGCGCTGAGCATGAAGAATTCGCCCAACGCGTTCATGGGCTTCGCGATTGTCATGCCGTTCATATGGCTCGCTCAGCCCGACCGCCGTCCATATGGCTCAACCCCGTTTCCATTCTCTTAACGCAATTAATCTGCCCGCAATTTGCGGGCCCATGCAGCCCTTCCTGCACGCCGGACCGCAATGTCACATGCGCATAGATCAAGCGAGGAATTTACGGGCAGGACGATGTCCGCGTCAGGTTTGCAATCACCGAGAAGAAATCGAGCCAGCGATGAACAAGATTCAGGCCAGGCACAGGCCTGCCGCACACACCGCGCCGCATACTCGTGAATAATCCCTGGCCATAGGCGCCGTCTCACGGCTGGGCGGCGACCGCGTTCAGGACACGGGTGGCCCGCCGGGGGCGCGCGAGGGGCAGCCGGCCGGCACGCGGCCAACGTCACATGCTTTTCGGAGCCGTTCGACGGCGGGGACGCGGAATAGGAACTCGTCGCCCGGCGAGTTTCGATCCTACGACAATCTAGTTGAGCGCTCACGGCCCACCGTCCCGTTAAGCTATCGCCGCCAAACGACACGGTTCGGATAATTTTTGTTCACAGCAAGGGTTACATTCAGAGTGAGCGTAAACGCATCACCTGCGCACTCGATCCCGTGCGAATAGGCTGACACGGTGACAGCCACCCCGTCCTCCTACTTGGTGCTGGCATCCCAACGGAGCGGCAGCACACTGCTCGTCGAGTCGCTGCGCGCGACCGGCGTCGCCGGCGAGCCGCAGGAGTTCTTCCAATACCTGCCGGCCACCAGCCAGGCGCCGCAGCCCCGCGAGTGGTTCGCCGACGCGGAGGATGAGTCGATCCATCGCCTACTCGACCCGCTCGATGTCGGGACCCCGGACCTCGCGCCGCCCGAGATCTGGCGCGACTACATCCGCACGGTCGGGAGGACGCCGAACGGGATATGGGGCGGCAAGCTGATGTGGAACCAGACGCCGCTGTTGTTGAACCGCGCGAAGAATCTCCCGAATCGCAGCGGCGACGGTCTGCTGGCCGCGATCACCGACGTGGTGGGTGAGGAACCGCTCTTCATCTATGTGCACCGGCCCGACGTGATTTCGCAGGCGGTGTCGTTCTGGCGCGCAGTTCAGACGCGGGTGTGGCGGGGGCGGCCCGATCCGGCTCGCGACGCGCGCGCCACCTATCACGCGCGCGCGATCGCGCACGTCGTCACCATGCTGCGCGCCCAGAACGAGAGCTGGCGAAATTGGTTTGCCGAGGAGGACGTCAAACACATGGAGATTCCGTACCCGGTGTTGTGGCGCAATCTGACTCAGGTGGTGGCTTCCATTCTGGAGGCGCTGGGGCTCGACCCGAGGCTGGCGCCCCAGCCGGTACTGGAACGTCAGGCCGACCAGCGCTCCGACGAGTGGGTGGACCGGTACCGTGCGGATGCCGAGAAGCACGGCCTGCCAACCTGACCGTGAACCCCCGGCGGGGCTTTGCTGCGGTAAAGGATGAGCTCAACAGGCCTAAATCCGTGGATGTCCTATAGTGGGCTCTATGCAACAGGCCACACAGCCGTGCCTCGTCCTCACGCACCGCGCCGCCGTGCGCTGTTGTTGTCGTTGTTGTTGATTTTCTGACGCTGCAGAAATCCTCGCGCTTGCCCGGTTTGCGGGCCCTAGCACAGGTAACGCCCAGTGGCCGCCTACGCGCGTTAGTCAATCCCAGGAAGATCAACCCCCCGATGACCATGTTGTCCACACGCCACGGCGTCGCCGCCGAATTCGACATCAACCGGCAAGCCGACGAAGCTGGTAATGACATCGTTGAGGAAGACAGATGAGCATCGCAGAGAACGTCACGCAACTGATCGGGAACACGCCGCTAGTCCGGCTGAACCGGGTAACCGAGGGCGCGGTCGCCGACGTCGTCGCCAAGCTGGAATTCTTCAACCCGGCGAACAGTGTGAAGGACCGCATCGGGGTTGCGATGCTCGATGCGGCCGAGCAGGCGGGTCTGATCAAACCCGACACCATCATCTTGGAACCCACGAGCGGGAACACCGGTATCGCCCTGGCGATGGTGTGCGCGGCGCGCGGCTATCGGTGCGTCCTGACCATGCCGGACACCATGAGCACCGAACGCCGAATGTTGTTGCGCGCGTTCGGCGCCGAGATCGTCCTGACGCCGGGCGCCGAGGGCATGGCGGGCGCTATCGCCAAGGCCGAGGAGCTGGCCAAGAACGACCAGCGGTATTTCATACCCCAGCAGTTCGAAAACCCCGCCAATCCGGAGATACACCGCAAGACGACGGCCGAGGAGGTGTGGCGAGACACCGAGGGCAAGGTCGACTTTTTCGTCGCCGGGGTCGGCACCGGGGGCACCATCACCGGTGTCGCCCAGGTCATCAAGGAACGCAAGCCATCGGTGCAGATCGTTGCCGTGGAGCCCACCGCCTCCGCGGTCATGTCCGGAGGCCAGAAGGGACCTCACCCCATCCAGGGCATCGGCGCCGGGTTCATCCCGCCGGTCCTCGACATGGACCTGGTCGACGAAGTCATCACGGTCGGAAACGAAGAGTCGCTGGATATGGCCCGGCGGATGGCGCGGGAGGAAGGTCTGCTGGTCGGCATCTCCTCGGGCGCGGCCGTCGTGGCCGCCCTTCAGGTAGCCCGCCGGCCGGAGAACGCCGGCAAGCTCGTCGTCGTGGTGCTGCCCAGCTTCGGTGAGCGGTATCTGAGCACGCCGCTCTTCGCCGACCTGGCGGATTAGCCATGCTCGCGACCATACGACGTGACATCCGGGTGGCCAGGGAGCGTGATCCGGCCCGCCCGACCACGCTGGAGGTGATCTTCGCCTACCCGGGCGTGCACGCCATCTGGGCACACCGGATCAACCACTGGCTCTGGCTTCGCGGTGCGCGACTGGTCGCCCGAACGCTGGCCGAACTGACCCGCATCCTGACGGGGGTCGAGGTCCACCCGGGCGCCGTCCTCGGCCCCGGGCTCTTCATCGACCACGCCACCGGCGTGGTAATCGGAGAAACGGCTGAGGTGGGCGAGGACGTCACGCTGTACCACGGGGTCACCCTCGGCGGCAGCGGCAGGGATACGGGCAAACGCCACCCGACCATCGGTGACCGGGTAGTCATCGGTGCCGGCGCAAAGGTGCTCGGCGCGATCAAAATCGGCGACGACAGCCGGATCGGCGCCAACGCCGTCGTCGTCAAAGAGGTCCCGTCGTGCGCCGTGGTCATCGGAGTTCCCGGCCAGGTGATCAGTCGCCACGGCCGCAGCAGCCCGGACGACTCGATGATGCCAGACCTCGTCGGTGTCAGTCTCCAGTCCCTGCTCACCAGGGTCGCCAAGCTGGAAGCCGCCAACGACGGACAACAACAAGCAGGGCGTGTCATCCGGCCACCCCAAGCCGGGGTGTGGCACGGCGAAGACTTCTCCATCTGAGGACCAATTGAGCACTCTTGTCATCGCGGGGACGGCGCTGATCGCTGCGCTGGGAGCCGCCACCGTCGCAGGCGTGATGGTCAATCGACGCTCGGGCGTGTTGCGCGCAACGACCCCCAGCCTGCAGCGCAACGCGGCGGAACTGGACCTGTCCGAGATGGGTCCGACCATCGTGCATTTCACGGCCCCGTGGTGCGGCCCGTGCGCATCAGTCCGTCGCGTGGTCGAGCAGGTGTGCGCCGATCTTCGCGACGTGTCGCATCTCGAGATCGACATTGACTCCCACCCCGCGGCCGCCAAACAGCTTTCGGTGTTGTCACTGCCGACCACGTTCATCTTCGACGCCGACGGCCGGCAGCGATACCGCAGCGCGGGCGTGCCCAAGGCTGCCGACTTGCGACAAGCGCTGCAACCTCTGCTGGCTTAGACCGGCCGTGCCGGCGCTTCAAACGCTCTTCGACATGCGTTCGACGCGATCGACGCTACCGTGGCGTAGAGGGCCAAGTTACGGACGGAGATTGCGATGTACGACGCACACGCGCCGCGGATCCCTCCGGCACTGGCCGCGCCCAGCCTCAACCGGGGAGTCGGCTTCACGCACGAGCAGCGGCGGCAGCTGGGGCTGACCGGACGGCTCCCGTCCGCCGTGCTCACGCTGGATCAACAAGCCGACCGGGTGTGGCATCAATTGCAAAGCCTGGCAACGGATCTGGGCCGCAATCTGCTGTTGGAGCAGCTGCACTACCGCCACGAGCTGCTCTACTACAAGGTGTTGGAGGACCATCTGCCCGAACTGATGCCGGTGGTGTACACACCCACCGTCGGGGAGGCCATCCAACGGTTCTCCGACGAATACCGCGGACAGCGCGGGCTTTTCCTGAGCATCGACGAGCCCGACGAAATCGAGGCGGCCTTCGCGACTTTCGGGCTGGAGCCGGACGACGTCGACCTGATCGTGTGCACCGACGCCGAAGCGATCCTGGGCATCGGCGACTGGGGTGTGGGCGGCATCCAGATCGCCGTGGGCAAGTTGGCGCTCTACACCGCCGGCGGCGGCATCGATCCCCGCCGCTGCATCGCGGTCTCCCTGGACGTCGGCACCAATAACGAACAACTGCTGCAGGATCCGTTCTACTTGGGCAACCGACACGCCCGGCGCGTCGGCGCGGAGTACGACGACTTCGTCAACCGCTACATCGAGACCGCCCACCGGCTGTTTCCGAAGGCGATCCTGCATTTCGAGGACTTCGGGCCGCTGAACGCGCGCCGGATCCTGCAGGCGTACGGCGAGAAGTACTGCGTGTTCAACGACGACGTCCAGGGAACCGGCGCAGTGGTCGTCGCGGCCGTGTACGGCGGATGCCGTATCACCGGCGTGCCGATGCGCGACCAAAGGGTAGTCGTCTTCGGTGCCGGGACCGCCGGGATCGGGGTGGCCGATCAGATTCGCGACGCGATGGTGTCCGACGGCGCCACCCTCGAGCAGGCCACGGCCCAGATCTGGCCGATCGACAAGCAGGGCCTGCTGTTCGACGACATGGCGGACCTGCGCGATTTCCAGGTGCCCTACGCCAAGAACCGCGCCCAGCTGGGCGTGGGAGTGGGGGACCGGGTGGGGTTGGTGGATGCCATCAAGCTCGCCTCCCCGACCACCCTGGTGGGCTTCTCGACCGTGTTCGGCGCGTTCACCGAGAAGGCCGTGCAGGCCATGACCGCGTCCTGCGAGCACCCGATGATTTTCCCGCTGTCCAACCCCACCTCACGCATGGAAGCCGTGCCGGCCGACGTGCTGCAGTGGTCCGACGGCAAGGCGCTGATCACCACCGGCACCCCCGTCGCGCCGATCGAGTACGACGGCACCACCTACACCATCGGCCAGGCCAACAACGTGCTGGTGTTCCCCGGGATCGGGCTGGGCGTCATCGTCGCCGGGGCCCGGCTGCTGACCAAGGGGATGCTGCAGGCGGCGGCGAAAGCCCTTGTGCGGCAAGCCAGCGCGTCAGCTCGCGGCGATTCGCTGCTACCGGATGTCAAGGAGTTGCGCACCATCTCGACGGCCGTTGCCGAAGCCGTCTATCACGCCGCCGTCGCCGACGGGGTGGCCACCCGGACGCATGCCGATCCCCGGCGAGCCGTCCTCGACACCGTGTGGACCCCGGTGTACGACTAGCGGCCTTGCTCCCCCGCCTGGACTCGAACCAGGAACCTATCGGTTAACAGCCGAACGCTCTGCCAATTGAGCTACGGGGGATCAACACGATCGCGGGACGACTCTAGCGTATTGGCGTAACCGCACCCAACTGGACAGGGACCGTTCCCGCGTCGCCTCTGACTGGTGGGCCGGGACGGATCGGGCGCGCACGCACCGGGCCGGGTGAGGCAGGATGGAACGGGTCGATAGTCGGGAGGAACGCTTTGATCCGGTATGTCGTGGTGCTGGGACTGGGTTACGTGCTGGGCTCGAGGGCCGGCCGTCGCCGATACGAGCAGATCGTCGGCACGTATCGCGCCCTGACCAGCAGCCCCGTGGCCAAGTCGATGATCGAGGGGGGGCGCCGCAAGGTCGCGAACCGGATCTCCCCGGACACCGGGTTCGTGACCGTCGCCGAGATCGACGACCAGACGGCCGTCATGGAGCGTGGCGCCGAGCGGCCCGCCGACGAGGCCCTCACATCGTCAGATCGTCGCCGCTAGCCTGTTCCAGCAGGCTGCGCCGGTAGGCCTCCATCGCGACCAGGTCGCCGAACAGCGCGTGGTACTCGTCGCCCTGTTCGATCGGCGACATGCGCTGCAGCTTGGACTTCACCTCGGCGATCTGGCGGCCCATCCACACCTCCTGCAACCGGGCCAGCACGCCGGCGATGTAGCGCGGCAGCTTTTCGTCGTCCACCTGGACGGCCTCCACACCGAGCTCGCTGACCAGCCCCGCGGTCAGGTCCGAGCCGGCCCGCTGGCGCACCGCATCGATCCATTGCGCCCCGGTGATGCCGCTCGACGTCCCGCCGGCCGCCTCGATGGCCTTGCGCACGGCGGCGTAACCGGGATGGGTGAAGCTTTCGACGGTCAGCGTGTCGAAGACCGGGCCGGCCAGCGCCGGGTACTGCAACGCTGACTTGAGCGCCTCCCGCTGGGGCCACAGCATCGGGTCCCGCGGGTCGGGGCGGGTGGAGGCGGATTGGGCCGGGGCCGCCGCACGGGGCTGCTGGGCGGGGCGGCGGGCGGCATCCGGACCGGAACGCGACGGGGCCGGCGACTTCTTGGCCCGGCTGCGCACCCGGTCGATGACCTGTGCCACGTCGTCCCACCCGACCCACCCGGCGAGCTGGCGGGCGTACTCGTCGCGCAGCGTGGGATCTTTGATCTGGCTCACCATCGGCACACAGCGGCGCAGCGCCGCGACCCTGCCCTCGGCGCTGTCCAGGTCCATCTCGCCGATCGCGGTGCGGATCGCGAACTCGAATAACGGGGTGCGCCGCGCCACCAGGTCGCGCAGCGCGCCGTCGCCGGACTTCAGCCGAAGATCGCAGGGATCCATGCCGTCCGGGGCCACCGCGACGAAGGACTGCCCCGCCAGATTCTGCTCGCCGCCGAAGGCCTTGAGCGCGGCCGCGCGCCCCGCCGCATCACCGTCGAAAACGTAGATCAGCTCGCCGCGGAAGAAACTGTCGTCCATCATCAGCCGGCGCAGCATCGCCAGATGCTCGTCGCCGAACGCGGTGCCGCACGACGCCACCGCGGTGGTGACCCCGGCCAGATGCATCGCCATCACGTCGGTGTAGCCCTCGACGACGACGGCCTGATGCCCCTTCGCGATGTCGCGTTTGGCCAGATCGATGCCGAACATCACCGACGATTTCATGTACAGCAGCGTCTCGGGCGTGTTGATGTACTTGGCTTCCATCGGATCGTCGTCGAACAGCCGGCGGGCGCCGAACCCGATCACCTCGCCCGCGGCGGTGCGGATGGGCCACAGCAGCCGCCGGTGAAACCGGTCGATCGGGCCGCGACGCCCCTGCCGCGACAGGCCGGCCGCTTCCAGCTCCTTGAACTCGAAACCCTTGCGCACCAGATGTTTTGTCAGCGAATCCCATCCCGACGGCGCGAAGCCGCAGCCGAAGCGGCGGGCCGCCTCGGCGTCGAAATTCCGTTCCGTCAGGTACTGGCGGGCCGGCGCGGCCTCGTCGGATTCCAGCGCCGCCGCGTAGAACTCCGCCGCGGCGGCGTTGGCCGCGACCAGCCGGCTGCGGCTCCCCCGATCGCGCTGCACGCTGGTCGCCGGCCCTGTGTAGCTGATGGTGTGGCCGATCCGGTCGGCGAGCAGCTCGACGGCCTCCACGAAGGTGACGTGTTCGATCTTCTGAATGAACGCGTAGACGTCGCCGCCCTCCCCGCAGCCGAAGCAATGGAAGTGTCCGTGGTTGGGGCGAACGTGGAACGACGGCGACTTCTCGTCGTGAAACGGGCACAGCCCCTTGAGGGAATCGGCACCGGCGCGCCGCAATTGGACGTAGTCGCCGATGACTTCGTCGATGCGGACCCGCTCGCGGATGGCGGCGATGTCACGATCGGGAATCCGGCCCCGGCCCCTGGGCCGGGCGTCATCCTCCCCCGCGCGCGGGTGGTGCCCCCACGAACCTGCCGGGCTGGACATCGGCTCAGTCTAGAGCGCCGAGCCGGCCGGCTATCCGGTTCCGATGACGCCGCATGCCACCCGTTCCATCGCGCGGTCGCTGTATTCGGCGCCGTGCAACATCAACGCTTTGCCACCGTCCGCCAGCAGCACGTCCCTGGTGAGCGCATCGGTGGTCGTCACCAGGTAGCCCGAGCCGTCCTGACGTACCTCAAGCGATGTCAGGTCGCCGGTTTCGGGCTTTCCGGTGTGGCCGGGCGCGTTGTAATGCCCCCCGGCGGACAGGAAGTTGCCGGGTGCACCGCCGGTCGGGGCGACGGAGTTGGGCTCGCATTTGCCGATCTCGTGCACGTGCATGCCGTGGAAGCCGGGCGTCAGGATGCCGGGGGTGACCGTCTTGACGGTGACGGTGACGTAGCCCTCGGTGAAATCGAAGGTCGCCGTGGCCACCGGCCGCCCGTCGGGCGCCTTCAACTGCGCCGTGAGCGAGTTGCCATTGGGCGGCGGGGTCGTCGACTCACCCGAAGACGCCGGCGGGGCGCTCTTGACCGGAGGGGTGGTCCCGGGCTGGGTGCTCGCATGCTGAGGCGAGCTGCAGGCGGTCATGGCGACGACGGGAAGCCCCACCGCGAGGGTGGCGATACCGCTGAATTTGGTCATGACGGGCAGCCTATCCCGCGACGACGACGGGACCGCGCTGGGATGACGTGCGGCCGAGCCGCTCCTAGCCGCCGGCCTGGCGCGCGTCGATGCGTTCCAGCCGGCCCTCGGTGTATGACGCGATCTGATCGACGATGACCCGTAACCGGGCGCGGTCGTCGACCGCGGTGGTGAAGGCCGCGGCGAAAACGGGGTCGAGCGTCTGGGGCGCTCCGGAATACAGCCAGTGCGCCACCCGGTGGATTCGTTCGCGCTGCCGCGCTTGGGAATCGAGATGCCGCGGATCGGACATGATGAACTGCAGCGCCAGGATTTTCAGCAGCGCGACCTCGGCGCGCACCAGATCGGGCACCAGCAACTCGGCCCGGTAGCGTACCAGCGGCCCGGGACCGGCCGCGGCGCACGTGGTGGCAATGGCGGCCGAGGCGAACCTGCCGACCAATTCACTGGTGAGCCGCTTGAGCGCGACCGACGCCGCCAACGTGGCGTCGAACTTGCCGACCGCGGCGACCACCGGCAGTCCCGAGAGCCGCGCCGCGGCCGCCATGAAGTCGTCGGCGCTGACCCGCGAGAATTCGCTCGCACCCAGTTTGGCAAGCGCGGCCGCCTCGTCGTCGTCGGCGAGCACGCGCAGGTCGATGCGCTGGGAGACGACGCCGTCCTCGACGTCGTGGACCGAATAGGCGATATCGTCGGCCCAATCCATCACCTGCGCCTCCAGGCACATCCGGCCCTCCGGCGCGCCGGCGCGAACCCAGGCCGCCGGCTCGCGGTCCTCGTCGTAAAACCCGAACTTTCTTCGCCCTTCCCCAAGGCCCCTGCCGCGGTACCACGGATACTTGATGACCGCGTCCAGGGACGCGCGGGTCAGGTTCAGCCCTGCGCTATTACCTTGTTCGTCAAGCACTTTGGGCTCGAGGCTGGTCAGGATGCGGAAGTTCTGTGCGTTCCCTTCGAAACCGCCATAGTTCGCGGCGACCTCATCGAGGGCGCGCTCGCCGTTGTGCCCGTAGGGCGGGTGGCCTATGTCGTGGGCCAGGCCGGCCAGCTCCACCAGGTCGAGGTCGCAGCTCAAGCCGACCGCCATCCCCCGCCCGATCTGGGCGACCTCCAGCGAGTGCGTCAACCTGGTGCGCGGTGTGTCCCCTTCGCGGGGCCCGACAACCTGGGTCTTGTCGGCCAGCCGGCGCAGCGCGGCGCTGTGCAGCACCCGTGCCCGGTCCCGGGCGAAGTCGGTGCGATGCTGGCCTTCGGTCCCCGGCAAACTCGCAGTCTTCGGCGCTTCGTGTACCCGCCGTTGGCGGTCGAAGTCGTCATAAGGGTCTTGCCGATTCGTGGTCACCGCAGCACAGTCTGCCAGGGAATGCCGGGCGAGGGACCGCTCCGCCGCACGCCCATTTGCCCGCATCGTGGCCGGGCTAAATTGGCGTCATGCGCATTGCTCGCCTGCTAAGCGTGATCGGGACGATTCTCGCGATTGCTTTCAGCGGCGGGCTGCTGGTGGCACCCGCGGCCGGCGCGCAACCCCCGTTCCGGCTGGCGGACTACATCAGCGACAACGCGGGCGTTTTGTCCGACTCCGGCCGCGCGGCGGTCACGTCGGCGCTGGGCAAGCTGTACACGGATCGCCACATCCGGCTGTGGGTGGTCTACGTCGATGACTTCTCCGGCCAGGGCGCCGCGAGTTGGGCGCAGGCCACCATGCGCGCCAGCGATCTGGGCGACTATGACGCCCTGCTGGCCGTCGCCACCAACAGCCGGGCATACGCCTTCCTGGTGCCGTCCACCGTCAAGAGCGTCAACGCGCGCCAGGTCGATGACTTGCGGCGCAACAAGATTGAGCCCGCTTTGCACAACGGCGACTGGAGCGGCGCCGCGGTCGCGGCCGCCAATGGGCTCAACAAATCGCCGGATTCGTCGGGCCGGGTCGTCCTGCTGGTAACACTGGCCGTCATCCTGGTCGCGCTGGCGGTTCTGTTGTTGGTGATGCAGTATCGCGGCCGGCGGCGGCGCGCGGCCGAATTGGCCGCGGCCCGGCGGGTGGACCCCACCGACTCCCAAGCGCTGGCCGCGGTCCCGCTGCTGGCCCTCGACGATTTGTCCCGCGCGCTGGTGGTCGATGTCGACAACGCCGTGCGGACGAGCTCCAACGAACTCGACCTGGCGGTCGCCGAGTTCGGTGAAGAGCGGACCCAGCCGTTTACCCAGGCCTTGAACAACGCCAAAGCCGCCCTGTCGCAAGCATTTACGGTGCGACAACGGCTGGACGACAGCACACCGGAGACGTCTGAGCAGCGTCGCGAGCTGATCACCCAGGTGGTCGTCGCGGCGGCGCGCGCGGACCGCGAACTGGAGTCGCAGACCGAGGCGTTCGAAAATCTGCGCGACCTGGTGATCAACGCCCCGTCGCGGCTCGACGCGCTGACCCAGCAGTACGTCGAGCTCACCACCCGCATAGCCCCGTCAGAACAGCGACTGGCCGAGCTGCACGCCCAATTCGATGCTGCCGCATTGACATCGGTGTCCGGCAACGTCGCGGCGGCCAACGAGCGGCTGGCCTTCGCCGACCGCAACATCAGCGCTGCCCGGGGTTTGGCCGCCGAAGCCGTCAGCGGACGGCAGGCCGGATTGGTGGATGCCGTCCGCGCCGCCGAGTCCGCGCTCGGGCAGGCCCGTGCGCTGCTCGACTCGGTCGACAACGCCGCCAACGACATCCAGCACGCCATCGACCGGCTGCCGTCGGCCATGGCGGACGTTCAGGCGCACATCAAGCGGGCCGGCGAGCTATTGCAGAAAGCACAGCCCATCAAATCTGCTCGCACCGGCGACCTGATCGCGGCGCGCGATGCGGCCACCCGGGCCGTCGACGGTGCGCGCGCCGGAGGCTCCACCGACCCGCTGGGCGCCTTCGCCCAGTTGGTCAAGGCGGGCGCCGACCTGAACGGTCTGCTGGTCACCCTGTCCCAGGAGCAGGCCACCGCCGAACAGCTCAATCGGTCGTACCAGCAGGCGGCGTTCAGCGCCGAGTCCCGGGTGCGCGCGGTCTCCGACTACATCGACACGCGCCGGGGCTGCGTCGGCCCGGAGGCCCGCACCCGGCTTGCCGAAGCCAGACGGCACCTGCAATCCGCGCAGGACAAGAGGGCGACGAACCCGGCCGAAGCGATCTCCCACGCCAACGCGGCGTCGACGCTGGCCGCCCAGGCGCAAGCACTGGCCAATGCCGATGTACAAGCGGCTCAGCGTGCCTACAGCCGGGGCGCGAGCAGCGACATGGGCGCGATGCTGGGCGGCATCATCATCGGCAACTTGCTCGGCGGGGCAATGCGGGGAGGGTTCGGCGGGTGGAGTCCGACATCGTTCGGCGGCTCGTCAGGCGGCGGCTTCATGGGTGGCGGCGGCCGATTCTGAGCTCGGCCCAACACCCCCGAACGTCAACCGGCGGCCGGTGAATGCGGAATCACGCCTCCGCTGCGCGGTATGTCGAAGTGGGGTTCGGTTTCACCCTCCCACCGCTTCCACTCATTCCACTGGCTGGCGTCGGGGACGACCGCCGGGGCCGGCACCTCGGCCGCCGCGTCGCCGGGGTCGGCGCTCGCTTCCGGCTTCGGTGCCCAATGGTCGTAGTCATCAGGCGGGACGGCCACGCCCCATTTGAGTGGTACCGACAGGCCCCCGAGCATCCCCGACTCACCCCGAACCGCCGACACAGAGTCATCTGGTAACGGCGGAGCAAGAGGCAAAAGCATGTTGCCCCCTTCCACAGCTAATCTTCGGTCGCTGTGGCCGAACCAATTAACACCAAGCAGCCACATCGTAAGCCAAACTTGGGGCAAAAACCCGAAAAACTCCGATTTGCTTTCGCTCCCGACCAGCGCCTACGAGCGGGGTTGCCCGGCCCTATCCGCCTTTGGTCCGCGGCACCACCTTGGGCCGCGACTGCACCACGTGCGGGTTCTCCCCGCCGCGGCGCCCCCTCCGGTCGGTCTTGTCGTCCTCGGCGTCCCGACCCTCCAGCGCCACGGGCATCGCCGACGTCGAACCGGCGGGCGCGGACGATCCTCCGGTCGCGATCGGGGTCGGTATCTGGGTGCCCAATGCCGGCACCGCCAGACTGGTCAGGACCGCCGGCACCGGCAGCGACCCCTGCCAGGTCGGCGGCACCGTAATCGCCCCCACGAACCGCGCGTTGCCCAGCCCGGCGGTCGCGACGCCCAGCCCGCCGAGCGGTTGCGGCCCTAGGACCGCGCCGCCGGCGGCGTGCGGAATCTCGGCAGCCACGGTGGTGACGCCCGTCGCGGCCGGCGCCGCAGGCCCGACACTGTGCGCGAGCACCATCATGGGCGACATCAGCGCCGTCGCGGGATACATCCCGATCGGCGCCATGGCGGTCAGCGTCGTCACTGGCATCGATGAAAGTAACGACGTGACCGACGTGAACGCGGGCGAGAACGCCCCCAGCACCGACTGCAGCTGGGCAACGAATGTGGCCCCGAGCGAGGAGAACGCCCCGAGAGCCTCCGACGCCAGGTTCAGCGGCGCCGTCACCAGCCCCGCCAACCCACCCAGGCCGGCCGGCGGGACGCTGAACGCCGGCAACGTCGACGCCACCGTCTGCGCCCCGGCGTGGTAGCCCACCATCGCGGCCACGTCCTGGGCCCACATTTCCATGTACTCGATTTCGGTCATCGCGATCGCCGGGGTGTTCTGACCGAAGAAGTTCGTCGCGATCAGCGCGACCAGCCGGATGCGATTCGCCAGCACCTCCGGGGTGGGCACCGTCGCCATGAACGCCGCCTCATAGGCCGTCGCCGCCGCAGTGGCCTGCGCTGCGGCCATCTCGGCTTGTCCCGCGGCCGAGATCAGCCATTGCAGATACGGCGTCGCAGCCGCCACCATCGCCTCCGACGACGGACCGGTCCACGGACCCGCGGCGACTCCCGTCACAACCGACTCGAACGAGGCCGCGGCGGCCGCCAGATCCGCCGCCAGCGCCTCCCAGGCCGAGGCCGCCGTCAACAACGGACCGGGCCCCGCGCCGCCGTACATGAGCGCAGAGTTGATCTCGGGGGGGAAGAAGAGAAAAGCTGGAATCATCACATCCCCAACCCGCCGACCGCGTCAACGGCACCTACACCCACACGAACCGACACCCACCCCCGGCCACTAGATACGTGAGCAACATTCGCCTTAAGAGCCTAGGCCAATCGGCTACCCAGAACTGGATTTTTACGAAACGTTTAATTACGCCGTGGCGGGGTGTCGACCTCGATCAACCAGGCAAGTCCGCCCCTGTACGCGGCCGCTACCGGTGGCGGCTAGCAACCCTTGAGCCGGGCGGCGAGATAGTCGCAGACGGCGTTCATCGCGACCCGCTCCTGCGTCATGTCGTCGCGCCGGCGCACGGTGACGGCGTTGTCCTCGAGTGAATCGAAATCCACCGTCACACAGAACGGCGTCCCCACCTCGTCCTGGCGGCGGTAGCGCCGCCCGATGGCGCCCGCGTCGTCGAAATCGATGTTCCAGCAGGTGCGCAACTCCGCGGCCAGGTCGCGAGCCTTTGGACTCAGGTCGGCGTGCCGGGACAGCGGCAGCACCGCGGCCTTGACCGGGGCCAACCGCGGGTCCAGGCGGAGCAGCGTGCGCTTCTCCATCACACCCTTGGCGTTGGGGGCCTGGTCCTCGGTGTAGGCATCGATCAAGAACGCCATGAACGACCGGGTCAGGCCAGCTGCGGGTTCGATGACGTAGGGGGTGTACCGCGTGTCGGTGACTTGGTCGTAGTACGACAGGTCGACACCGGAATGCTTTGCGTGCGTTGACAAGTCGAAGTCAGTTCGGTTGGCGACGCCTTCCAGTTCCCCCCACGGGTTGCCGGCGAAGCCGAACTTGTACTCGATGTCGACGGTGCGATCGGAGTAGTGGGAAAGCTTGTCCGCGGGGTGCTCGAACAGGCGCAGATTCTCCGGGTTGATACCCAGCTCGACATACCATTGCAGCCGGGTGTCGATCCAATACTGGTGCCATTCCTTCGCGGTCGACGGCTCCACGAAGAACTCCATTTCCATTTGTTCGAACTCGCGGGTTCGGAAAATGAAGTTGCCGGGCGTGATCTCGTTGCGAAAGCTCTTGCCGATCTGGCCGATACCGAACGGTGGCTTCTTGCGCGCGGTGGTGACCACGTTGGCGAAGTTGACGAAGATGCCCTGCGCGGTCTCGGGACGCAGATAGTGCAGGCCCTCCTCGCTCTCGATCGGCCCGAGGTAGGTCTTGAGCATCATGTTGAACTCACGCGGCTCCGTCCACTGCCCCTTGGTGCCGCAATCCGGGCAGACGATCTCGGTCATCGGCACCGACCCGGGGTCGTCGATCCCCGCCTTGGCCGCTTTCTTAGCTAGATAGGCCTCCTGCATGTGGTCCTGGCGATGCCGGTGGTGGCAGTTCAGGCACTCGACCAGCGGGTCGTGGAAGACCTCGACATGGCCGGAGGCCACCCACACCTGCCGCGGCAGGATGATCGACGAGTCGATGCCCACGACGTCGTCGCGCCCGGTGACCACCGAGCGCCACCACTGCCGTTTGATGTTCTCCTTGAGTTCCACCCCCAGCGGGCCGTAGTCCCACGCCGACCGGGTACCGCCGTAAATCTCACCCGAGGGAAAGACGAAGCCGCGCCGCTTGGCAAGGTTGACTACGGTGTCGATGACGGACGCCACGGGGTGGTGCACTCCCTTTCCGGGTTTGGGCAAGCACACGCGGCAGTGAACCGCCGTGCGCAGAGCAGTAGTCATGGTAACGATCACCGCCGCGGTCTTTGACATGCGTCATCATGCATGTGACAGTGGAAGTCGGCCGCTCGCGATGCCTCACGGCGGGCGTCCCACCACTACCTGGCACTTCTCGAGGTGATGACTCTCTCCCATGGCGATGTCCTCCTCTCCGCCTTCCTCGATGCCGGCCGCCGCCGCTGGTGACATGAGCGTGGTAGCCCACGAGCACGGCGGAACCGGGTCCGGCGCGCCGGCCGCCTACCCCGTGCCGCCGGCGCGGGAGATCCTCGACGCGGCCGGCGAGTTGCTGCGCGCGCTGGCCGCACCCGTGCGGATCGCGATCGTGCTGCAGCTGCACGAATCCCACCGCTGCGTGCACGAGCTGGTCGACGCGCTCGGCGTGCCGCAGCCGCTGGTCAGCCAGCACCTGAAGATTCTCAAGGCGGCCGGCGTGGTCGCCGGTGAGCGATCCGGCCGCGAGGTGCTGTACCGGCTCGCCGACCATCACCTGGCGCACATCGTCGTGGACGCGGTCGCCCACGCGGGCGAGGACACCGCATGACGGGCGCGACCGTCCGGTCGACCCGTCAGCGGGCGGCCATATCCACCCTGATGGACACCCTCGACGACTTCCGCTCGGCGCAGGAGCTGCACGACGAGCTGCGCCGGCGCGGCGAGAACATCGGGCTGACCACCGTCTACCGGACGCTGCAGTCGATGGCGGCGGCGGGAATGGTCGACACGCTGCGCACCGACACCGGCGAGTCGGTCTACCGCAGGTGCTCCGAGCACCATCATCACCATCTGGTCTGTCGCAGTTGCGGTTCCACCATCGAGGTCGGCGACCACGAGGTCGAGGAGTGGGCCGCGCAAGTCGCCGCCAAGCACGGCTATTCCGACGTCAGCCACACCATCGAGATCTTCGGCACCTGCCGACAATGTAGGAGCTGACCCCCGCGAAATCGACGCTACGGCGACACCTTCCCGTGCGCGCTGCAGTCGATCCCGTCGATGCCGACGCCGCATTCACGGCGTCAGCGTGCGACTCATCCCGGCGCCCGCATCCAGCACCAGCAGTATCAGGGTGCGCAGGGCGTCGTCGGTCAGCCCCGCGCCGGGAAAGTTGTAGCGCAGGATCACGTCGGCGCTCTTGGCCGCACCCTTGCCCGAGTTGCGTTGCACTGCCTTGTCGTTGATCTTCTCGACGAGCGTGACGGTGCCGAAGTTGCTAGAGCGGGCCTGCTTGGCGACCTGATCGCTGACCTTCTTGGTCAGCGGCAGATCCCACGCCACCACCTGGGTGAGCGACACCAGATCCAGGTCTTCAGCGATGTTCACCACCCGCAACGAGGCGATGGTCCCGGCGTGGCGCACCGTCAGCGCCCCGTCGGGCTCCTCCTCGACCCGGAGGACTTCGCCGAGCACCGACGCCAGGCGCTCTTGCAGTGATGGCATTAGGCACTCCCGAACCTTCGATTGCGAGAAGCGTATTCCTCGCAGGCCGCCCACAGGTCACGGCGGTCATAGTCGGGCCATAGTTTGTCCTGGAAGATGTACTCCGCGTAGGCCGCCTGCCACAGCATGAAATTGCTGGAGCGCTGCTCCCCGGAGCTCCGCAGAAAGAGGTCCACGTCCGGGATGTCGGGCCGCTGCAGGTGCTGCGCCACCGTCGACTCGGTGATGCGCTCCGGATTCAGCCGGCCGGCGGCGGCCAAGCGCGCGATTTCCTTTGTGGCGTCGGCGATTTCGGCGCGGCCCCCGTAGTTGACGCAGTAGTTGACCGTGATGACGTCGTTGTCCTTCGTCATCTCTTCCGCGATCGCCAATTCATTGATCACGCTGCGCCACAGGCGTGGACGCGAGCCCACCCAGCGGATCTTGACCCCTATCGTCTTGAGGTTCACCCGGCGCATGCGCACCACATCGCGGTTGAAGCCCATGAGGAACCGGACTTCCTCGGGGGAACGCTTCCAGTTTTCGGTGGAGAAGGCGTAGAGGCTGAGCCACTTGATCCCGATTTCTATTGCGCCACAGACGATATCGATGACGACCGCCTCGCCCGCTTTATGGCCGTCGGTACGAGTCAGCCCACGTTGGGTGGCCCAGCGGCCGTTGCCGTCCATCACGATCGCCACATGGTTGGGCAATCGATCGGCCGGGATGCGGGGCGCTACCGCTTTCGAGATGTGCTGTGGTGGCCGGCTCGGGCCGCCGCCGGGAGGCGCCGGCAACTCGGGGAACACCACCGGCCAGGTCGACCTGTCGGGGAAGCTCGGATAGTCGTCGGGGGCGGGAGGCAGCTGCGGGAAGACGGTGGACGCCAGCTTCCGCTCGGCCTTCTTAGCCACAGTCCAAATCCTGCTCGATCAGCGCGGCGCGCCGTTCGGCGATGGTGCGGTCGACGTGATACGTCCGTTCCACCAGTGGCAACGTTTTGAGCTGCCGTTCCAGATGCCATTGCAGGTGCGCGGCCACCAGCCCGCTGACGTAGCTGCGATGCGCTTGTTGGGCCTGTTCGGCGAACTCCCAGTCGCCGTCGTGCAGCGCGGACATCAGGTCCAGCACACCCGGCGGCGGTGTCGTCGAACCGGCCGGACGACAGTGTGCACAGACGCTCCCCCCGGCGCCGACGTGAAACGCCCGATGCGGCCCCGGTGTGGCGCACCGGGCACACTCGGTCAGCGACGGTGCCCATCCGGCGATGCCCATGGCGCGCAGCAGGTAGGCGTCCAGCAGCAGGTCCCGGGACCGGCGGCCGTCGGCCACCGCCCGCAGCGCACTCACCGTGAGCCGGTGCAGGGCCGGGGCGGGGGCCCGCTCCTCACCGGCGAGGCGTTCGGCGGTTTCCAGCATCGCGCACCCGCAGGTGTAGCGGCCGTAGTCGCTGACGATGTCGGTGGCGAACGCGTCAATCGAGACCACCTGGGTGACGATGTCGAGATTGCGGCCGGGATGCAGTTGCGCGTCGACGTGCGCGAACGGCTCCAGCCGTGCGCCGAATTTGCTGCGGGTGCGACGAACACCCTTCGCCACCGCCCGAACCAGCCCGTGATCGCGGGTTAGCAGGGTGACGATCCGGTCGGCTTCGCCGAGCTTGTGCTGGCGCAACACCACCGCCCGGTCTCGATATAGCCGCATCACAACAGTTTTGCACCCCGCCGCGACAATGCTGGTATCCGCGCCGGTTAGTCTCGTACCCCGTGATCGGCGCTTCCGAGTCAGGTCCTGGGTCCGTTTTCGGATCCGGCGGCCAGCGCCTGCCCACACTGACTGACCTGCTCTATCAGCTGGCCAACCGCTCCGTGACCTCCGTCACACTAGTGCGCCGGTCGCTGCACGCCATCCACGCGAGCCAGCCGACGTTGAACGCTTTCCGCGTCGTGCTCACCGAGTCGGCGCTGGCCGACGCCGCGGCGGCCGATCGGCGGCGGGCCGCCGGTGACACCGCGCCGTTGCTGGGCATACCGATCGCGATCAAGGACGACGTCGACGTTGCTGGCGTGCCCACCGCCTACGGCACCGAGGGCTATGTCGCGCCCGCCCCCCACGACGCCGAGGTGGTTCGCCGGCTCAAGGCCGCGGGCGCGGTGATCGTCGGCAAGACCAACACCTGCGAACTGGGTCAGTGGCCGTTCACCAGCGGGCCCGGGTTCGGGCATACCCGCAACCCCTGGTCGCGCCGACACACCCCGGGCGGCTCGTCGGGGGGCAGCGCGGCCGCGGTGGCGGCGGGGCTGGTCACCGCGGCGATCGGCTCCGACGGCGCGGGCAGCATCCGGGTGCCCGCCGCGTGGACGCACCTGGTGGGCATCAAGCCGCAGCGCGGCCGCATCTCCACCTGGCCACTGCCGGATGCGTTCAACGGCATCACGGTCAACGGCGTGCTGGCCCGAACGGTGGCCGATGCGGCGTTGGTGCTCGACGCGGCGTCTGGCAACGTCGAGGTCGACCGGCACAAGCCACCCCCGATCACCGCGTCGGACTATGTCGGTATCGCGCCCGGACCGCTGAACATCGCGCTGTCGACGCGGTTCCCGTACACCGGTTTCCGGACCAAGCTGCATCCCGAAATCCTGGCCGCGACCCAAGCCGTGGCCAAGCAGCTCGAGTTGCTCGGCCATACCGTGGTGCCGGGCAATCCCGACTACGGCCTGCGGCTGTCGTGGGACTTCCTCGTCCGGTCCACCGCGGGCCTGCGGGATTGGGAGGAGCGGCTGGGCGACGGGGTGAACCTCGACCCCCGCACGCTGTCCAATCTGCGCCTGGGCCACGTGCTGGGGCAGGCGATCCTGCGCTCCGCGCGCCGGCACGAAACCGCCGCCCAGCGCCGGGTGGGTTCGATCTTCGACATCGTCGACGTCGTTTTGGCTCCGACCACCGCCCAGCCGCCACCGCTGGCGCGCGCCTTCGACCGGTTGAGCAGCTTCGACACCGATCGCGCGATGATCGCCGCGTGCCCACTGACCTTCCCGTGGAACGTGCTGGGCTGGCCGTCGATCAACGTGCCGGCCGGGTTCACTTCCGAGGGATTGCCGATCGGGGTCCAGTTGATGGGGCCGGCCAACAGTGAGGGCATGCTGATCTCGCTGGCCGCCGAGCTGGAGGCCGTGTGCGGGTGGTCGACCAAGCAGCCGACGATGTGGTGGAACGCCGAAACGGGCACGCCGCCGGTGGCGGGCACCGCGCCGCCAGGAAGGTGAAACCGCGGGCGCCACATCGCCAGAAGTTGAGTTCGCTTGGGGAGCTTTGGGTTTGTCGATGCCCGCACCGGGTAATTGACCGCAGTGCAACGATCCGACGGCCTGGACCTCGACGCAGTCGCGCATAAGCCGGTACGCGAACGCGGGCTACTCGAGGTCACCGAGGCCGTCGCATAGCGGGTGACAAGGCGGGTACCCCTTCGCAATGGACCAATCTGATGCTCCACTGTTAGATGCGCTGGTCGATTACCGCGAAAAGAACCGGTACGGGTTCACGCCGCCGGGCCATCGGCAGGGCCGCGGCACGGATGAGCGTGTCCTAGCGGTCCTCGGCCGCGAGCCCTTTCTGGACGACGTGCTGGCCAGCGGCGGGCTCGATGACCGCAGGACCAGCCACGAATACCTCAAGCACGCCGAGGACCTGATGGCCGAGGCCGTGGGCGCCGACATCGCCTGGTTCTCCACCTGCGGCAGTTCGCTGTCGGTGAAGGCGGCGATGATGGCCGTGGCCGGCGGCGACGGCAGCCTGCTCGTCAGCCGGGACAGCCACAAGTCGATCGTGGCGGGGCTCATCTTCTCCGGAATGCAACCCCGTTGGATCACCCCCCGCTGGGACGCCGAGCACCATTTCTCGCATCCGCCGTCACCGCAGCAGGTGGAAGAGACCTGGGAAAAGCACCCCGACGCCGCCGGCGCGCTCATCGTCAGCCCCAGCCCCTACGGCACGTGCGCCGACATAGCCGGGATCGCCGAGGTCTGCCACGCGCGCGGCAAACCGTTGATCATCGACGAGGCGTGGGGGGCGCACCTGCCGTTCCACGAGAAGCTGCCGACATGGGCGATGGACGCCGGCGCGGACGTCTGCGTGGTCAGCGTCCACAAGATGGGTGCCGGCTTCGAACAGGGTTCCGTGTTCCACGTGCAGGGCGATCGGATCGATCAGGACCGCATATCGGCGTGCGCGGACCTGCTGATGACCACCAGTCCCAACGTCCTGGTGTATGCCGCCATGGATGGTTGGCGGCGGCAGATGGTGCAGCATGGACACGAATTGCTCAGCACCGCAATTGATCTCGCATACCAGCTGCGCCAGGACATCGAAGGCATCCCGGATGTGAAGGTGCTCGACGACGAATTGCTCGGCGTGCAGGCGTCCCACGACCTGGACCGGATGCAGGTGTTGATGGACGTGTCCGCGACGGGCACCTCCGGTTATCAGGCCCACGACTGGCTGCGTGAGCACGCGCACATCGACATGGGAATGAGCGATCACCGCCGCATCCTGGCGACGCTGTCCATGGCCGAAGACGAAAACACCGCAGGCCGGCTCACGGATGCGCTCGTGGCCTGGCGCAAGGCCGCCGACACCTTCGACCCACCCCCGCGCATCGATCTGCCCTCACCCGAGCAGCTGCAACTCGAGACCGTGTGCCTGCCCCGCGACGCGTTTTTCGGGCGCGTCGAAACTGTACCCACCGACCGGGCCGCGGGCCGCGTCGCCGCCGAACAGTGCACGCCGTACCCCCCGGGGATTCCCGCCGTCGTGCCCGGCGAGCGCCTCAACGACGCGGTCCTGGACTACTTGTGTTCCGGTGTGCGCGCGGGCATGAACGTCCCAGACGCGGCGGACCCGTCGCTGCAAACCATCCGCGTGCTCGCCTAGCGGGTGGCTAGTTTCCGCGCGGGCGCGACATCACCCGATTGCCAACGGCTTTCACGCTGTCGGGCAACACGTGGTTCGCCATGCCCATCGCCTTGACGAGGACCGAACCGACGATGACCTTCTGATCACCGCGCATCAACGCCTCGAACCCTTGCCGCGCGACCTTGGCCGGATCGTCCTTCCGACCCTTCCCCATCAGGGACTCCACCATCTTCGCGCGCCCGAAGAAGTTGGTGTCCGTCGGGCCGGGCATCATTGCCGTGACAGTGATTGCGGTGTCGCGCAATTCGTCCTGGAGCGCCGCCGCGAACGACTGGATGAACGACTTCGACGCGTTGTACACCGGTTGATACGAACCCGGCATCTGGGCCGCGATGGACGACGTGAACAGGACCTTGCCCGTATCGCGGTTTGCCATGTCGCGCAGCACCAGCTTGGCCAGGTGAACCGTGGAGCGCACGTTGAGGTCGACGATGCTGAGATCGTCGGCGAGCTCGCTCTTGAGGAACATCTCGCCGCGGCCGATCCCGGCGTTGAGCGCCGCGGCGGCCAGCACTCGGTCGCCCTCGATCGTGCTCTGGTACAAATGCTCCACCCCCTCGGGGGTGCGCAGGTCTACCTGCACCGGCTGCACGGTGGAACTCCACTGGGACAGTTTGTCCGGTACGTCATGGATGGAATCGTCTTCGGCGGCCACGACTAGGTCGTAGCCGTGTTGGGCGAACTGCTTGGCCAGTTCGAGCCCAATACCACTGGACGCGCCGGTCACTAACGCTAACTGTGCTTGGGTCATACGCGACGGCTACCCGCTCGCTGGCGGTGAAAACCTTCGCGCCGGCATTTCAGAAGCCAAGCCGACCAAGCTGTTTGGGGTCGCTCTGCCAGTTCTTGGCGACCTTGACGCGCAGGTCGAGGTAGACCTTGGTACCGAGCAACTTTTCGATCTGGCCGCGCGCCGCGGTGCCCACCTGTCGCAGCCGGGTGCCACCCTTGCCGATGATGATGCCCTTCTGGCTGTCGCGCTCGACGTAGAGGACCGCGTGCACATCGATCAGGTCGTCGCGGCCCTCCCGGGGGGTGACCTCGTCGATGACCACGGCCAACGAATGCGGCAGCTCGTCGCGCACCCCCTCCAGGGCGGCCTCGCGGATGAGCTCCGCCATCAGGACTTCCTCGGGTTCGTCGGTCAGCTCGCCGTCGGGGTAGTACGCCGGGCCGACGGGAAGCGCCGCGGCCAGCACGTCGATCAGCACGTCCACCTGCGTCCCGGTGGCCGCGGACACCGGGACGATCTCGGCCGAGTCACCGACCAGTTCGCTCACCGCCAGCAGCTGCGCGGCCACCCGATCCTTGGGCACCTTGTCGATCTTGGTGACTATCGCCACCAGCGTCGTCTTCGGTGCGGTCGAACGGATTTGGTCGACGATCCACCTGTCCCCCGGGCCGATCGCCTCGTCGGCCGGGATGCACAACCCGATCACGTCGACTTCGGCGTAGGTGTCGCGCACCAGGTCGTTGAGCCGCTTGCCGAGCAGGGTGCGCGGCCGGTGCAGGCCCGGGGTGTCCACCAAAATGATCTGAAAGTTCTCCCGGTGCACGATGCCGCGAATGGTGTGGCGGGTGGTCTGCGGCCGGGTCGAGGTGATCGCCACCTTGGTGCCGACGAGCGCGTTGGTCAGCGTCGACTTGCCGGTGTTCGGACGCCCGACGAAACACACAAAGCCGGAATGGAATTCGCTCATGTCGCGGGTGACGGGCCGGTTTTTCGCACTGGGCGCACGCTTGGCGTCATTGCGGGTTTGCCCCGTCGGAGCCGTTGGACTCGGACTCGACCGGGCTCAGCAGGACAGTGCCGATCCTTACCCGGCCCCGGTGGTCGGTCCCGCCTTCGGCTTGGAGCCGCAGGCCGTGGGAGACCACCTCGGCACCCGGCAGCGGAACCCGGCCCAGCTCCAGGGCGAGCAGGCCGCCCACGGTATCGACGTCGAGACCGTCGTCGAAGTCCACGCCGTACAGCTCGCCGAGGTCTTCGATCGGCAACCGCGCCGAGACGCGGAACCGCTTGTCGCCCAGGTCTTCTATTGGTGCCGTCTCCGCCTGGTCGTACTCGTCGGCGATCTCCCCGACGATCTCCTCCAGCACGTCTTCGATGGTGACCAGGCCGGCTATCGCGCCGTATTCGTCGACGAGAAGAGCCATGTGGTTGCGGTCGCGCTGCATTTCGCGAAGGAGCGTATCCAGCGGCTTGGAGTCCGGCACGAACACCGCCGGCCGCATCACCTGTGCCACGGTGATGCCCCGACCACCGTCACCCGGCAGAAAGCTCTTCTGCACAAGGTCTTTCAGGTAGACCACCCCGACGATGTCGTCGACATTCTCCCCGATCACCGGGAGGCGGGAATGCCCGCTGCGCACCGCCAGGTTCAGCGCCTGACTGGCGAGCTTGTCACTTTCGATCCAGATCATCTCGGTGCGCGGCACCATCACCTCGCGGGCCGGCGTGTCACCGAGCTCGAAGACGGACTCGATCATCCGGCGTTCGTCGGCGGCGACCACGCCGCGCTGCTGGGCCAGGTCGACGACTTCGCGTAGCTCGATCTCGGATGCGAATGGCCCGTTGCGCAAGCCGCGGCCGGGTGTCAGCGCATTACCCAGCACCACCAGCAACCGGCTGAGCGGCATCAACAACCACGAAATGAGCCGCAGTGGAACGGCTGTCGTCAACGAGATGGAATACGCGTGCTGGCGGCCGAGTGTGCGCGGACCCACCCCGATGACGACGAAACTCATCACCACCATGGTGGCCGCGGCGCCGAACAGCGCCCAGCCCAAGCCGAAGTTGTCGTACAGAAAAAGCACCAGCAACACGGTCGCCGTGATTTCGCAGGTGATTCGCAGCAGCACGACCAGGTTGATATAGCGCGGCCGCTCGGCCATCACCTCCGACAGCGACACGGCGCCGGGCCGTTCCTCACGCACCAGCTCCTGGACCCGGGCCAGCGACACCGTGCTGATGGCGGCGTCGATGGCCGCGAAGAGCCCACCGATGGCGATCAGCGCCATCGCGCCGAGCAGCCAGGACAGGCCGGTCAACTGCCGGAAGACCTTGACGTGGTGACAGACTCCCCTACGTCGTCGTCACTCCGTTTTCGGTTGAGGGCCCAGGCGGTCAGGCCCACTACTACACCCAATACGCCGTAGCCCAGCGCCGAGGGCCACCACGGTTGGGGGGGCTGGGTGGGTTCCTCGCGCGGGCGAACGGCCAGCACCACCAAGAAGTTGCCGTCGTCGGTCGGTCCGGTGCGCGGCAGCGACTGAGTCTTGGTCACCCTGATTTGGGCACTGCTGCTGCTGGAGTCGTTGATCTCACCCCAGGCCATCGTGGAGTCGTCGAGCAGGAAGGTCTGCTGGCTGCCCCCGGGCTGGCTCTCGTCCCGGCCCACCACCGCCACCTCGCCGACTTCCAACGTCTGGCTGGCGGCGGGGACGGCAACCAGGACGTTGCGGTACAACTTCGGGGGCTCGGGCGGCTTGTAGTTCGGCGGCGGGGGGCCGTTGGAGCCGTCCGGCGGTAACGAGCCCCCGCCGTAGAAGCTGCCTGCCGCCACCCAGCTGTCGCCGACCGCGGTGAAGGGGACCACGCCGACGGTGGCGGCGTCCAACACGATCCGGGCGCCCGCCGGCAGGTAGGCCTCCCGGTCGGCGCCGTCGTAGAAGTAGCGGAAGATCATCGCCTGGTTGAGCGGGTTGAAGAGGGCCGGGCGGCGATAGGCGTCGTCGTAGTCGACGTAGTCCCAGTGCCGGGGCCGGACCAGTCGCTGATTGTCAACCTTCAGGACGTCCACGTTCTCCCGGTGGGTGCTGACGACGTTCTGCACCCGCTGGTTGAAGTCCATCTGCTTCGGCGGCTTGGGAGGGTCGGCGGGGTTGACCCGCGTGGCCGGTGCGGCCTTGGCCGCCGCGACCGCCTCTGGCGAAACGTCGAGCCCCCTCGGCGGCGCCACGACCGAGACGTTTCTCGACGCGTCGGGGCCCGGCGGATTGATCGTCGCAACCGGGTTGGTAGGCGGCAGATTCGACGGAATGAGCGGTGGGGCGTGGACGGGCTCCGGGCTTGGCGGCACGTACGGGGGAAGCTCCGGAACCTGTACTGGAGTCGGGGACGGCTGAGCCCGGCGGGGCGGCGCGTCCTGGGAGCACACGTTGGAGGTGTGATACTGCGCCACCAGGTATTGACACCACTGGCATCTGGCGGGGTTCGAGCCCGCCCCGGCGCATGGAGCCGCCTCCGCCACCCCGATCGTGGTGGCTACCACCGAGAGCGGTGCGAAGATGATGGCGGCCGCGGCCGCGACGCCGAGTGCTTTTCGTCGGATCAATTGTCGAAATACCTCGATTTGTCCAGCAACCGGCGATCCCGCTCCTGCTGGCGGTCCTGGTGGTAGGCGTGGACTTGCTCGGCGACCCACTCTTCGAGTAACCGGTCCTGAAGGGCGAACATCTCTTTTGCCTCGTCCGGCTCGGCGTGGTCGTAGCCCAGCAGATGCAGCACGCCGTGGATGGTCAACAGCGCCAACTCGTGGCCCAGGCTGTGGCCCGCCGCGTCGGCCTGCCCGGCCGCGAATTCCGGGCACAGCACGATGTCGCCCAGCATCGACGGTCCCGGTTCCGGCGCATCGGGCCGGCCACCCGGCTCGAGCTCGTCCATCGGGAAACTCATGACGTCCGTCGGCCCGGGGAGGTCCATCCAGCGCATGTGCAGGTCGGCCATCGCCGCGGTGTCCAGCAGCACCATCGACAGCTCGGCCGCGGGATTGACGTCCATCTTGGCGATGACGAAGCGCGCGACGCTGATCAGTTCCTCTTCGGAGACGTCGATGCCCGACTCGTTAGATACTTCAATACTCATCGAGGCTCACGGCCCTATCACCGGCGACCGCGGGAGCCCGCGGCCCGCCGAGCCGCCCGGTTCATCGCCAGGTCGGGCTCTTCGTATTTCGCATAGGCGTCGACGATTTCGGAGACCAGCCGGTGCCGCACGACGTCCACACTGGTCAGTTCCGCGATGTGGATGTCCTCGACGTTTTCCAGGATTTGCATCGCCGAGCGCAGGCCCGATCGGGCGCCGCCCGGAAGGTCCACCTGGGTGATGTCTCCGGTGACGACGATCTTCGATCCGAAGCCGAGCCGGGTGAGGAACATCTTCATCTGCTCGGCGGTGGTGTTCTGCGCCTCGTCGAGGACGATGAAGGCCGAATTGAGGGTGCGACCACGCATGTATGCCAGCGGCGCCACCTCGATCACCCCGGCGGACATCAGCTTCGGGATCAGCTCGGGGTCCATCATGTCGTAGAGCGCGTCATACAGCGGCCGCAGATACGGGTCGATCTTCTCGCTGAGCGTCCCCGGCAAAAAGCCAAGGCGCTCACCGGCTTCCACGGCCGGCCGGGTCAAGATGATGCGGGTCACCTGCTTGGTTTGCAGCGCATGCACGGCCTTGGCCATCGCCAGGTACGTCTTACCGGTGCCGGCCGGGCCGACCCCGAAGACGACGGTATTGGCGTCGATGGCGTCGACGTAGCGCTTCTGGTTGAGCGTCTTGGGCCGGATCGTCCTGCCGCGGCGCGACAGGATGTCCAGCGTGAGCACCTCGGCCGGTGACTCGTTATCGGTGCCGACCAGCATGGCGACACTGTGGCGGACCACCTCCGGCGTCATCGGCTGCCCGCTGGCCGCAATCGCGACCAGCTCGGAGATCGCCCGCTCGGCGAGCGCGACGTCGGCGGGCTCACCCGAGATGGTCACGGTATTGCCGCGCACATGGAGCTCGGCGCTCAGGGTGCTTTCCAGGGCCCGCAAATTTTCGTCCGCCGAACCCAACAAGCCCACGACGATATCGGGCGGAACATCGATGCTGCTGCGTACTTGAGCGTTGGCCTCGGGGCCTCCGGCTGCGTCGGCAGCCCTCGTCTCGCGGGGCGTCACGTGGTTTTCGATGCCTGCTTCCTCGGCTTGTCGGTGGTTTGTTAGTCGCCTCAGTCTACGCCGGGGGCCCTGGTAGGTCAGCTTTCAGCAACGTATTGGCCGGCAGAGCCTTGGTCCATCACCTTGCGGGCCTGCGCAACCCCGGTGACCGGCAGCGGCGCCTGGTCGAGCAGTCCGACCTGTACCAGCAGGCACGCCTGGTCCCAGTAAATCCGCTCATATGCCACTTTGGGCGTCTCGGAGCCCATGTCGAAGCCCATCACCACCACCACGGGCAGCAGGACGGCGCGGCCAGTCGGCGGTACGCCGGGAAGGAAGGTGGGCATCGGGATGTCGTGGGTGAACGACATGATCATCTCGTCGACCACGCGGTCGGCGCCCACCGTGCGGCAGACCGGGATGATCGCGGTGTCGGCAGGCCAGTGGCCGATGAAGTATCTGTCGTAGAACTCCGCCACCTCACGGCCGCCGACCCCGCCCATCATCGTGGGCACGTGGTTGACGAAGGGGTCGGCGGTCATCGTCGCCATGGTGGCGGCGACGTCCTTGGCGACGAACTCGTGCGCGACATGCGCGTCGAAGATGGCGCTCAAATCGCCGGCAATCTCGGCCATCACCGCAAGATAACTCCGCCGACGAACGCCGGTGCCGGGAAAGTGCGAAACCGGCGAATTTAGGGACCCGCATCGATATCCCACCGCGGCGTCAGCACGCCCAGCGCGCCCAACGCCACCGCCGCGGCGGTCGAGGTCCGCAGGACCTGGGGGCCAAGCCGCACCGCTGCCGCGCCCGCGTGGGTCAAGGCGGCGATCTCTTCGGGGGTGATACCCCCTTCGGGACCGACCACCAAGAGCAACGAATTCGCTTGCGCGACATCAATGTCGGCGAGCCGTTCGGTGGCCGACTCGTGCAGCGCCAGCACAGTCGCTCCGGCGGCTACCTCGTCGCGGATCCGTTCGGTCAGCTCGGCGGTGGTCAGCACGCCGTCGACGGGCGGGATGTGCGCCCGGCGCGATTGCCGTGCCGCAGCACGGACGACGGCACGCCATCGGCGCAGGCCCTTGTCCGCACGGGCGCCCTGCCAATTGGCCACACACCGGGCCGCCTGCCAGGCCACGAACGCGTCGGCGCCGGCTTCAGTGGCCAGCTCGACCGCCAACTCCGAGCGTTCCGACTTGGGCAGCGCCTGAACCACCGTCACCGGCGGGTACGCAGGTGCGATGTGCCAGCGCTTCAGCACTCGGGCGCGCAATCCCTCGCGGCCGGCGTGCTCGACCTCGCAGTGCGCCAGGCCGCCGGCTCCGTCGCCGAGGACCAATTGCTCGCCGGGGCGGATCCGCCGCACGGTGGCGGCGTGAAATCCCTCGTCGCCGTCGAGGACGGCCAGCGAGCCGATGTCGGGCAGTGCGTCGATGTAGAAGAGGGTCGCGACCATGAGTTTCTCCTACGTCAGTCGCGGGTGACCCGCACGTCGCCGAGCGTGGGGTCTAGGTACGAAAAGCGCTCCGACTTCGTCCACAGGCCACACGCTCGACGAGCTGAAACGGCGCGGCTAGCGCCCGGTGAAGGTTTCGCGCAGCCGGCTGAACAGCCCGCCGCCGGCGTTCGTCGAGCGGACCTCGGGCACATCGCGGCCGCGGCGCCCCTTGAACTCGCGCAGCAGTTCGGTGTCGTGGTGGTCCAGCCGCGTGGGGACCACGACCTCGACGTGTACGTGCAGATCACCCCGGGTGCCCGACCGTAGGTGCGGCATCCCGTGGCCACGCAGGGTGATCACCGAACCCGGTTGTGTGCCAGGCGGAATGGTGATCTCGCTCAGACCATCCAGGATGGCGTCGATGGTGACGGTGGCCCCCAGCGCCGCGTCGACCATGGGCACCGACACCGTGCAGTGCAGGTCGTCGCCCTCGCGCACGAAGACGTCGTGGGCCTGCTCGTGGACCTCGACGTACAGATCGCCGGCCGGCCCTCCCCCGGGCCCGACCTCACCCTGGGCGGCGAGGCGAACCCGCATGCCGTCGCCGACCCCGGCGGGAATCTTGACGCTGATCTCGCGGCGGGCCCGCACCCGTCCGTCGCCCATGCATTGGTGGCAGGGATCGGGAATGACGACGCCGACACCGCGGCAGGTGGGACACGGCCGGGACGTCATCACCTGGCCGAGCAGCGACCGCTGCACCGTCTGGACCTCGCCGCGGCCGCCGCAGGTGTCGCACGGGACCGGCACGGAATCCCCGTTGGTGCCCTTGCCCTGGCAGCGGTCACACAGCACCGCGGTGTCGACGGTGACCTGCTTGGTCACACCGGTCGCGCATTCTTCGAGGTCGAGCCGCATCCGCAGCAGCGAGTCGGAGCCCGGCCGCACCCGGCCGACGGGGCCGCGCGCGGTAGGACCGCCGCTGAACCCGCCGCCGAAGAACGCTTCGAACACGTCGCCGAGGCCACCGAAGCCGCCGCCGAAGCCGCCGCCCGCCGCGGCGGCGTTCTCCATCGGATCGCCACCCAGGTCGACGATGCGTCGTTTCTCAGGGTCGCTCAGCACCTCGTAGGCGACGCTGATCTCCTTGAACTTCGCCTGCGCGGCCTCATCCGGGTTGACGTCGGGATGCAGTTCGCGCGCCAGCTTGCGGTACGCGCGCTTGATCTCCGCGTCGCTGGCGTTCCTGCTCACGCCGAGCAGCCCGTAATAGTCGCGTGCCACGCCTGACTCTCCTAAACCTGGTCCTTATCCCGCGCCTGCGCAGACCGCGGGTGCGCGTTCATCGAGCACCCAGGACTTCGCCGATATATAGGGCAACCGCGGCGACGCTGGCGATAGTTCCCGGATAGTCCATCCGGGTGGGCCCCAGCACACCCATTCCGCCGAACACGGTGTCGGAGGTGCCGTAGGCGGTGGTCACCATCGAGGTGCCCGCCATTTGCTCGGCGGCCGTCTCATGGCCGATGCGCACCGTCACCTTACCGGCTTCCTGCTGGGCCGCCAGCAACCGCAGCACCACCACCTGCTCCTCGAGCGCCTCCAGGATCGAGCGCAGCGAGCCGCCGAAATCGGCGGCGTTCCGGGTCAGGTTGGCGGTCCCGCCCATCAACAAGCGTTCTTCGCTGTGTTCCACCAACGACTCCAACAACACCGTGGCCGAACGGCCGACAGCGTCGCCCAGGCCGTCCGGGGCGCGGAGCTGTCCGGCCAGGTCGGCCACGGCGACCGAGGCCGCCGAGAGCTTCTTGCCGACCAACGCCTGGCCGAGCATCTCGCGGAGCTGGGACAGCTGGTGGTCGTCGATGACGTCGCCGAGTTCGACGATGCGCTGATCGACGCGACCGGTGTCGGTGATGATGACCATCAGCAGCCGCGCCGGGGTCAGGGCGATCACTTCCAGGTGGCGCACGGTCGACGACGTCAGCGTCGGATACTGCACCACGGCCACCTGGCGGGTCAGCTGGGCCAGCAACCGCACCGCGCGCCGCAGCACATCGTCCAGGTCGACGCCGGACTCCAGAAAGCTCAGGATCGCGCTGCGCTCGGCGGAGGACAGCGGCTTGACGTCGTGCAGCCGGTCGACGAACTCGCGGTAGCCCTTCTCGGTGGGCACGCGGCCGGAGCTGGTGTGCGGCTGGGCGATGTAACCCTCGGCCTCCAGCACCGCCATGTCGTTGCGGACAGTTGCGGACGAGACGCCCAGGTTATGACGCTCCACCAGGGTCTTGGAACCGATGGGTTCCTTGGTGGCAACGAAATCGGCGACAATGGCACGCAGCACCTCGAAACGACGATCGTCGGCGCTTCCCACGCGTTGTCACCTCCCTTCACCACCCTGACCGGGTTCATTTTACGGGTCCCGAGCCGTGCTAACTGTTACCAGCAACCGGCCGCGGGGGCGAGCCGCGGCGGGCGCTCGGCGGCGGCGGTCGGGATTCCGGGCGGCTTCGCCGCTGGCGACGCTTCTTCCGACTAGCCTGTCCAGCATGAACCGGTCGGGTCACAGCAACGCGTCGGGGAAGATCGGGCAATGATTTTCAAGGGCGTCCGCGAAGGCAAGCCGTATCCCGAGCACGGGCTGTCCTACCGGGACTGGGCCCAGATCCCGCCGCAGCAGATCCGGCTCGACGAATTGGTCACCACGACGACGGTGCTGGCGCTGGACCGCCTGCTGTCGGAGGATTCAACCTTCTACGGCGACCTCTTCCCGCATGCGGTGCGGTGGAAGGGCGTCACCTATCTCGAAGACGGGCTGCACCGGGCGGTCCGTGCGGCGCTGCGCAACCGCACCGTGTTGCACGCCCGCGTGTTCGACATGGACATGGCGCCGGGGCCGCGCAGGTAGGGCCGGTCACGTTTGGGTGACGCCGGGTGTCGACTTAGTAAGGACGTTGGTTCACACCGCAACTTGCTAGGAGGATCGCCATGTCCCGGTTGCCAGGGGTCTCCGACCACGACGCCAGTCTGGGCGCCAAGATCGCCTTCTTCTTCACCAAGCGCAAGCTGGCCCAGATGACCGGCCTGGAAACGGCCGGAATGCTCGAACCGCTGCGGATGTACGCGCACATCCCCCGGCTGCTCAATGCCTACGGCAGGCTCGAGCAGGCCGAGTCGAAGCTGGACATCCTGCGCCCGCGCCATCGCGCGCTCGCGGAGCTCAAGGCGGCGACGACGGTGCGCTGCGAGTACTGCATCGACCTCGGTTCGCAGATCGCCCGAAGGTGGGGCATCACCGACGAGGAGCTGCTCGCGATGGCCGACTATCGAAACGCCGCGTGCTTCTCCGAGGTCGACAAGCTGATCCTCGAGTACGCCACCGCGATCAGCCGCACCCCCGTCGAGGTCGACGACGAGCTTTTCGCTGCGCTGCGCGCGCATTTCGACACGGCCCAACTCGTCGGGCTCACCCACGTCATCACGCTGGGCAACCTGCGCGCGCGCTTCAACCTCGCGCTGGGGATCGGCTCGTCCGGCTTCTCCGGCAACCAGGTCTGCGCCCTGCCCGAACTCCAGGGCGGCACATGACCGTGGATGCGTCCGTGACGGCGCGGTTCGAGGCGGCGCGACCGCAGCTGGGCGCCATCGCCTACCGCATGCTGGGTTCGATCGACGACGCCCAGGACGCCGTGCAGGAAGCCTGGCTGCGGCTGAGCGGCAGCGGCGCCGACGGCATCGACAACCTGGACGCCTGGCTGACCACCGTGGTGGCCCGCATCTGCCTGAACATGCTGCGCGACCGCCGGGCCCGCGGCAGGGAGGAACCGGCCGTCGTCCTGCCCGATCCGATCGTGGAAGTCGACGACGAATTCGACCCCGAACATCGCGCGATGCTGGCCGACGCGGTCGGGCTGGCGTTGTTCGTGGTGCTGAACACGTTGCCGCCGGAGCAGCGCCTGGCCTTCGTGCTGCACGACGTCTTCGCCGTGCCGTTCGACCAGATCGCACCCATCGTCGGGCGGACGCCGGAGGCCACCCGCAAGCTGGCCAGCCGGGCGCGCCGACGCATCGAAGAGGCCGATCCGGCCCCCGACGGCGACGTGGCCGCCCAGCGGGAGGCGGTCGACGCATTCTTCGCGGCGGGACGAAGCGGCGACTTCGACCGCCTGGTGGCGGTGCTGCATCCCGACGTGGTGCTCCGCGGCGATTTCGGCCGCGGCACCGCGGGTTTCCGCGCCGAGGGTGCGTCCGAGGTGGCCAGGCTCGCCCGCGGTTACGCGGGTGCGGACCGCGAGGTGCGTGCCGCGACCGTCAACGGGGCCGCCGGCGCGGTCATCTTCGTCGCGGGGCACGCGACGGCGATCATGGGGTTCGTGGTGCGCGACGGCCTGATCGCCTCGATCGACGTGCTGGCCGACCCCGTTCGCGTCGCCAGATCACACCTGCGCGCCGGTCACTGACCGGCGGCCTGCAGCAACTGCATCGCCGACGCGCGGGACAGCACCCAGCCGCCCTGGTTGACGAACGTGATGTGCTGCGTGACCGGCGACGTCAGCTTCGGGCCGGAGACCGCCACGTCGGCGGTGGCCGAACCCGCGGCGGCCGGCTGGATGTTCGTGACGTCGAACGACAGGGGCAGGTCGCCGTTCTTGGCCGCCTTCTGCAGCTTCTTGTCGGCGACGTGCGCCTCGATCCCGCTGATGCCGCCTTGAACCAGATTGCCCTTGCTGGAGAACGACACGCTCGGGTCGGCCAGGCTGGTCAGCACGCCGGTCAGCTGATCGGCGGTCGGGACGTCGGCGGCGGCGGCCGGGACCGGGTCCTGCGGTAGAGGCGCGCCGACCGCGGCCAACCGCACCTGATCCATCGGCGCCGCGGTGGAGGCCAAGCCGGCGGCGGCGCCCCCGATGGCGGCGAATGCTGCCACGCTGGTGGCGAGCAACTTAACGGTTTTCATGCTTCCCCCTTCGACGGGCACGAGTCTCAGCGCGCCCGCACCCTGTTGTTTCGCAACTCGGCACGGCTACGTTACGGCAGCGCCATATGAAGACAACAGGCGGAAGCTGTGCGCGCGCTGTGTGGCCGCCCAGAGTTCGGGCCGGCTAGTTGATCGCCGTGGCCGCCTGGATGAGGGCGATGGCGGCGTCGTGCTGCAGCACCCAGTTCCCGCCTTGGTTGACGAACTCCAGATGCTTTTGCACCGGGCCGGCGAACTTCGGACCCGAGATGGCCACATCGGCCTGGGCCATGTTCGGGCCGGCCGGCGCGATGTTCGTCACGGCGAACGTCTCCGGAAAGTTCCCATTCCGGTAGGCCTTTCGCAGCTCGTGGTCGGCCACGTGGCCCTCGTCGGGGCTGATGCCGTTCTCGACCAAGTTGTTCTTGGTCGTGTAGGAGACGCCTGGATTGGTGGCCTGGTCGCACAGGTTCGACAACTGATCCGCGGTCGGCAGCGCTCCCGGGGCCGGCGGCGGCGGTGGCGGGTCCTGCGGTATCGGCGCGCCGATCGCGGCCAACCGCACCTGATCCATCGGTGTTGCGACGAACGCGCCACCGGCGGCTCCCCCTACGACGGCGAACGCCGCCACGCCGGTGGCAATACTTTTCCTGGTTTTCACGGTTCCCCCTTCAGATACGCATGCACCGTGGCGGGATCTCAGCGATCTTGTCCCCCACACGGTTCCGCGTTACCACGTGCAATGGGTGTTAAGTGTGCCTCGTGTGACCGGCGATTGTGTCTCGGGCCGGTCACGGTACGGCGGCGGTGCACCCGCCGCCACTCTTACGAGCGTCGCTTGAGCGATTCCTGAAGACTCTTCGGCCGGATGTCGGTCCAGTTCTGTTCGACATACTCCAGGCACTCCGCGCGGCTTGCTTCGCCGAAGACCACCCGCCACCCCGCCGGTTTGTCGGCGAAGCTCGGCCACAGGCTGTGTTGGTTTTCGTCGTTGACCAAAACGAAGAAAGTGCCGTTGTCGTCATCGAAGGGGTTGATGCTCATCGCGTCTCCTTGTCGTGTGCTTGGTCGGCCCCACTGAGCCCACTGTGGATCCCAATACCCGGTCAGACAACAATCCCAAGCAACTGAGGTTCGGAAATCCCGGCCCCTGCGTCAGACCGGACAGGTTGGGCAGGAACAACTTGGGCGTGACGTCGGCGACCGCCAGGTCGTAGCCGATCGCTTCCTGCAGGCTGTCGGCCGTCAGTGGTCCGCCCAGGCCGAGTTCCAACAGATCCAGCACGTCCTGGCCGAACAACGACGTGAACCAGAGCGAGTCGGCGCCGGAACCGTCGATGACCAGGTCGAAACCGTGCACCGTCTCGAGGTTCTCGCTGCCCCGGTTGGTGGACAAGGTGAGCCGGATCTGCCCGTCCCGGCCCACGGCATGGGCAACGCGGCCCCGCAAGTGGCGGATGCGGTCGTCGGCCAGCAGGGCCTCCTGCACGTTGGCCGAGAACACGCCGCGGTCGGTGCGGGCAATCGCGTCGCGGCGTTCGGCCAGCGTCAGGGCGCTCCAGTCGGTCGGATCGGAAAACAGCGAATTCTCAAAGAAGCTCTCCCCCCGGGTGAACAACGTCACCTGTGGTGAGATGACGGTGATGGTCGAAACCCGGTGCCGGAAAAGCTCATTGAGCATCGACGCTGCGGTCTCACCGCCGCCGATCACCGCCACCCGCTCGGCGCTGATCCGGTCATGGCCCGCCGCGCGGTCCCAGAACTGGGCAATCGACAGCACCCGCGGATTGCCGGGGAGCAACGACTTCTCGGCCTGGCCGGGCCCGGTGATCATCAGGGCGTCGGCGTGCACGGTCGTCTCGTGGGTGTGTAGCGCCCATTGGTCGCCGCGCACGGCCAGCCTTTCCACCTCACCGTGCACCACGTCGAGCCCGACCTGGTCGGCCACCCAGCCCAGGTACCGGCTCCACCGGCGATGCGTCGGCGCCGGTCGGCCACGGTCGATCCATTCGGCGAACGACGCCGTGGCGATCAGGTAGGACTGCCAGCTGTAGCGGGTCATCCGCTCGTCGAGTTCGGCGTTGCGGCGGGGCACGAGCGCGGAGCGGTATGGAAAGCCCACATCCTTTTCCGGGCTGGTGCCGAGCCGCTGCGCCCCGTCGGTCCAACCGCCGCCCGCGTGCCAGTTGGCCCCGACGCCGAGGCGTTCGACCGCGATCACCTCGGGGGCATCGATGCCCATGTCCCGCAGCACGGACGCCTTGGCCGCGACCGCGACCGCCTTGGCTCCCGCGCCCAGGATCGCAAATGTGCTCATCGCACCATCTCCCGCAACGATTCAATCCAAAGGTGTTGTAACGCAGCGACATCGGCCTCGCCGAGAATGTCGGGGAGCGTGCGCCACTGCGCGGCCAGCACGCGCTGACCGTCGAACGTAAGCATGGCGGCCACGATGGTGAGCTCATGGCGCACCGCCAGATCCGGTTCCGGCTGCGGCGACACCCCGGCAAGGAGCTCACGCTCCAGCGTCAGCCCGGTGCCGCCGTGGGCGTGGGCGGCACCGAGGTAGTTCAACAGCAGTTGCGGCCCGGGCAGCGGGGCGAGGCGTTCGGCGGTGTCGGCACGCAGATAGCGCAGCAACCCGTAGTCCAGCCCGTCGCCGGGGATGGCCGCCAGTTGCTCCCCCACCTCTCGCGGATCGGCCGACGCCACGCGTATGGGGTAGATGGAACTCAGCAGCCCGACGGTGTCGCCGGTGTCGACGATGTGCGCGCCCGCTGGGTCGACGAGACCGTCGGCGCGCCCATGTGTTTCGAGCGCCAGCAGGGGTGGTGGCGTGGCCTGATTCCGCGACCGCCGCCACCGCGTCACCGTCGCCGCCGTGGCGGCGACCAACAGGTGCGGCAAGGGTAGCCCCGAGTCCAGCAGCCGGCGGGTCGTCTCCGCATCGGCGGCGATCATGCGCACGTCCAGCTCGCGCGCTCGGTCGCGGCCCGGATCGACCCGTCGGGCGCCGAGGTCGGGGTCGGCGCCCTCGGACTGTGCGGCCCAGAATTCCACCGTGTCCAGCCGGTGTGCGCGTTCGACGAGCGCGCCGGCCCAGCGCCGGTAGCTGGTATGCTCGCGGATCGGTGCGGGTGGGCGCCCGGCGGCCAAAGATCTTAGGGCACCATCTAATTCGCCGAGGACCACTCGCCACGACGCAGGATCCAGCGCCAGCACGTGGGCGGCCAGCAGCAGGACGCTCGGCCCGGCCGGGGGGCGAAGCCACACCGCGGCCAGCAACGTCCCCCGCTCCGGGTCGAGGCGGTCGACGGCCCGCGCGGCGTGTTCGGGAACCACCGCCTGCAGCTCGCCGGAGACCGCGACCTCGTGGACGAGTGCGGCGTCGCTGGCCGGCGTCGAAACCAGGGTCATGGCGGCACGGTCCAGGCGGGCGCGCAGCACTTCGTGCCCGTCGATGATGCCGGCCAGCGCGGCGTCCAATTGCGCGCGGGTGACGTCGTCGGGCAGCCGGATGGCTTCGGTTTGCGCCAGCCGGCGCGGCTCGCCGTATTCGTACAGCCAGCGGCCGTTGGGCAGCACCGGCGTCGGTCCGGTGTCGTCTTCCAGATCGCTTCTGGCGGTGATGTTTTCGGAGTCGATGGCCTCGGCCAGCTCGCGGACGTTGGCGCACTCGAGGATGAGCCTGGCGCGCAGCGCGATCCCCCGCGCCCGGGCCGCCTGCACCACCGACAGGGCCACGATGGAATCCAGGCCCAGCTGCAGGAAATCCGTGGAGACGTCTACCCGTGGTTGATGCAGCAGCTCGGAAAGGAGCTCGGCCAGCGCGGCTTCGGTCGGAGTTTCCGGATCGGCTCCGGCTTCGCCGTCACCGGCCTCGGCGGGGTCGAAGGCGCTCAGCGCGGCCTCGTCCAGCTTGCCGTTGACCGTCAGGGGGATTTCGTCGACGGTGACGATGCACTGCGGAATCATGTAGCGGGGCAGCCGGGAGCCGAGCATGCCGCGCAGCTCGGCGGGCGACGGTGGGCGCGGTGCCGCATCGGAAATGACCACGTAGGCGGTTAGCCGCGCGATTCCTTGCGGTCGGCGCACCAGAACGCCCGCCTGCCGGACGGCCGGATGCGATTCGAGTGCGGCCGCGATCTCGCCCGGTTCGACGCGGTAGCCGCGGATCTTCACCTGCTCGTCGGCGCGGCCCACGTATTGCAGCGAGCCGTCGAGGCCCCGACGCACCAAATCGCCGGTGCGGTACATGCGTCCACCGATCGCGAACGGATCGGCGACGAACCGCCGGCTGGTCTCCGCCGCGCGGCCGAGATACCCGCGGGCCAGCTGGGCGCCGGCCAGATAAAGTTCGCCGGTCGCCCCGCAGGGCACCGGGCGCAGCGCGGAGTCCAGCACGTAAGCGCGGGTGTGCCGGGTCGGCCGCCCGATCGAGGGCTCGTCGTGCTCGGCGATGGCGGCGACCACCGCCTCGACCGTGGTTTCGGTGGGGCCGTAGCAGTTGTAGGCCGCCATGCCCGTGCGCGCGCACTGGGCGCGGATGACCGTCCAAGCGGGTTTGCCGAGCGCTTCCCCGCCAAGCGCCAGCACCGCCAGCGGGACCGTGGTGAGCAAGCCGCATGCCGTGAGTTGGGCGAACATCGACGGGGTGGTGTCGATCATGTCGATGCGGTGTTCGGCGATCGCCGCGACCAGCGCCTCGGCGTCGGTCTGCGTGTGCTCGTCCACGATGTGCACACTGTGGCCGTCGAGCAGCGCGACCAACGGCTGCCAGGCCGCGTCGAACGCGAACGACCACGCGTGCGCGATGCGCAGCGGCCGACCCAGCCGGGCGGCCGCCGGCCGCAACACGTTGTCACGGTGATCGTCGGCGTAGGCGCCCACCGCCGCGTGAGTTCCGATGACGCCCTTGGGTTCTCCCGTGGTGCCCGAGGTGAAGACGACGTAGGCGGCCTGCCCGGGCGCCACGTCGACCGCGTGGAAGTCGCCGGGTGGGCCGCCGGCGGACGCCTCGTCGATCACGATGGCGGCCCCGGATTGGCGCAGGATCGATTCGACCCGTTCCGGGGGCGTCCCCGGCTCCATCGGCACGCACACGCCGCCGGCCTTGAGGATCGCGAGCATCGCGACGATGTACTCGGGCCCCCGGGGAAGCCGGATGACCACCGGGGTTTCGGACCGCACGCCGCGGTCCGCGAGCCGGGTGGCCAGGCCGTTGGTCAGGGCGTCCAGTTCGCGATAGCTCAGCGTGCCGCCCGCCCAGCTGACCGCGACGCCATCCGGGGCTTTGCCGGCGACGTCGGCGAATCGCGCGTGGATGCCGACCCCCGGCGGGGTGGGCGCGGCGGCGGCGCGCGGCGGGACCGCCTCGTCCTCGAAGAGGACGCTGACCTCGCGCAGCGGCCGCTCCCAGCCCTGCAGCAGCCGCTCGGCGGCAACGAGCACCCGCCGCCCGAAGGTGGCGGCGGGGATGGCGCCCAGCGCCCCGTCGATCGCTTCGATCAGCACGACAAGTTCGCCGCGTTCCATGTGGGCCGCGATGGTGATCGGGAAATGCGACAGGGTTTGTAGGGCGGATGGCCGGAATGTCGCACCGGCAGCGGTCAATTCGGTCCCGGCGGTCAGTCCGTCCAAAGGGAAGTTCTCGTAGACGAGCAGGGTGTCGAACATCTCCCCGACGCCGCCGAGTGCCCTTAGTTGGGCATGGCCGAGGTAGCCGTGCTCACGCAGCAGCGCGGCGTTTCGCTGCACCGTGCGGCAGTGCTCGCCGACGCCCGCGGCCGGGTCGAGCCGCACCCGCATGGGAACGGTGTTGATGAAAAGGCCGATCATGGTTTCCACGCCGGTCAGTTCCGGCGGCCTGCCGGACACGGTGACCCCGAAAATCACGTCATGGGTGTCGGTCAGCCGGGACAGCACCAGCGCCCAGGCCATCTGCATCAGGGTGTTGACGGTGATGCCCCGGGAGCGGGTCTCCTCGACCAATCGCGCGGTGGCCTCGGCCGGCATCCGCAGTTCGGTGGCGCGGGGCAGCGCGCTGCGCCGGTCTTCGGCCAAGCCCAGCGCCGCCGATAGCAGGGTCGGGCCCGGAAGGCCGGCCAGGTGCCGGCGCCAGACCTGTTGGCTGGCTTCGAGGTCGCGGCTCGCCAGCCAGCCGATGTAGTCGCGGTACGGCCGCGGGGTGACGGGCAGCGCCGACAGGTCGCCGCCGGCCTGATACAGGGTCATCATCTCGTTGACGAACACCGGCAGCGACCAGCCGTCGATCACGATGTGGTGGGCGGTGAGCACCAAACGCCATCGCGCGCTGGGCAATTCGATGAGCAGGAAGCGGATGGCCGGCCCGCGTTCCAGATCGAACGGCCGCCGACGTTCGCCAACCTCCAGCGCCTGCACTTCCTCGGGTGCGGCAGTGACGGTGCGCCACGGCAGGTCGACCCGGGAGGGCACGATCTGCACGGGGCGCGCGATGCCCCGGCTGAAGAAGCTGGCCCGCAGGTTCGGGTGGCGCACCAACATCTTTGTCGCGCAATCCCGCAACAGCGCGACGTCGAGCGCACCGGAGATGTCGGCTGCCATGCCGATCACGTACGGATCGTCGGCCTCGCCGCCGGCGAATTCGGCCAGCGTGGTGAGCGAATACAAGCCCTCTTGCAGCGGGCTCAACGCCATCACGTCCTCGATGGCGGGCGCCACATCTTTGGTGGCCGTCATGGCGTACCGTCGCGTGCCGGCGACCAAAGCCGCGTCACGGCAGCCAGATCCTCGGCCGACAGCCCGGAGGTGCTCATGGGTTCGAACCGGGTGTCGGTGGGCTCCTCGATCGGCTCGGACCTGTTCTGTCCCAACGCATCCAGAGCGGCGGACAACTGCTGCACCGTCGGGTTCTCGAAGATCATCCGTGGGCTGACCGGCAGGCCGGCGGCCCGCGCCCGCGAGGCCAGCTGCACCGACAGGATGCTGTCGCCGCCCAGCGCGAAGAAGTCGTCGAAGCGGCCCACCTCGGGCGTCGAGAGCAGCTCGGCGAACATTTTGGACAGCGCCCGCTCGGTGTCGGTGCGCGACGGTTCGATGCGCGCGCTGGTGGCGACCGCCGGCCGCGGCAGCCCGGGCCGGTTCAACTTGCCCGACTCGGTCTTCGGGAGCGCACCGAGGACGGTCAACGACGAGGGCATCATGTAGCCGGGCAGTGTGCTGCCGATCGCGGCGCGCACCTCCGATGCGAACGAGGCCTTCTCGGCCTCATCGACGATCGGCCGTTGCGGGACAACGTATCCGGCCAGTGAGGTGCCGCCGTGCACGTCCCAGGTGCGGGCCGCCGCGGCGGCGACGCCGTCGACTCCCGACAGCGCGGCCTCGACCTCGGCCAACTCCACCCGGAAACCGCGGACCTGCACCTGGTGGTCGGAGCGTCCGACGAATTCCAGTCGGCCGTCGTCGGTCCAGCGGGCGAGGTCGCCGCTGCGGTAGAGACGCGAACCGGGTTCGAGGGCATAGGGGTTGGCGACGAAACGGGTGGCGGTCAGCCCGGGCCGCTTCCAGTAGCCCCGGGCCAGTTGATCACCGGCGTAATACAGCTCGCCCACCACCCCGACCGGTACCGGCCGCAGGCCGTCGTCGAGCAGGTAGGCGTCCGCTCCCGGTACCGGCTTGCCCACTAACGGATTCGGCAGCTCCAGTCGCCCGCGGGACACCGCACCGGAGGTCTCGGTGGATCCGATGTTGTTCAGCAGCTCGGGGTCTGCGCCGCCGCATACCGACACCAGCCGCTGCAGCAGCGACACGCTCACCGGTTCCCCGCCGCACACCAGCCGGGACAAGCCACGCACCGCCTCGGGCCGGCTGTCGACCAGGGCGGAGACCAGGCTGGGCACGGCGGTCACCTGGGCAACCCCATACCGGTTCATCAACTCTCCCAGGGCTTCCGGGTCGCGATGCTCGGCGTCGTCGGCGAGGATCATCGTGGCGCCCGCCGCCAAGCCGGCGAGCATCTCCATACCGCCTTCGAGGAACGTGATCGAGGCCTGCGCCAGTCGAACGTCGTCCGTCCGCGGCGGGTAGTGCCGCAACTGCCAGTCGAGCCGGGCGGCCATCGATCGGTGGGTGCCCAGCGCTCCTTTCGGCTTCCCAGTGGAACCGGACGTGAATACCAGATACATCGGGTCGTCGGGGTGCGGTAGGGGCAGTTCCCGCCGATCGACCTTCCCGGCCTCCACCGCCGCGCGCACCTGCGGATCGTCCAGCGAAATCACCGTGACGCCGGCCATTTCGGGCATGCCGTCCGCCGCTTCGGCCGTGGCTACCACCACCGGCGGTTGCACGTCGTCGAGCATGAACTGTTTGCGCGCCGGCGGGTAGCCGGGATCGATCGGGAAGTACCCGGCACCGGCCTTCATGATGGCCACCAGTGCCACCACCAGGTCGATGCTGCGCCGCGTCGACAGCCCCACCAGCGAGCCCGGTCCCACGCCGCGCCGGGCGAGCATCGCCGCCAGGTTGTCCGAACGACGGTGCAGCGCAGGGTAATCGATCTGCTCGCCGCCGCAGCGCACCGCGATCCGATCCGGTCCCCAGCTCCGGCTCGGCTGCAGCAATTCCGGGATGGTGCGGGGTCGTTCGAGTGGCGGCCGCTCGCCACGGCTCCACTGCTCCAAAATACGAAGGCGCTCTTCGGCGTCGGTCAACTGCACGTCGCGCAACGTCTGGTCGATATCGCCTGCGAACGCGGTGACCACCCGCGTCAGCCAGGCGGCCAACCGCTCGATGGTGGCCCTGCGGTACAGCTCGGTGCGGAAGATCAGGTTGCAGTTGTACCCGATGCCCCCGGAGCCGTCGGCGCCGAAGAAGTTGACACTGAGATCGGCGTGCGCCATGTCGAAGACGGGGTCCAACGAGGTGCACACCGTGTCCTGGCCACCGGTTTCGGGGGCCGGCTCGATCACCCGGGTGGCCGGCAGCTGGTCGCGGACGTGCACCACGACCTGGAACAGCGGGTTGCGCGACAGCGAGCGCACCGGGCTGACGCTGTCGACCACCCGGTCGAACGGCAGATCCTGGTGGGCGTAGGCGGCCAGCGCGGTCTGCCGGGCGCGGGTCAGCAGCTCGCGCAGCGTCGGGTTGCCGGCCAGGTCGTTGCGCAGCACGAGGATGTTGACGAAAAAGCCGATCAGTTGGTCCAATTCGGCCTCGGTGCGCCCGGCGACCGGGGTGCCCAGGGGGATGTCCAGGCCGCCACCCGCCTTGTGCAGCACCACGGCGACGGCCGTTTGCAGCAGCATGAATTCGGTGATGCCCAGCTCGCGGGACAACTCGGCGAGCTTGGCGCGGGTGGCCGCGTCGATGTGGAAGTCGACGGATTCGCCCGCACCGCTGGGCACCGGCTGGCGCGGGAAGTCGGGCCGCAGCCCGGTGTCCTCGGGAAGCCCGGCCAGTTGCCGGTTCCAGTACTCCCGCTGCTCGGCGGCGACCGGGGACTCGTGACCGCTCGAGTCGCCCAGGAACTCCCCCTGCCACGCCGCGTAGTCGGCGTACTGCACCCGCAGCGGCGCCCAGGCCGGGGCTTCCCCGACCCGCCGGGCCCGATACGCGGTCATGACGTCGGCAAAGAGCACCCCGGCCGACCAATGGTCGGAGGCGATGTGGTGCACCACCAGCGACAGCACGTGCTCGGCGGCGTTGTCGGCGGTGTGCAGCACCGCGACCCGAACGGGCAACTCGCGGTCCAGCTCGAAGCAGTGGCGGCGCTCGGCGTCCAGTTGCCGCTGCAGCCAGTCATCGTCGGGCCCGCTGGCGCGGCGCACGGAGACCTCCCCGGCCGGTCCGACCACCTGGTAGGGCACACCGTCCAGTTCCACGTAGGAGGTGCGCAGGATTTCGTGCCGCGCGACGACGTCGCCGACGGCGGCGATCAGCGCGTCGATGTCCCACGGTCCGCTCAGTTTCGCGGCGAAGGGAATGTTGTTGACCCAGCTGGGTCCGTCGACGCGGTAGGCGAACCAGCTGCGCAGCTGGGATGCCGACAGCGGCATGGGCTCGTCGTGGGCGGTCGCGATCAGCTTGGGCCGCGACTGCGTGAGCTCGCCGGAACTCAGCTGGTCGACCCGCTCCGCCAGCAGGCCCACCGTCGCCAGTTCGAAGACGTCGCGGATGCCGATCTCCACTCCGCACTCCGAGCGGATCGCGGTGACCAGTTTGGTGGCCACCAGTGAGTGGCCGCCCAAGTCGAAGAACGAGTCGTCGACACCCACCCGGTCGTGGCCGAGCAGCCCGGAAAACAGTGCGGCGATGCGGCGTTCGGCGGGAGTCGTAGGGTCGCGGTATTCCGCGCCCGCGGCGATCTGCGGTTGGGGCAACGCGGTGCGGTCGATCTTGCCGTGCGCCGTGATCGGAATCTCGTCGAGCGCCACGTAGGCGGCCGGCGTCATGTAGTCCGGGAGCGCAGCGGCCACCCGGGCGCGGATGCGTTCGACGTCAACGGTTTCCGGGCCGCCGCCCTGGGCCGGCGTGACGTATCCCACCAGGCTCTTGCCCAACCGGGGCAGGTCCATGGCCAACACCACCGCCTGCCCCACGCTGGGATCGACCGAGATGGCGGCGGCGATCTCGCCCAGTTCGATGCGGAAGCCCCGGATCTTCACCTGCTCGTCGGCGCGGCCGACGAATTCGATGTCCCCGTCGGCGTTGCGGCGGGCCAGGTCACCCGAGCGGTACAGCCGGCCGCCCGGGGTGAAGGGGTCGGCGACGAAACGCTCGGCCGTCAGGCCCGGCCGGCGGTGGTATCCGTGCGCGACATGCGTTCCGCCGATGTAGATCTCGCCGATCACGCCCGCCGGAACCGGCCGCAGCGCGTTGTCGAGGAGATGCACCTGGGTGTTGATCTTGGGACGTCCGATGGGCACCACCCGCGTGCCCTGAGCCCCTTCCACCGGGTAGCTGGTGCAGTTGACCACGGTCTCCGTCGGTCCGTAGAAGTTGTACAGCAGCGCGTCGAAGGTGGCGTGAAACTTGTCGGCGATCTCGCCCGGTAGCGCCTCCCCGCCGATGGGGACCCGCCGCAGCGTGCGCCACTGGCTGACCCCGGGAAGCGACAGGAACAGACCGAGCAGCGACGGCACGAAGTGCATCGAGGTGATGCCCTCGCGGCTCAGCAGATCGGTCAAATAGCCGATGTCGCGCAGGCCGTCGGGCCGCGGAATGACCAGGCGCGCACCCATTATCAACGTGCCGAAGATCTCCCCCATCGACACGTCGAAGCTCGGCGACGCGACCTGCAACAGCCGGTCGGTTTCGTCGACGCGGTACTCCGCACCGAACCAGACGAAGTATTCGGCAATCGGCGCGTGGGGCACCGGCACGCCCTTGGGCAGCCCGGTCGACCCCGACGTGTAGATCAGGTAGGCGGTGTTGTCCGGGCTCAGTGGCCGGATAAGCTCGGCGGGCGCGGTGGCCGGGTACCGCGACAGTCCGGTAATCGGCTCGCGCAGCACCAGTTTGGCGTCTGCGTCACCCACGATGAAGGTCAGCCGGTCCGCTGGGTAGGTGGGATCCACCGGCAGGTAGACCGCCCCTGCCTTCAGCACGCCCAGCGCGGTGATGACCAACTCGGGTGACTTGTCCAGCAGCACCGCGACGCGGTCCTCGGTGCCGACGCCCCGCTCGATCAGCCAGTGCGCCACGCGGTTCGACTCTTCGTCGATCTCGCGGTAGGTGTACTCGCGGCCCTCGTAGACGACGGCGATGGCAGCGGGCGACAGCGCCGCTCGGCGGGTGACCAGCGCGGGCAAGGTCGCGGCCGGGGTCTGGAACTCCGCGCCGGTCGAGGCCCTGCGCAGCCAGTCGGCGTCCTCGGAGTCCATCAGCGCGCACGCCGACAGCGTCGAATCGGGGTTGGCGAGCGCGTTGTCCAGCAACACGGCATAGTGCCGCAGCAGCTGGTCCACCAACCCCTGATCGAGCACCTCGACCAGGTATTCGGCCTCGACGAACCCGCCGCCCGAGCGGTCCAGCTCGACCATGAAACTCAGGGGCAGCTGGTTGAAATGGCCGCGCAACTCCCCGCGCGTGCAGCGCACGCCGGGCGGGCAGAAGCCGGCGCCATCGGGCTGCCTCTGCCCGAAGCTCACCCGGGTCATCCGGTCGGCGCCGTGCCGGCGGTCGGGATTGGACTCGCGGACCAGCCAGTCCAAGTCGGCGCGCGAATGGGCAAAGGCGCCCACCGCGCTGTCCCGGGTTTGGGCCAGCAGCTCACGGAACGTCTGGCGCGGCTCCGGCCGCACCCGAATCACCACGGTGTTGCCGTAGTAGCCGATGGCGGATTCGGTCCCGACGCCGCGGTTGAGCACGGGGGCCGCGATCAGAAAGTCGGTCGACTGGGTGTAGCGGTGCACCAGGGCCGCGAAGGCGGCCATCAGCACCATGTACGGCGTGGCACCGGTTTCGCGCGCCAGCGCCGCCGCCCGGTCGACGGTGGCCGCGGACAACCGCGTCGTGGCGCGTTGCGCACGCCAGGTGCTCGGCACCACTGATCCGTTGGGACCCGGAAGCTCAAGTGGCTCCGGCAGATTCGCCATCAGGGGCCGCCAGTATTCGAAGTCGGCGGCATTCGCGGCTTCGTCCGGCACGGGGGCCGCCACCGCGGGCTCGTCGGCGAAGCCGTCCGGATCGGTGTATGCGCGGGTCAGGTCGGCGAAAAAGGGGCCCCAGGAGCCATCGTCCCAGGCGATGTGATGGGCGGTGATCAGCAGCATCAGCTCGTCGGCGGACAGGCGCGCCACGGTGACACGCAGCGGCGAATCCTTGGCGAGGTCGAAGGGACGGCGGAAATCCCGCTGCGCCAGCACATCCAGCCGCAACCGCCGGGCCTGATCGGTCAGCGCCGACAAGTCGTGCTCGGCCCACTCGGGTCGTAGCTCGTCGCGGATGACCGGGCACGGGTCGCCATCCGCGCCGGTGTCATACGTCGTGTGCAGGCCGTGATGCCGCGCGGCCACGGCGTCGACCGCGCACCGCAGTCGTTCGGTGTCGACCGCACCGGTGATGCGGTAGGAGACACAGACGTTGAGCAGCGCGCTGTCGGGGTCCATCGACTGCACGAACCACATCCGGTGCTGGCCGGCGGACATGCGCGGCTCGTCGTGGGCCGCCACGGGTGCGCCGGCGGCCGGCCTGGCCAGGCCCCGTTCGGCGATCTTGCGGCGCAACAATTCCAGGCGCTCGTCGTCGAGCCGTGCGCCGGTTCGGGTGGGGTTCGTCACGCGGGGAGTCCAACCTTCCTGGCTTGGCGAGCATCGAGTGTCGCGGCTTTTACCGGCTCGCCGGTCGGGCGGGCGCGCAGCGCGTCGATCAATTCGTCCAGGGTGATGCCGCCGAGCATGCGAGCCACCGGGACGGAGCTTCCGACCGTCCGGCGCAGCCGCTTGCGCAGGTCGAGTGCGAGCAACGAGTCCACCCCAAGGTCGATCAGTGGTGCGCTCGGGTCGATCGAAACCGAGTCACCCAGGTGCAAGGTCGCGGCGAGCTCCGCGCGCACCACCTCGGCGAGCGGCTTCGCGGCGGAGACGCCCACTGCGCCATCGCCGCCTTGGGGCGCGCGGAACGGCGTTGGTATGCCTTGGCTTTCGAAGAACACCGCCAGCCGGTCGAAGTCCGCGTCGAAGATCAGCGGGTCGCCGTCGTAGCGGTACAGGCTGGCCTCGATCGCCAGGTCCGGCAGCATCGCGATCAGGCCGGAGCGTTCGGTGCGGGTGATCTCGTCGGCCGTCACCACGCCGGCGGCCTGCCAGAGTCCCCACCGAATCGCGACGCAGTCGTGGCCGCGGCCGCGCAGCTGGGCGGCCAACAGGTCGAGCATCCGGTTCGAGGCGGCGTAGGCCGCGTGGTTGTGGCCGCCCCACACGCCGAACACCGACGAGCAGGCCAGGATTCGGCAATCCGGCCGTAGCGGCCACACGTCGGCGAGCAGCGCGAGGCCACGGACCTTGGCGGCGCACACCGTCGCCACGTGGGTACCGGTCAAAGCGCCGCGGGAGCGGGCCTCGGCGATGCCCGCGGTGTGGACCACCAGCGACGCGCCGGGGCCGGCGTGCCGGGCGGCGACGGCGGCCAGCGCGAGCGGATCGGTGATGTCGCACCGCGGGGCGTGCACCTCGGCGTTGTGGTCCGCGATGAGCCGGCGCAGCGTGGCGAGGTCGATACCGTTGCGGCTCAACAGAGTGACCGTCCGTGCGCCGCGCTCGATGCAGTACCGGGCGTACTGCAGGCCGATCGCTCCGCTGCCGCCGGTGATGACGACGTTGTCCAGCGCGGCGGCATCCAACGGCCGTCTGGTCGCCGAATCGCGGCATTCGCGGAAGGTTCGGACGTAGCGCCGCGGCGATGCGCCGCCGCGCAGCGCGACCTCGGCTACCTCACCGAGCAGCGCGTCGACGACGGCGTGCGCCGTCGGCTCGTCGACGTCCGGGCCCGCCAGGTCCAGGTGCCCGAACGCCTGGTCGGTGAATTCGAAGCCGACGCTGCGGTGCATCGCGGCCAGCGCCGCCTGCGCCGGGGACGCATCGGCGCCATCCCGGTCGAGGGCCTCGGCGCCGGTGGTGAGCAACCACACGGCCCGGCACCGCGCGCCGATCAGGGCGGCGTAGTCGGGTAGACCCGCGTCGGGCCGGCGCGCGATCTGCTCGATCGCGGCGGCGGCGTCCGGCTCGTCCAGGCCGGGGGCGATGACGGCGAGGATTTCCGCGTCGCGCGGCGGGACAACCCGGCAACTCCCCTGTGCACCAACGGCGTCGATCAGCCGCTGCGTCAAAGCGGTTTCGATACCGGCGAGGGTGAAGAACCCGATGTCGGCGCCCGACGCGTCTGACGGGGTCGCCTGCTGCCAGTCCTCCACGGCGACGGTGAGCGATGACGCCGGCGCCGTCTGCATCGGAGGTTCGGGTGCCGCCCACAGATGCACCGCCCGCATGGGCGCGTTCGGGAACCCGCGCAGCGGCGGCCGGACACCACCGGATATGGTGTCGCCCCAATGGCAGCCGGGATCGGCGGCCGCCACGGTGGCGATGTTCCCCGCCAGCACGTCAGTGATGGCGCCTTCGCGGTGCCCCGAACCGACGACGACGGTCGTGCGCTCGTCGATCAGCTCCGCGAGCGGATACAGCAGCGAGGGATGCGCGGACAGCTCGATGAACGTGGTGGCTCCGAGCTTCTGTGCAGCCGCCACCGCGTGATCGAAACGCACGGTGTTGCAGAGGTTGTCATACCAGTACTGGCAGAAGTCCGCGTCGCTGCCGACCTCGGCGCCGAAGGTTGAGCCGACGAATCTGACCGGGCTGGCCCGGAATGCGGAGCGGGGAACCAACTCGGCCAACTCGGTGCGCAACCGCCGCAGGACGCTGGTGTGCCCCGGGTAGTCCACGGACAGTTGGTGGGCGAACACGCCCCGCTGCCGGGCCAGCCGCACGGCGGCCGCCACGGCGTCGTGCTCGCCGGACACCACGGTCGAGGAAGGGCCGTTGACCGCCGAAACTTCCAGCCAACCAGCCGTTTCGGCTATGACAGCCACGGCCTCGTCGACGCCGGCACCGAGCACCGCCATGGCGTAGTCGCCGGTCAATTGGTCGACGATCGTGGCGCGGGCTCCCACCAACGCGACCGCGTCTGGCAGCGAAATCGTTCCGGCGACGTACGCCGCCGCCACCTCGCCGAGGCTGTGTCCGATGGCGATCGCGGGGAGCACGCCGTGGAACCGCCACTCGTGGGCCAGGCTGACGGCGTGGGTGAACTGCGCTCCCTGGATTTCGGTGCGCGCCCAGTACTGGTCGAGTTTTCCGGTCAGGTAGGGCAACGGCGAGGGCAGGCCGGCGGTGAGAAACGCCCGGGCACATCGGTCGGCCTCGGCCCGGTAAGCGGGAAGTCGTTGGTAGGCCCCGGCGCCCATCGATGGCCATTGGTTGCCCTGGCCGGGAAACACGAAGGCGATGCGGGGGGCGACGCCGATGGAGGATCGGGTGACCAGCGGGTGCTCTTCGCCGCTGGCCAGCGCGGCCAGCCCGGAGGCCAGCTCGGCGCGGTCGGCGGCCCGGAGCACCGCGCGGTGCCGCCGCACCCGCCGCAGCCGCAGCAGGGTCGAGGCTATCGCCGCGGGGTCTGCGTCCGCACCGGCGCGGCGCAGGTAGTCCAGGATGGCTTGGGCGTCCTGACCGATCAGCTCTTCGTGATGGGCGGAGAGGAGCACGGGCACGCGGCCGTCGGGCAGTGGCGAGGTCAGCATCACGCGACCTCGGGCAGGGAGACGATGACGTGCGCGTTGGTGCCGGCGATGCCGAATGCCGATGTCGCCGCGATCCGTTGGCCGCCGACCGCGGGCCAGGGGGTCAGGGCCTTCGCCAAGCGCAAACCCTGGCTGTCCCAGTCGATTTCCGGGCTCGGGTCCGCCGTGTGCAGGGTCGGTGGGATAGCCCCGTGCTCGGCGGCGACCATCACCTTGGCCAGCCCCAGCGCCCCGCTGGCGGCCAGGGCGTGCCCCACATTCGATTTCACCGAGCCCAGCAGCGCACCGCCGCCGGATGCCGTGTCGCCGTAGGTTTGTGCCAGCGATCGCAGTTCGGTGCGGTCGCCGAGCCGGGTGCCGGTGCCGTGGCCTTCGATCATCCCTACCTCTTCGGGCCGAATCCCGGCCTGCGCCATGGCTCGCCGGAACAGGCGGACCTGCGCCTCACCGCTGGGGGCGCTGAGCCCGGCGCTGCGGCCGTCCTGGTTGACGGCGGTGGCGCGGACCTCGGCGACGACCTGGCGACCGGCGCGTAATGCGGCCGACTTGCGTTGCAGCACAAACATCGCCGCCCCCTCGCCCCACACCGTTCCGCTGGCCTGCGCACTGTAGGGGCGGCAATGACCGTCGTCGGAGAGGGCGTGTTGCTTGGAGAACTCGACGAAGAAGCCGGGCGAGCCCAGCACGTTGACCCCACCGGCCAGCGCCAGGTCGCAGTCGCCGTTCTGCACCGATCGCACGGCGACGTGGAAGGCCGCCAGCGCGGACGCACACGACGAATCCACCGTCAGCGCAGGCCCGGCCAATCCCAGCGTGTAGGCGACCCGTCCGGAGATCACGCTCAGCGCGGTCCCGGCCAGCAGGTGTCCGCTGTGCTCGGAGAAGTTCGCCATCTGTGGCCCGTATCCGGTGGCCGAGGCGCCGACGAAGCACCCCACGTCATGCCCGGCCAGGTCGTCGGGGTTGATGCCGCTGTTTTCCAGTGCCCGCCAGGACACCCGAAGCGCGACGCGTTGCTGGGGGTCCATGGCGACGGCCTCGCGCGGCGAGATGCCGAAGAACTCCGGGTCAAATGCCGTTGCGCCGGTCAGGAATCCACCGCGGTCGTGGATCTCCTTGAAGCCGCTGCGCCGCGACCCGGCAAGCAGCTCGCGCACCCGCCAACCGCGGTCGGTGGGGAACGGCCCCAGCGCCTCCCCGCCCTGCGACAACAGCTCCCAGTATTTCTCGGCGGTGTCGATGCCACCGGGCGCTTCGACGGCCATGCCGGCGATCACGACCGGATCGGATGCGCCGTTGAGGTTCTCAGACATCGGCATTCACCCGTGCGGCCACGGCATCGCGGTGTTCGTCCAGATAGAAATGTCCGCCGTCGTACCAGAACAACTCGAAGGCGCCGGCGGTGTGGTTCTCCCAGAGCCGCAACACGGCCGGATCGACGCGGTGGTCGTCGTGCGCCCCCAACACGCAGATGTCGGCGCGGATGCGGACGCCGGGAGCGCACTCGTAGCGGTTGACCGCTTGGTAGTCGGCCCGCACCGCGGTGGTCAGCAGCTCGGCGAACTCTTCGTCGGCGAGCAGTTCCGCATCGGTGCCACCGAGGTCGGCGATGTCGGCGAGCAATGCGTCGTCGGTGGTGGGCAGCTCCGGCATGGCGGCAACCGCGGATGGCGCCGGACCGGCCGAGACCCAAACGCGCTGCACGGCAACGTCGCGGGACTCGGCGATCCTGGCGAACTCGAACGCGACCACGGCGCCCATGCTGTGGCCGAACAGCCGTAGCGGCGCGACGCGACCCCACGGCCCCGCGTCGAACAGGCCCTGGGCAAGGTCGCGCACGGTGTCGGGGGCCGGGTGATTCAGCCGGTCCGCGCGCTGGGGGTACTGCACGATGTAGGTGTCGCCGCCGGCGGCCAGCGCGGTCGCCAGCGCGCGGTAGCCTGCCGCGGCCGACCCGGCGTGCGGAAATACGACGGTCGCACCGGCGCGTCGGTTCCCGTTACTGCCGGGCACCCGCTTGATCCAGGCTGCGAACTCGGTGGGCATGTCCACCACAGGGTCGAATTTCATTGGGCGGTCTCGAAATCGCCGGTCCGCTGGGAAGCCGCCAACACGGTGTCGGCGTCCATGTGGACGACTTCGAGGTACAGCTCGGCCACCTGATCCAGCCGCGCGCGGTCCTGCTCGCGGTAGGCGAGCAAATCGGCCAGTGCCGCAACGGTTCTGGTGGCGAAAATGTCGGCGACCAGGATGTGGGGGGTGTCCAACCAGGTGCGGATACGACCCACGGCCTGCGTGGCCAGCACCGAATCACCGCCCAGCGCAAAGAAGTCGTCGTCACGACCGACCCGGTCCACGCCGAGTAGATCGCCGAGGAGCGCGGCGAGGGCGGATTCCAGCGGTGTCGCCGGTGCGCGATAGCCGGGCTGCTCGGAGAGCGAAATTACGGCGCCCAAGTCGCGCGCGACGGCTCGACGGTCGATCTTGCCGGCGTCGGTGAACGGAACGCGGTCCACCAGGACTACGTGTCGCGGCACCATGTGCGCGGGAACGAGTTCGGCCATGAGTTCCCGAATCCGCTCGGCGGTCAGCTGGGCACCGCTGGAGCTGTTGAGGCAGACCGCGGCGGCCAGCGCCTCGGACCCACCTGGCCCGGGGGCCGGGGCCACGACCGCGATCGCCACACCCGGCAGGCGCCGCAACGCGGCCTCGATCTCCCCGAGTTCGACGCGGTACCCGCTGATCTTGAGCCGGTGATCGGCGCGGCCGACGAACTCGAGCGTGCCGTCGGGCCAATACCGGGCGAGGTCGCCGGTGCGGTACCACCTTCGTCCCGCATGCTCGACGAAGCGCTCCGCTGTGAGGTCCGGCCGCCCGCGATAGCCCCGCGCGATGCCGCGACCGGACACCCACAGTTCGCCGGCGACCCAGTCGGGGCAGTCATCGCCCGCGTCGTTGACGACGCGGCAGGCGTTGTTGGCCAGCGGCACGCCGTAGGGCAGAGCGGTCCAGTCCGCCGGCAGCGCGTGAGGGTCGGGAACCTCGAAAATGGTGTTGTGAACCGGGGTTTCGGTCGCTCCCCCCAGGCCGGCGAACCGCAGGTTGGGCGCCTCGGCCTTCAGGCGGCGCGCGACCTCGGGCCGCACCCAGTCCCCGCCGGTGGGAATCACCCGCAACGAGGAGAGCCGGCCGCGGCCGACTTCGATCAGCATCTCCAGCCAGCCCGGCATGAAGTGCAGCACCGTGACTCGGTGGGTGTCGATGAGGCGGGCCCAGGCGTCGGGGTCGCGGCGCTGCGCCTCGTCCACCACCACGATCGTCCCGCCCGTCCGCAGGGTGACGAAGATGTCCATCACCGAGATGTCGCCCTCTAGCGTGGACAGGGCCAGGCATCGATCCGCGGGGCCGATCTCGAAGTGGCGGGCGATGAATTCCACGGTGTTCATCGCGGCGTCGTGCGTCACCTCGACGCCCTTGGGCTCGCCGGTGGAGCCGGAGGTGAACAAGACGTAGGCGAGCCCGCCGGGATCGATGCTCGGAAGGTCCGCGGCGAAGGGTGTGTCGCGCAGCGCATCGGCGAGGATCAGCTCGGGCACCGGCAGGGTCAGCCGCTGTCCGCCGCACACCACGGCCAGGCGCACGGCGCCGGTTCGCAGGATGCGCTCCGCGCGGTCGCGCGGCTGGTCGGCGCCGATCGGCAGGTAGGCCGCGCCGATGCTCAGGATGCCCAGCAGCGCCGGCACCTGCTCGGCGGTTTTCGGGCCCATCACCGCGACCGTGTCGCCGGCGGCCACACCGGCCGCGCGCAGCGCGGCGGCCACGGCCAGCGCCTGGTCGCGCAGTTGTGCGTAGCTGAGGTCACCGGAGCCGGCGAATACCGCGGGCGCGTCGGGCCGCCGCTCGGCTTGGCGAAAGAACCCGTCGTGCAACGCTTCTCCGCTGGGCTCGGCGGTGCGGCCGTTGACCGCGTTGCGCACGGCGCGCTGCGCGTCGGGCAGCGGCGGCGGCGCGGGCGCCTCCCAGCTGTCGTCGGCGGATGCGAGCCTGAGCAGTTCGTCGATGTGGTAGGCGAACATGGCGTCGATGACGCCCGGGGCGAAAACCCCGTCGCGCACATCCCAATTCACCAGGACGCCGCCGTCGAATTCGGTGACTTGAGCGTCGAGCAGCACCTGCGGCCCTTGGGAGATGATCCACGCGGGTGTGCCGAATTGGGCAGTGACCCCGCGGCTGAACAACGCGCCGAGTCCCAGCGCGCTGGTGAAGACGACCGGCGCCAGCACCTGGGTGCCGCGATGGCGGCTGAGGTCCCGCAGCACCGACAGCCCGGGATAGGCGGAATGGGCGGCGGCGGCCCGCATCGCGTCCTGCACGGCCTCCGCCCGCGCCGCCGGGGTGCGCGTGCCGGTGAGGTCCACGTCCAGCAGCAGCGAGGAGGTGAAATCGCCGACCAGCGAATCGACGTCGGGGTGCAGCGGCCGGCGCCCGAACAGCGGGACGTTCAGCAGGAAGCGCGAGGCGGTCGACCAGCGCGCAAGCGCGTTGGCGAAGGAGCCGGCCAGCGTCATCGCCGGGGTGACCCCGCGGGCCCGGGCGCGGGAAAACAGGGCGTCGCAGGTTTCCGGGTCCAGCCAGTGCCAGCGCCGGGTGCTCTGCTGCGAGGCGCGGTCCCCGGTGATGGGGAGCGCCGGTGGGTCCGGCAGCTGCGGGATGCGCTGCGCCCACCACTGGCGGGCGGCGTCGCGGGCGGGTTGCGGGCGCGCCTCTTCCGCCTCGACGGCCTGGCGGTATTGCCGGTAGCTATAGCTCAACGGGGGCAGGTCGTGGCCGAAGTACAGGGCGGCCAGGTCGGCCATCAGGGTGCGATAGCTCATCGCGTCGGCGGCCTGCATGTCCAGATCGACGTGCAGGCGCGACCTTTCGCCGGGCAGCCGCGTCAATGTGAGCTCGAACACCGCACCGTCGAGCTGCTGGTGCGATTTGGCGTCGCGGATGGCGGCCAGCCGCTGGTCGACCTCGTCGTCGTTCAGGTGGCGCAGGTCCTCTAGCGCGACCGGGAATTCGTCACCGGCGGGCGCGATGCGCTGGGTGCCGTCGGGCAGGAACTGCACCCGCAGCATCGGGTGGCGCCGGGCCAGCGCCGTGGCGGCCGCGCGCAGGCGCCGGGGATCGGTCGGGCCGCCGTCGAATTCGACGTAGAGGTGCCCGGCCACCCCGCCGAGCTGCTGGTGGTCCTGCCGCCCGACCCACATCGCGTGCTGCATCGGGGCCAGCGGGAACGGCTCGCCCGCGTCGTGATCCGGCGATTCGACGGGTGGCTCGGCGACCGCGACCGGCGAGTCGGCGGCCACCAGCTCGGCCCAGGCCTCGACCGTCGGGGTTTCGGCCAACGTGGCGAAATCGACGGCGATGCCCCGGCGGCGCCAGCGGCCGGCGAGGGTCATGATCCGGATGGAGTCCAGGCCCTGGCCGATGAGGTTGGTGTTTGGGTGAACTTGGTCGACAGCGACGCCGAGCAGTTCGGCCACCTCCGCCCGGACGTCTTCCGAGCGCGCCGAGGCACGCACCATGAATCCTCCCTGAATTAGCACAGGCTGCCCTAAGTTGTGATGGTTACCCTATCCTTACTCACGGATCCCCGCTACCACGCCCCCCGTCTAAGGACCTCGATGACCGCGAACGCACGGCAACCCCTGGCCGGGGCCCTGGACGGGTTCGTGCCATTTCCGGCTGCCCGGGCCGCCGCGTACCGGGCGGCCGGCTACTGGGCGGGACGGACCCTGGACACCATCCTGGGTGACGCGGCGCGACGGTGGCCGGACCACACCGCCGTGCTCGACGCCGTGGGCGGCTTGAGCTATGCCCAGCTCGACGAGCACGCCGACCGCGCCGCCGCAGGACTGCGCGGCCTCGGCATCGCGCCGGGCGACCGGGTTCTGCTGCAACTCCCCAACGGGTGCCAGTTCGCGGTGGCGCTTTTCGGGCTGCTGCGGGCGGGCGCCATCCCGGTGATGTGTCTGCCCGGCCACCGGGCGACCGAATTGGCCCATTTCGCCGCCGTCAGCCAGTCCACCGGGTTGGTGATCGCCGAGGCGGCAAGCGGTTTCGACTACCGCGCCATGGCCCGCGAACTCGTCAAGGATCACCCGACGCTCGAGCACGTCATCGTCGACGGCGACCCCGGCCCATTCACCTCGTGGACGCAACTGTGCGACCGGGCAACCACGCTTCCCCCGGCACCCCCGCCCGACCCGGGATCGCCTGCGCTGCTGCTGGTTTCGGGCGGCACCACCGGGACACCCAAACTCATCCCCCGCACCCACGACGATTACCTGTTCAACGCGACCGCCAGCGCGCGCCTGTGCCGCCTCACCGCGGACGACGTCTATCTGGTGGTGCTCTCGGCCGGCCACAATTTCCCGTTGGCCTGCCCCGGGCTGCTCGGCGCCATGACGGTGGGCGCGACCACCGTGTTCGGCACCGATCCCAGCCCCGAGGCCGCCTTCGCCGCCATCGAGCGCCACGGCGTCACGGTCACCGCGCTGGTGCCGACCCTGGCCAAACTGTGGGCACAGGCGTGCGAGTGGGAGGCGGTGACGCCGAAGTCGCTGCGGCTCTTGCAAGTTGGCGGGGCGAAGCTCGAGCCCGAGGACGCCCGCCTGATCCGCGCCGCGTTGACCCCGGGGCTGCAGCAGGTGTTCGGGATGGCGGAGGGACTGCTGAACTACACCCGACTGGACGATCCGCCCGAGGTGATCGAGCACACCCAGGGGCGGCCGTTGTGCGCGGCCGACGAATTGCGCGTGGTCGGCGCGGACGGGGAACCGGTGGCGCCGGGCGAGGAAGGCGAGCTCTTGGTGCGCGGGCCGTACACGCTCAACGGCTACTACCGCGCCGAGCGCGACAACGAACGCTGCTTCGACCCCGACGGCTTCTTCCGCAGCGGTGACCTGGTCAGGCGAAGGCCCGACGGCCATTTGACCGTCACCGGGCGGGTCAAGGACGTGATCTGCCGTGCCGGTGAAACCGTCTCCGCGGCCGACCTCGAGGAGCAGATGCTCGGTCATCCGTCGATCTTCTCGGCGGCGGCGGTGCCGCTGCCCGATCCATACCTGGGTGAAAGGATCTGCGCGGCGGTCGTTTTCACCGGGCCAGCGGTTACGGTGGCGGAACTGAACGCCTACCTCGACCGCCGTGGCGTCGCCGCCCATGCCCGGCCCGACGTACTGGTCGCGATGGCGGCGCTACCGACCACCCCGATCGGCAAGGTCGACAAGAAGGCGATCGCCAGCCAGCTTTCGGCATCGACCTGAACAGGCCCGCGTTAGCCGATGTCTTTGGCACGCAACGCATTGATGAGCCTGTCCATCACCGCGCCGGCATCCGCGCGGGCTTTGCGCTGATCGTCTGCCCGGGCGATGTAGAGCGTTGCCTCGCGCAGCGCACCCATGACCGTCAGGGCCGTCGCCTCGACGGGCTGGGGCGGGATGCTGCCGGACTCGATCGCGTCGGTCAGCAGCGCCGTCACGAATCCGATGTTGTATCTGTGCCCGATGTCGCTCCAGCGTTCCCATCCCAGCACAGCCAGCGCCTCCAGCAAGACGATGCGCTGAACCTCGGGGTCGGCGCACGCGTCCAACCACAGGCCCGCGCACAGCCGCATGATCTCGACGGGATCGGTGTGCCCCGCGGCCGCCACGGCCTCCCCCATCCGGGCGGCCATCTCGCCTTCCACTTGTTCGAACACCGCCGCGAATAGCTCTGTCTTGTCGGCGAAGTGGTGATACAAAGCGCCGCGCGTCACCCCCGCGTCGCGCACGATCGTCTCCAGGGACGCCTCCGCGAATCCCAGCGACGCGAAAAGCGGGCGGGCGGCGCTGATCAACGCGCCACGCGTGTCGGCGGCACGCTCGGCCTGTGTGCGGCGACCATCCTGCGCCAATGCGACCCTTTCCTTCACAGCTACGTAGGCATTGTCATACATACCGTATGGAGGTCGTGGGAGGCAGCTGCCCTGGCGGTAGCGTCGTTCAGAACACCCTGAGCCGGCGGATGGCGTCCAGCGTCGACGGGTCCCCTTCGGCACGAACCCCCAGGCGTTCCCAGGTGCCGCGCTGGGTGACCCACCGCACGAAGGCCTGCGAATCGGACGTGATGTGCGCGGCCGGATCGGCCCGCGGGCCCAGGCGCAGCGTCCTGGCGCACAGCCCCTCGAGCCGGACCTCGGCACCGGCGCGTAAATCGTTGAGTAGGTGGGTGTTCTGCTGCGGCAGCGCCGCCTCGATCCAGTCGAGCGTGGGTGCAAGCCGTGCCTCGTCGACGGGCGGCGGATCTGAGCGCAATGGCCCATCCGGCGCGAACAAGTCGTACCGAAGATGGATGAAGGACTCGAACACGAAAGTCGTGGGCACGACGGAGGCCGGGTAGGTCCCGACATCGCCTATCGGTATCTCGACGTCTTGACCCTCGACCGCGGCGAGGACGCCCAGCCCTCGCGAACTGACCGACTCGTAGTCGGCCACCACTTCCGCGGGGGTCATCCAGCGACGTGACTCGACGTAGAGGTCGGCTGCGCGTTCTGCGGGCAGCCCGCCGGGATCGGGCAGCGTCGACGGATCGACGGCCAACCAATAGCTGCACGCCATGTGCGACACCAGATCCCGGACGGACCAGCCGGGGCACCCGCTGTCCTTCGCCCACATCGAGTCAGGCAGCTGCGAGCAAACCTCTAGAGCGATTGCGCGTTCCTGCGCTATGGCTTCGAGCGTGGCACTCATTCGGCCCTCCCCACCTAGATACATACAATATGTATGAAGATACATACCGTATGTATAAAACACAAGCATGCCGTCGCATCCCACATCAACAAGTTGCGCAGAAGTCCAGGTCGCCCACGACCTCAAAGAACGATCGCCTGTGATCAAAGCGGAGCGCCCAAACCCGCGCCGCCGCAACGCTCGACGCTTCCTCCCACCGATCAGGTGGTACGACTCGGGCCGCGCCGCTTGTTTCTTCAGACCATCATCGAACCGAAGACCCGGGTATCGAAGTCCGACTCGTGGAAATCAAGAATGCCGAGATGCCCGAATCCATGCAGCAGGCGGCCTCGTGATGTGTTGTTACAACTCGACTCGGATCGCCCGCTCCGGACAGCTCGCCGCACCCTGGATGGCCTTCTCCAGCAGGCTCGCGTCGACATGGGGCTTCACGACGACGCAGTAGCCAGCGGAATCGAGTTGGTATATCTCCGGCGCATGCGCGTAGCAGACGCCCCATCCCATACAGCGATTCCGGTTGACGACCACTCTTACCGTTTCGCTTTCGTCCGCCACGGCCGCAGCGAAGCGGGCGCGCACGTCATCTTGTGTGGCCGGGACGAGTGCCTGCTTGGTAATGAGGTTGACCGCACGATCCACCATCTGGGCGTTGGTGGCAGTCCGGAATGTCGATGGGCAATCACCGATGCCCACGCGAATGCCGAACCCCCGGTTCAGTGCATGTTCCCAAATCTCTTGACACCGTTCTGCCGAGCTCATCGCATACGGCACCACGACGATTTCGTGGTCGATCCACTTTGGGATGCGCGAGACTAGGAAGTCGAGGACGTCAGGGTCGGGATCGTTGTGGGACACCCAACGGTCGGAAAAGAACAACTTGATATTCAATGGTTGCCGCAAGATCCCGATGCGGGCGGCCAGTATCACCCAGCGTAAGTCGACTGCGTTGAACACACCGATACTGGGCACCAGTCCCAGCTTGGGGAAACGATCGAGTTCGGGCGGGTAATGCGGGCGGGAGCCGTTCGAACTGGCGGGGCCCAAATCGACTGTCTTGAACTTGTTCTCGTCTTCTAACCACAACACACGCTTGACGTGTTGAGCCGGGTCGAACGGCGCGAGCAGCAGCCCAGTGGCGGCCGGTGGGTGCTCAGCCAGCGCCCAGATGTGTTCGAGGCTACCGGCATACCCGGGGTAGGCCAGCGGGTCAACATCACGGGCCGCGGTAGCCAAGATGGTGCGAGAGACCTCGTCGTTGGTCCAGGCCTGCCCACCGTCGTCGCAGCGGGCATGGAATTGGACGGCAGAGGCTCCGTGCTCAATGCACTCCACCACGTTGCGGGCCGTTTCTTCAGCGCCATAAGGCACATTCGGGTTTTCGTCCTTACTGGCGTCTTCGTTCACCCCGACTTCGAGGTACACCTTGCCGTCGTCTCGAAAACTCATTGCGTTGCTGCCCTTCCTTCGCGTGTCCGTAGCCGGTCTTCGGCTTAGAGTCTCGAGCGGATCCGGCCGCGGCCCGCATCGTCGGGTCGCATGACGGCCGAGGAGGATTGGCCGTCGTTCGTCCGACTACAAGTGCGGAGCGGTCGATCGATTTCTTTGCACTCGTCTTTTTCTGTTGTCGCCCCGGCTTTTTGAACTGCCGCCCACACGCACGGCCCGCGGCCCGCGCCTTGGCACTCGGATCACGACCCGAGGCAAGTGTCGCCGCCAGGATCTCCGCGACCAGCCGGTAACGGCGCGGTCTTCCGCGGTCCATCCGCGGGATCGCACGAGACATCAGCGTTGGTTCGCCTTGGTCGCTTGCCACCCGGCTCGACATGCCCGCCCCGGCCGGCGTTAACCAACGTGCCCCGGTGAAAGCGGATGATCTCATGTTGCACCTCAGGCACTTTGGCGATCGCGCCCAAATGCTCATCGGGCCGGGTCCCGCCTTCAATACGCGCAGCACATCACGACGGTGACCGGACAACTCCTCCCGTGCCACGGCGGCCACGCGCACGCGCGCTGGGGATCCTGTTTGGGCAGACTTGCCACCAACGGTGTGTCGACGCCGAGCGGGCCCATCTTGGCGGCTCCGCCCGGTGACCCAAGGGGCTCGTCACGGCCCGCCAGTGTTTCGGAAAAGAACTCCGCGTTGTCCGCTAGATAGGGCTGTAGCTCTTCGGGCAGGTCATCCTCGTAGTAGATCGCCTCGACAGGGCATACGGGCTCGCATGCTCCGCAGTCCACGCACTCGTCGGGATGAATGTAGAGCGCACGGCCCCCCTCGTAGATGCAGTCGACGGGACACTCCTCGACGCAGGCCCGGTCCATCACGTCAATGCATGGCTTTCCTATCACGTATGCCATGGCGTAGAGTTTACACAAGAGGGTTTGTATAAACTAGAGGGAGCGTGGGCCTCCATGACCGGCAAACACACCTCCTTTCTGCGTTCGCAGGGTGATCACGATGACGACGGACAGCTTGGTCGAAACGTCCCACCCGACAACGACGTCGGCGATCAGTTTCAGGATGCGGGCTACCGGTCAGAATTGCTGCTGGCCGAGAACATCGTCGACCCGCAGACCTGGGCCGGTGGGATGGAAGATAAACGGGCGATTGCACCCCGTCTACGCATCGGTCGTGACAGGTGGTTAAACCTATTGTGGCTCATCCCCATTGGGTTCATTCTGCTGATCGCGGCGGTGGCGGCGGGTAAAGGCCTGCACAACATGCCGGCGGTGCAGGCATTCATCCAGAGGTATCCGGGCACCCCGACGCCTTCTGGGATCAGCCCGGGTATCCCCGCCTGGGTGGGCTGGACGCACTTCTTCAACCTGTTCCTGATGATCTTCATCATCCGCTCCGGAATTCAAATCCTGTGCGACCATCCACGGCTTTACTTCAGCCGCAACTCCACCCCAGGAAAGGACGAGTGGCTGCGGGTGGCAAAGCCCGTGCCGGATGACCCGCTGTGGACCGCCAAGGACGACTCGGTTGGACTGCCCGGCCAATTGGGGCTGCCGGGAATTCGTCACTCGATCGGGCTGGCACGATGGTGGCACCTTGGCATCGACGTCTTGTGGTTACTCAACGGCGCAGTCTTCTACGCGCTGTTGTTCGTCACCGGCCAATGGCGTCACGTCGTTCCGACCAGCTGGGACGTCTTTCCCAACGCGGCATCGGTTGCGATCCAATACCTGTCGCTGAACTGGCCGACGGACAACACATGGGTGGCCTACAACGCACTGCAGCTGCTGGCGTACTTCACCACGGTCTTCATCGCCGCACCGCTCGCCGTCATCACCGGTCTTGGCATGTCGCCCGCCCTCTCGATGCGTTTCACGGTGATCAGTAAGAGGTTGAGCATCCAGGCCGCCCGCTCACTGCATTTCCTGGTGCTGGTGTATTTCCTGTTGTTCATCGTCGTCCACGTCACCTTCGTCTTCACCACCGACGCATTGCGCAACCTCAACCACATCTTCGCCGCGCGCGACGACAACGGCTGGGTGGGATTCGCGATCTTCAGCGTGGCCATGACGGTCGTCATCGTCGGCTGGGTGGCCGCCACGCCGCTAACCTATCGACACCCCCGCGTGGTACAACGGATTGGCTACGCGCTCGTCGGGCCGCTGCAGCGGCTGTTCGAGCACACCAACCCCAGGCCGGGTGCGTTCACCGACAAGGACATCTCTCCGTACTTGTGGCACAACGGCACCTATCCGGAAAGTGTTGAATACAAAGAGTTAGAGAAGAACGAGTTCGTCGATTGGCGGCTGCGCGTCTACGGCCTCGTCAAGCATCCGACCGAGTTCTCCCTGGCCGACCTGCATGAGCTGCCCTACCACGAGCAAATCACCCAACACTTCTGCATCCAGGGCTGGTCGGGTGTCGCCAAATGGGGTGGCGTGTCGATGCAGACGATCATGGATATCGTCAAACCTTTGCGCGAGGCCAAATGGGTGGTGTTCTACTCACTGGGCGCCGGGGCGGATGGCGGAATCTACTACGTCGCCCATCCGATCGAGCAGATGAGCCACCACCTGACCATGCTGGCCTACAACATGAACGACGAACCGGTGAGCTACGGCCACGGCGCGCCGTTGCGGCTGCGCAACGAGCTCCAACACGGATTCCGGCATGTGAAGTGGATCAAGGGCATTGAGTTCATCGCACACTACTCCGAGCTGGGTAGCGGGTACGGCGGCTACAACGAAGACCACGAATACTTCGGACGTCACCAAACAATCTGACGCGCGCAGGGGCTGTTCGGATTGTAAAAATGTGGGGAGGGGCTAAGTCCATGGCCGACAACGAACTCGACGTGCGGCGGCAGCCCATGTCCGGGCCGCCGCGAGCCTCGACAAACACGCCGATATCGCGGACCGCTACGCAGCACCGAACGCCCGAGTGGCCAGGAAGTCCGACGCCGGTAGGTCGGCGCGGCGGACCGCTGGATCGCGCGGCACGGCGACGCAGCCGAACACATACAAGCCGATCCCGGCTTGGTGCGGAGATTCCCGCTAGCACAACGCTGCCGCAATGCTGCCATTGACTAATGTCACCATTTGCTATTGACTTTATTGCATGGCGGACGACGTTCCGGCCCGCGGGTCAGTGCGGTCCCGCGGCGTGCCAGCGGTAAGTGCATACACGCTGCGGCCGGTCACGGTCCGGGTACCGCCTCAGGGGTCCGAGATCGGCGGCGCGGAGACGCTCGAAGACGACGCGCGCCGGCTCGCCGCTGGCATCCAAACAGGTTGGGGCCAAAACGGGTTGATCGCCTGCCCGCGTCAGCCACACGTACTTCAGGCATTGCCACGCATGACTCCCGAAGACGCCAAGACCGTGACTTACGTCGCGCCGCACTCGTTACAGGACGCACGCGCCACGACCCGGGAGGTGCACTGAGGAATGCTGGACAGACTCCTGGGCAGGTCGAAGGCCAGCCGCGACGCGTCGGCGGTGGTGACCGGCGCCGGAAGCGGCATTGGTGCGGCCTTCGCCGTCGAACTCGGGCACCGCGGCGGCGCGGTCGTGTGCAGCGACATCGACGTGACCGCCGCCCAAAGGACGGCCGACGAAATCACCGAACGGGGCGGCAAGGCCACCGCAATCCGTTGCGACGTATCGCGATTCGAGGACGTCGAGGCGCTGGCCGAGCAATCGCAGGCCTGGTTTTCCGGGCCGCCCACCCTGGTGATCAACAATGCCGGCGTCGGCGCCGGCGGCGCGGCCATCGGCGATGCACCGCTTGAGGATTGGGTGTGGACCTTGGGGATCAACCTGTGGGGGCCCATCCACGGCTGTCACGTGTTCACCCCGATCCTGCGGGAGGCCGGTCGGTCGCACGCGCCTCGCGGCATCATCAACGTGGCCTCCGCAGCGGCGTTCGGCGCGGCCCCGGGTATGGCCGCCTACAACGTCAGCAAGGCGGGCGTGCTGTCACTTTCGGAGACCCTGGCCGCCGAATTGGCCGGTACCGGGGTGAGAGTCACCGTGCTGTGTCCGACCTTCGTGAAGACGAACATCGTCGAGTCGGGCCGCATCAGCGAGGAGTCCAGCGAGCTGGCCAACAGATTGATGCGCTGGACCGGATTCTCGGCGGACAAAGTCGCGCGGATTTGCCTGGACGCACACGACCGCGGCGACCTGTACTGCATGCCGCAACTCGACGCCAAGATCGGCTGGAGCATCAAACGCCTGGCGCCGCAGGCGTATACGCGTGCGGCCGGCCTGGTGTCCCGAATCAACCTGCCCTGATCGCCCAACGCAAAGGAGCTCCCGGTGGCCATCGACATGGAAGCCATGCTCGCCAAGATCAAGGATCGGCAATGGGCGCTCGCCGACATCGATTGGGACGCGCCCGGTGCCGATACCATCCGGCCCGAATTTCGTCCCAAACTCAAGGCATTCATGGCCGACCTGTGCTGGATCGAGAACGTGGGTGCGCGGGGCTTCGCCGCGCTGGCCAAGAAGGCGCCCGACCCGACGCTGGCGGAGATATACCGCTATTTCCATGCCGAGGAGCAGCGTCATGCCAACGCCGAGATGGCGCTGATGAAGCGATGGGGGATGCTCGACGACGGCGAAGTCCCAGAGCCGAACGTCAACATCCGGCTGGCTATCGAGTGGCTCGACGCGTTCTCCGACGACATGCCGCTGTCCGTGCTGGGCACCGTCATACCCATGCTCGAGGTGGCCCTCGACGGCGCGCTGCTGAAGTTCCTGCTGGACAGCGTCGAGGATCCCGTCTGCCATCAGGTGTTCGAAAAGATCAACAACGACGAGTCTCGGCACATCGCAGTCGATTTCGAGGTGCTCGACATGATCGGGCACGCGACGGCGCGCCGGCTTACCATCGAACTCGTCGGCCGCTTCGCCTCACCGGGTCTCATCATCGGCATGCTCATGTACGTGCCGCTGCTCAAACGCATCTACGCCGAGATGGCCGAAATGGGCTTGGAGCCCGAGCGGCTGAACAACGCGGTCAAGCGTTTCAAGGAACTCGGCGAACGGGGCGAACACACCTGGCGCGTGCCCACCTATCAGCTGCTCAAGCGGCACGGCGCGATGGTGGTCAACGCCCGACACCCGTATCAGATGCTGGCCAGTTCCATGGTCTGGCTCTCGGATCGCTACCCCAAGCCACTTCTGCGACCGGTGCCCAGCTGGTTCAAGGAACTCACCTACAAGCCGGCGGCTTGACCGTGGCGACCGAACACACCTACGCCACACTCATCGTCGGGGCCGGCTTCACCGGACTGGGAGCGGCTATTCGACTGGCCGACGCCGGGGTCGACGACATCGTGATCCTGGAACGCAGCGACCGCATCGGCGGAACCTGGCGCGACACAACCTATCCCGGCGCCAGCTGTGACGTCCCCTCGCTGCTGTATTCCTACACGTTCGTCAAGAACCCCGCCTGGTCGCGTACGTACTCCCCCGCCCCGGAGATCTGCCGCCATCTCGAAGACATGGCAACGAGATTCGGCATCCGCCGCCACATCCGATTCGGCCATGAGGTCAGCAACCTCACCTTCGACGAGGATGCCGGCAGCTGGATCGCAACCACCACGGGCGGCAGGCGGTTTTTTGCGCGCACCGTCGTGCTGGCCTCCGGACCGCTGTCGGACGTCAGCCTGCCAGACATCCGCGGCCTGGACAGCTACCGCGGACACAAGATTCACAGCGCCCGCTGGGACCACGACTACGACTTCGCGGGCAAGCGGGTCGCCGTCATCGGCACGGGAGCCAGCGCGATCCAGATCATCCCCGAGTTGGTGAAGCGGGCCGGTTTCGTCAAGGTGTTCCAACGCACGCCGTGCTGGGTGCTGCCACGCCTGGACGTGGCCACACCGCCGGCCGTGCAAGCCCTGTTCACGAAAGTTCCTGCCGCCCAGGAACTTGCGCGCCAGGCCTTGTTCTGGGGCCATGAGGCCAGCGCCACCGCGCTGGTGTGGGACACGCCGTTGACATCGCTGGTTGCGCGTCTGGGGCGGGCACACCTGCGCGCTCAGGTGAAGGATCCGTGGCTGCGGCGCCAGCTGACCCCGGACTTCCGGCCAGGGTGCAAGCGGATGCTGATCTCCAGCGATTACTACCCCGCCCTGCAGCGGGAGAACTGCAAGCTCATCGACTGGCCGATCGCCACCCTGAGTCCGGCGGGAATCCGCACCAGCGACGGCATCGAGCACCACCTCGACTGCATCGTGTTCGCCACCGGCTACGACGTCCATCTCACCGGACCGCCCTTTGCGGTTACCGGGCTCGGCGGTCGCTCGCTGGCCGACGAATGGGCCGGTGGCGCACAGGCGTACAAGAGCATCAACGTGCACGGCTACCCGAATTTGTTCGTCATGACCGGACCCAACTCCGGGCCGGGCCACAACTCGCTGCTGGTTTACATCGAGGGTCAACTGGACTACGCGGTGCGTGGCATCGCCGCCATCCTCGACAACGACCTGCGCTATCTCGACGTGCGCGAAGATGTCCAGCGCCGGCACAACGATCGCCTGCAGCGCCGCCTCGCCAGGACGACGTGGATGTCAGGCTGCCGCAGTTGGTACCTCACCAAGGACGGATACAACGGGTCGATGTACCCGGGTTTCGCGACACAGTATCTTCGCCAGATGAGGGATTTCCGCTACGAGGATTACCGAGCGGTGGCGCGCAGCGCCAGGGTGTTCGCCGCCTCGTCGGGCTGACACATGACACCGGATCGTTCTACAAGACCCGAACCCGGCACGATCGCCAGCGCGCTGCACAACGTGCGGGGCGCGCCCAAGCGCGTTCGGCGGCAATCGCGGGAATACCGGCAATTGATCGAGACTGCGGTGTCGCAGCTCTTCGACGCGGCGGTCCGGCACCCTCACGGCGCTCCCGCATCCGGCGAGTACCGGATCGACGACCTGGCCCGGCTCGCCGGCACCACCACGCGCAACATCCGGGTCTACCGCGACCGCGGATTACTCCCTCCACCGTTACGCGTCGGCCGCATCGCATTGTTCAACGACACCCACCTGACCCGCCTGCGGCTGATCACCTCGATGCTCGACCGCGGATACAACATCGCGCACGTGCGCGAAATGCTCAGCGCCTGGGAGGAAGGCAAGAACCTGGGCGACGTGCTGGGCCTGGAAACGGCCATCGTGGGCACCTGGACCACCGAAAAACCAGAGACCATGCCGCTGGTCGACGCACAGCGGCTCGTCGACGACCCGGACGCGTTCGAGCGCCTGGTGGCGCTGCAAGTCATCCGGGTCGACGGGGCGCGAGCCACCATCACCCGTCCCAAACTGATCGAAGCGTTCAACGAAATCCGTGGCTACGGCGTCAAATTGGAAAAGCTCATCGACCTACACGAGCAGATCGTCCCCGAGGTCGACCAGATCAGCGACATCCTGGTGCGCGCCGGGGCCGAACACGTGCTGGACCGCATCAAGCCGGGCGAGCCCCTACCGGCGGATGCCGAGATCGCCGAGTTGATCACCATGCTGGTGCGCTTCCGCACTCAGGCCGTGGCGACGGTCACCGCCACGCTGGCGTCGTCGATCGAGTCCAACATCGAGTCCCTCGTCAGCCGCATACTCGCCGACTATCTCGAGTCCAGCTCCTCTGTCTGACCGGCTGCGGCCGGCCTCTCATGGCTATGCCGTGGGGCCCAAAACCTGTCGACAGCGCTAGGAGGTGACGACGGTGCAGGTCGGGCATCCGATGGTCGCCGTGCATTCCGCCATGGTCGGGGTGCTGAGGGCAAGTATCAGGGCAAGAACGACTTTGGACTTAAGGCCGGACACGAGTACTCCATCCCGTTGAAGATGGGTGGGATGTTAAGCGCGCCGCCGCGGAAATGCAGGCGATTTGCGAGATTCCCAGCCCTTTCACGGCCCGCGATGAAACGGTGGTTACCGGAACCTGGGAAAACCACGGTCAGTGGCCGCTCAGGGTCAGCGTCCCTTCCGTTTTAAGCACCTTGCTGGCGGTGATTCTCTCGGTTTTGCGGGCCTCGCGCTCGAGATAGCGCTGCTTGGATTCGTCGAACTTGTCGGAGGCCTGCTCCAGCTCCTTCACCAACACGGCCAGATCGTCGCGCATCCGCGCGGCCTCGCCGGTGAAGTCTTCGCGTTCGAAGATGCGCCACTTCCTGAGCACCGGCATCACCACCTCTTCGAGATGGATCAGCGGGTCGTAGACGCCGCCGACGGCGATGATCACCGCCTTGCGCCGGAATTCCGGCACCGTGAAGCCGGGCATCTTGAAGTTGCGCAGGATGCGGTGCACGGACTTCATCGCCTGGTTCGGGGCGATGTCCAGGCCCGCCGCGCTGACGTCCCGGTAGAAGATCATGTGCAGGTTCTCGTCGTGCGACACCCTGGCCATCAGCTGCTCGGCGATGGGGTCGCAGGAGGCCTTACCGGTGTTGCGGTGGGAGACCCGGGTGGCCAGCTCCTGAAACGAGACGTACATGACCGAGTCGAACAGGCTCTCGGCAAACATGTCACCCTGCTGATTCTGCCCGGGGCTGAAGCCCCTGGTCATTTGCTCGAGCCGTAGCCGCTCCAGCGCCACCGGATCGACGGCGCGGGTGACCACCAGGTAGTCGCGCAGCGCCGTGCTGTGCCTGGCCTCCTCGGCCGTCCACCTGTTCACCCACTGACCCCACGGGCCGTCCATGCTGAAGTTCATCGCGATCTCGCGGTGATACGACGGCAAGTTGTCCTCTGTTAGCAGGTTTTGCACCATGGCCACCTGCGCGACGTCCGGCAGCCGGCTCTGGCCGGGCTCCCAATCCTGACCGTCCAGCGTGTAGAAGTTCTTGCCGTCCGACCACGGGACGTAGTCGTGCGGATTCCATTCCTTGAACATCGACAGGTGGCGGTTGATCAGGGTCTCGACCACGGGTTCTAGCTCGTGGAGTAGCTGCAGGTTAGTCAATTCCTTGGACACTGGGTCCTCCAGTTATATGTGTCGTCGCGTAACGCACAATGTACCTGTGTCATACGGTTACATAAAGTGACACGCCGGAAACTCGGCCAACTAGGGCCAAAAGTCCCTACGCCGGGAAGGGTGCCCACGACGCCGCGGCGGCCCGGGCGGGCCGCCGACCAGTCGAGCTGGGTTAGCGGCGCGGAACCAAATAGGGCGCGAGCGTGGACAGCTTTTCGCATGTCTCTTCGAACTCACGCTCGGGTGTGGACTCTTCGATAATGCCCGCGCCGGCCCGCAACCATGTCTTGCCGTCGCGTTCGTAGGCCGCCCGCAGCGTCAGCGCCGCGTCCAGGCCGCCATCGGCCGAGAACATCACGACCGCTCCCGAATACAGTCCGCGCGGGCCCTCGTCGAGGCGCAGGATCGCTTCCACGCCGCCCGCTTTCGGAATGCCCGACGCGGTGACCGCCGGGAAAAGCGCTTCCAGCGCGTCCATCCGGTCGTTCGTCGGACCTAGCCGCCCGCTGACCGTGGAGCCGAGGTGTTGCACGCTCCCGCGCTCCCGCACCGTCATGAAGTCGGTGACCACCGCGCTACCGGGTTCGGTGATCTCGGTCATCTCCTGAAGCGAGCTTCGCACCGAGATCGCATGTTCCACAATCTCTTTGGAGTTCGACTCTAGATCGTCGCGGGCCTGCCGGTCGCGCACCACACCCCGGCCCAGCGCGCGGGTACCGGCCAGCGGCTCGGTCACTACGATGCCGTCGTCATGGACGGCTGCGACGAGTTCAGGGCTGTAGCCGACAGCGCGAATCCCGCCCAGTCGCAACAAGAACGACCGCACCGGGGTGTTGTGTCGACGGCCCAGCCGGTAGGTGGACGGGAAGTCCAGCGGGAAGGGCACTTCCAGGCAACGGGACAGGATCACCTTGTGGTAGCGACCCGCCGCGATCTCGGCGACAGCCGACGCCACCCGATCGCGATAGCCGGAGGGGTCGGCGACGACGTCGACGCCGCGGGCCTGGCGCAACTCGGGCACACCGCCGCCCAGCAAGCCGAGCACCGCGTCGCGATGAACCGCGGTCGTGCCCCACAGCTGGACCGCCTCCCGGGTCACCACGATGCGGGTGCGTGGCCAGAACACGCGGGCCAGCGGCGTTCGCGGCGCCAGCCGCTGCTGCAGCCCATAGCGGTAGACGCCGAACTCAAAGGCGATCCAACCGAAGAGTTGGTCGGTTTCCAGCAATAGCCTGTCAATGGCTTCCCCCAGGACGGTCCCGGGTCGACCCGACCATCGTTGCCGCTGAGTCACGCCGTCGCGGATGACGCGTACTTCGTCGCAGTCCAGCTCGACCATCGCGCGGACACCGCTGGCCAGCACCCATTGACCGCCGCGCTCGTAGAGCAGGTATTCCTCGCCGACTCGTTCCGGCAGCAACGCGGCCAGCTCGCCGGCCAGGTCGGCCGGCTCGACGTGTGCGGGAAGCGGAATGGGTGACGACGTGGAGCCGGCGGAACTCGTCTGAACGCTGACCTCGGTCACGGTTAGTAAATGTAGCCTAACCTATCTAATGGCGCGCAACTAATCCCCGCTTCGGCCCGGCAAACGCGGCCGCCCGCCGAGGCTCCGCTGGAGTCAAAGCACCGGTCGCGGCAACGTGACTTCTCCTAAAATCGCTGCCAGACCGAACCCGCTGGCCTCTATTCGAGAGGAACACCATGTTCGTAATCCGGCTCGCGAACGGCGAAGAGGTCCAGGGCGGCGATAGCGACGGGCTCGAGATCAACCAGCAGACCGGTGTGCTCACGATTACGCGCGTCGACGGTTTCGAGGAGATCACCACGCATTACTCGCCAGTGGCATGGCTGTCGGTGACGCACCGCAAGAAGGGCGTCGAGGTCAGGCCTCGTTGATTTCGCCCATCACGCGTTATTTTTCTGACCCACAGCAAATACACAGTACTTTCCCACCAGATTCACGCCTGCGGTGCGATAGCCGCGCGCCCCGCCCTTCGCCGCTCACAGCCCTCTGACCAGCGCTTCTGCCGGGCGACGGCCGGCCCGCATCGCCCCGACACGCTTGTACTTGGTCCTTTGCATACGAGTGGCGGTTTGACACCGCCGAGGATACGTTTTCCACGGTCGTCGGGATGTTCGTGGTGGCTTCGCTTGCGGACGGTGCTTTTCCTGATCACCACACTCATCGAGGGAGGCACTGGATGCTGCAAGAGTTTTGGCAGAACTTCACCCACAACCTGTTCAAGCCGCTCCTGCTGTTCTTCTACTTCGGATTCCTCATTCCTATCCTCAAGGTGCGCTTCGAGTTTCCCTACGTGATTTATCAGGGCCTGACCTTGTACCTGCTGCTGGCCATCGGCTGGCACGGCGGTGAGGAGCTCGCCAAGATCAGCGCTGGCAGCGTCGGGGTGATCGTGGGCTTCATGGTGTTGGGCTTCGTGCTCAATTTCGTGATCGGTTGCATCGCCTACCTGCTGCTGAATTGGCTTTCCTCTCTTCGACGAATAGACCGAGCGACGGTCGCGGGGTTCTACGGGTCCGACTCGGCGGGTACCTTTGCCACCTGCGTTGCGGTCCTGACGGCAGTCGGCATGGCGTTCAACGCGTACATGCCGGTCATGTTGGCCGTCATGGAGATTCCGGGCTGCCTGGTGGCGCTGTACCTGGTGGCGCGTCTTCGCCACCGTGGGATGGACACGGCGGGGAACATGGTCGACGAGCCGGGCTACAGCGCGCCGGTCAGGGTCGGAGTCGGGCCCGGCACCGCGGCCAAGCCCCCGCACGGCTCGAGCCTCGAGGCCGAGCACGAGCGCGGACTCGAGGAGGAGCTCGAATTCTCCCTGGAGAAGCTCGACCACCCGGATTGGGAGGCCGACGAAAGCCTGACCCGCGCGAGGGGCAAGAGGGTGCCGATCTTCTCGCGAGAGCTGTTCCAAGAGGTGTTCCTCAACCCGGGACTCGTCCTGCTCATGGGGGGCATCATCATCGGCCTCGTCAGCGGGCTGCAGGGGCAGAAGGTGGTCGCCGACGACGACAAGTTCTTTGTCTTGGCGTTCCAGGGTGTGCTCTGTTTGTTCCTGCTCGAGATGGGCATGACCGCCTCCCGGAAGTTGAAGGACCTGCGAACGGCCGGCCTCGGGTTCATCGCCTTCGGCCTGCTGGCACCGAACATCTTTGCGCCGCTTGGCATCCTGGTCGCTCACATCTATTCGTCGCTCACCCACGCCGATTTCAAGCCGGGAACCTACGTACTTTTCGCGGTGCTCTGCGGCGCGGCGTCCTACATCGCCGTCCCGGCGGTCCAGCGGCTGGCGATCCCCGAGGCCAGCCCCACCCTGCCGTTGGCCGCATCGCTCGGTCTGACGTTCTCCTACAACGTCACCATCGGAATCCCGCTCTACATCGAGGTCAATCGGCTGATCTCGCACTGGTTCTAGTTGCGCACTGGGTTTCCGGCGATCTGAGCACTACCCCAGGACGGTGCGCACCACCGCGTCGGCCAGGAGGCGCCCGCGCGGCGTGAGAACGAACCGGTCGGCGTCGCGCACCAGTAACCCGTCGGCGACCGCGCCTTCGGCGCGTTCGCGTTCGGCGGGGCTCAGCAGCTCTAGCGGAAGCCCTTGGCGCAGGCGGGTTTTCAACAACACGTCTTCGGTGTGCAGGGCCTCCGCGTCCAACCGCTCGAATCCGGCCACCGGCAGCCTGGCATCGGCCAGCCGCTCCGCATAGGCATTGGGGTGCTTGACATTCCACCAGCGCGTGGCACCGACGTATCCGTGCGCCCCGGGCCCCGCACCCCACCATTGACCACCGTCCCAGTAGCCGAGGTTGTGCCGGCATTCACCGCCTAGCCGCGCCCAGTTGGACACCTCGTACCAGGTCATTCCGGCCTCGGACAGCCGGGCATCGACCAGTTCATAGCGGTGCGCGAGCACGTCGTCGTCGGGAGCCGCCAACTCGCCGCGCCGAACCCGTCGGGCCAGCGCGGTGCCTTCCTCGACCACCAGTGCGTAGGCGGACACGTGATCGACGCCGGTGTCGATCGCCGTGTCGACCGAGCGCAGCAGATCGTCGTCGGTCTCCCCCGGAGTTCCATAGATCAGATCCAGGCTGACGTGCTCGAAGCCCGCGTCCAACGCTTCGCGGGCGGCGGCCGCCGATCGGTTCGGGGTGTGGATGCGGTCGAGGACCCCGAGCACTCGGGGTGACACCGACTGCATGCCCAGCGACACCCGGGTGTAGCCGGCCGCGCGGATGGCGTCGAAAAAGTCGGGCCACGCCGACTCCGGGTTGGCCTCGGTGGTGATCTCGGCATCCGGTGCCAGCACGAAATGGTCGCGCACCATGTCCAGCACAGAGGCCACGCGCGGCCCGCCCAACAGCGACGGCGTCCCGCCCCCGACGAACACCGTGCTCACGGTCGGCCCCGGAAGCCGCTCGGCCGCCAGCTTCAACTCCGTCCGCAGCGCCGCCAGCCAGGCGTCGGGGTTCACACCGCCCAGCTCGGCTGGGGTGTAGGTGTTGAAATCACAGTAGCCGCAACGTGTTACGCAGAACGGGACGTGAATGTAGATCCCGAACGGCCGTCCGGGCACGGGCTGCAGGTCGGGAAGCTCGACCGCTTCCTCGCGAAGTGCCATGCCAAATCATCCCACGGTGAGCGGGCCGCGGCCCTGGCGTCGATCTCGCCCTTGCCGGGCGGCCAGCTTAATCGGGGAATTCCGCTCACCGTGAGCCGAACTTTGACCTGGTGGCGTCACTGCCCGACGGGCATGGCACAATGTTCAACGTGACCGTCGCTCAGCCCAGCCTTCGCATTGCGCTCGTGGCGCGGCGGCACATTGATCTCAAGCGTGTTTGCAGCTGTTGCTGTCTCCCTTGATGTCGTAGACCCGCCCACCTGTACGTCCAGCTGGCATCGGATCTGCGCCGCCGATACCACCGGTGAGCTGCGCTTCTATGCCTGCGATGTCGCAAAGGAGACCTTCTCAAATGACCACAGCCCGTCCCGCCGGGGCTCAAAACAAGGCCCGCGACGAGGGCCAGTGGGCGCTGGGAGACCGGCAGCCGCTCAACCCCAACGAAGAGATGAAGCGTGCCGGCGCGCCCCTTGACGTGCGCGAACGCATCGAGAACGTCTACGCCAAGGCCGGGTTCGACAGCATCGACAAGAGTGACCTGCGCGGGCGCTTCCGCTGGTGGGGGCTCTACACCCAGCGCGAACAGGGCTACGACGGCACCTTCACCGGCGACGAGAACGCCGACCTGCTCGAAGCCAGGTACTTCATGATGCGGGTGCGCTGCGACGGCGGCGCGCTGTCGGCCGCCGCGCTGCGCACGGTGGGCCAGATCTCGACCGAGTTCGGCCGCGACACCGCCGACATCTCCGACCGCCAGAACGTGCAGATGCACTGGATCGAGGTCGAGAACGTCCCCGAGATCTGGCGGCGGCTGGCCGACGTCGGTCTGCAGACCGCCGAGGCGTGCGGCGACTGCCCCCGCGTCATCCTGGGTTCGCCGCTGGCCGGTGAGTCGCTCGATGAGGTGCTCGACCCGACCTGGGCTATCGACGAAATCGTGCGCCGCTATATCGGCAAGCCGGACTTCGCCGACCTGCCGCGCAAGTACAAGACCGCGATCTCGGGCCTGCAGGATGTCGCGCACGAAATCAACGACATCGCCTTCATCGGGGTCAACCATCCCGAGCATGGGCCCGGCCTGGACCTGTGGGTCGGCGGCGGCCTGTCCACCAATCCGATGCTGGCGCAGCGGGTCGGGGCGTGGGTGCCGCTGGACGAGGTGCCCGAGGTCTGGGAGGCCGTGACGTCGATATTCCGCGACTACGGCTACCGGCGGCTGCGGTCCAAGGCCCGGCTGAAGTTCTTGATCAAGGACTGGGGCATCGAAAAATTCCGCCAGGTCCTCGAAACCGAGTACCTCAAGCGGCCGCTGATCGACGGCCCGGCCCCCGAGCCGCTCAAGCATCCGATCGACCACATCGGGGTCCAGCGGCTCAAGAACGGGCTCAACGCGGTCGGGGCGGCGCCGATCGCCGGACGGGTGTCGGGCACCATCCTCTCCGCGGTGGCCGACCTGATGGGCCGGGCCGGCTCGAACCGCATCCGGTTCACCCCGTACCAGAAGCTGGTCATCCTCGACATAGCCGACGACAAACTCGACGACGTGCTCGCCGGGCTGGAGGCGCTCGGACTGCAGACCAAACCGTCCCATTGGCGCCGAAACCTGATGGCGTGCACGGGAATCGAGTACTGCAAGTTGTCGTTCGCCGAGACCAGGGGCAAGGCGCAGGTTTTGGTGCCGGAGCTGGAGCGCCGGCTCGAGGACATCAACGCCGCGCTCGACGTGCCGATCACCGTCAACATCAACGGTTGTCCGAACTCGTGCGCGCGAATTCAAGTGGCCGACATCGGCTTCAAGGGTCAAATGGTTGACGACGGTCATGGGGGCTCCGTCGAGGGCTTTCAGGTGCACCTGGGCGGCAGCCTCGGGCTGGACAGCGGATTCGGCCGAAAGCTGCGCCAGCACAAGGTCACCAGCGACGAGCTGGGCGACTATATCGAGCGGGTGGTACGTAACTTCATCAAACACCGCAGTGCGGGAGAACGGTTCGCGCAGTGGGTGATTCGGGCAGATGAGGACGACTTACGATGAGTGAACGAGCAACGAAACCGACCGAAGCCGAGCTGCGGGACCTGGCGGCGCGCGGCGCCGCGGAGCTCGAGGGCGCCAGCGCCACCGAGGTGTTGCGTTGGACCGATGAGACCTTCGGCGGAGTCAACGGCCCCCGGGGCTGGGCGACCTGTAACTACGTGCTGACCTCCAGCATGCAGGAGGCCGTGCTGATCGATCTGGCCGCCAAGGTTCGGCCGGGTGTGCCGGTGGTCTTCCTGGACACCGGCTACCACTTCGCCGAAACCATCGGAACCCGGGACGCGGTCGAGTCGGTCTACGACATCCACGTACTCAACATCACGCCCGAACAGACGGTGGCCGAGCAGGACCAGTTGCTGGGGAAGAACCTCTTCGGCCGGGATCCGGGCGAGTGCTGCCGGTTGCGCAAGGTCGTGCCGCTGCGCAAAGCCCTGAGCGGATACTCAGCGTGGGTGACCGGATTACGCCGGAGCGAAGCGGCGACCCGCGCCAACACCCCGGTGATCGGCTTCGACGAGGGCTTCAAACTCGTGAAGATCAACCCGTTGGCCACATGGACCGACGAGGACATGCAGAACTATATCGACGAGCACGGCGTGCTGGTCAATCCGCTTCTCTACGACGGATATCCGTCGATCGGCTGCGCCCCCTGCACGGCCAAGCCGCTCGCTGGCGCCGACCCGCGCAGCGGGCGCTGGCAGGGGCTGTCGAAGACCGAGTGCGGGCTGCACGCCTCGTAATCGCCCTGTTCCTGAGCCGCGCGACGAAGGGCGGCCACCAGTCGCGGTCCGGCGTCGATGAACCTCGATGTCGACGAGCGAAGGGCTAGTGGTTCGCGAGCTCCCGTTGGTTCAGGTCTACGACCTGCGCGGCGGAAGCACTCGCTTCGACCGACTCGATGGCCTTCTTGGCGTTGTAGTCGTTTTCGAGTTTTCGGACTCGCCGTGCTTCTTTCCACAACCAGGCCCCGCCCGCCACCATCGCCACCAACGAAATCAGGGCGGCGGTGACACCCGCCTCGACTTGGCGTTGGGCGAAGCTGACAAGACAGATCCCGTATGCCACCAGGCCGACCGCCATGAAGAGCAATCCGGGCTCTTTGGCCGGACTCTTCAACGTTTGCCCCACGCGCGGGCGGCTGGTCCGATAGTGGTCGATGGTGTCGTTGACAGTGTCTACCAGCATGGACGTGAGGGTGCCACAAGTCCGCAGCTAGCCAACATTGCCGGAGCCGTAAGAACTCCTGAGAATTTGGGCGCTCTGATGCGCTACCGGGGCCGCAGCGCGTGGCGCGGCGACGACAAACAGGCGATGCGCGCGACACGTTTGATCATCCCGGGGACGTCCCCGCCGAGCCGGCCTCAGCGTGAATGCGACCTTGGCCGGCACTGCCGGCTTCCCCGCCGCGAAGGGCGACATGATCGCTGGGAAGGGACGGGACACGGGTGGCGCGCACGTAGACGGTGTCGCCCTCGCGGAGAGCCAGGGCCTCGGCGTCCCCGCGGGTGATCTGGGCGGTGAAGGCACCGCCGGTGGCGGCGCTGGTCAGCTCAACCCGCACCTCGAAACCCAGCACGACCACGCGGTCGACGGTGGCGCGCACCACCCCGATCGACTCCGCGGTGCCATCCCCACCCGCGATGGCCATCTCGGGGTTGCGGCCGACGCGGATGTCATGCGGGCGAACCAGATTGCCGTTCAGCGTGGAAACCGCTCCCAGGAAGGACATCACGAACGCGGTCGCCGGGGCGTCATAGACCTCGGTCGGGGATCCGACCTGCTCGATGCGGCCCTGGTTGAGAACCGCGATCCGGTCGGCGACGTCCAGTGCCTCCGACTGGTCGTGGGTAACCAGGACTGTCGTGACGTGCACCTCATCATGCAGGCGGCGCAGCCACGCGCGCAGATCCTCACGCACCTTGGCGTCCAGCGCGCCGAACGGCTCGTCGAGCAGCAACACCTGCGGGTCGACCGCCAGCGCCCGCGCGAGCGCCATCCGCTGTCGCTGACCACCGGACAGCTGATTGGGGTAGCGGTTCTGAAACCCGCTCAGCCCCACAACTTCCAACAGATTGTCGACCTTGGCCTTGACCTCTGCTTTGGGCCGCTTGCGGATCTTCAGCCCGTACGCCACGTTGTCACGAACGGTCATGTGCTTGAAGGCGGCATAGTGCTGGAACACGAACCCGATGCCCCGTCGCTGCGGCGGAATCCGCGTCACGTCCAGACCGTTGATCGTGATCGTCCCGCTGTCGGGTTGGTCGAGCCCGGCAATGGCGCGCAACAGGGTGGACTTGCCCGAGCCGCTGGGACCCAGCAGTGCCGTAAGCGAACCGGAGGGCACGACGAAGTCGACGTTGTCCAATGCCACGAATTCGCCATAGCGTTTGTAGGCGTTCCGCACGACAATGGCGTGGTCGACGGGCCGGCTGTCCTTGTCGGTCATCTACGAGTCTCCATGTCAAGCCTATCTGGCCGCTCGCGCCCGGCGAAGGTCCAGAACCACCTGGAAGACCAGGACCAGCACCGCGACGCCCATCAACAGCGTCGACAACGCATAGGCGCCGTACTCGGCCCCGCGGTTATACCGATCCGAGACGAGCAGCGTCAGGGTTTGGGACTTGCCCGGCAGGTTCGACGACACGATGAGTACCGCACCGTATTCGCCGAGGGTGCGGGCGACGGTCAGCACGATGCCGTAGGTCAAGCCCCACCGGATGGATGGCAGGGTGATCCGCCAAAACGTCTGCCACCAGCCCGATCCCAGGGTGGCGGCGGCCTCTTCCTGGTCGGTGCCCAATTCGTGCAGAACGGGTTCCACCTCGCGCACCACGAACGGCAGCGTGACGAAGACGCTGGCGAGCACGATGCCGGGCAGCCCGAAAATGACCTTGAACCCAAGGTCGTTTTCAACGAAGCCGAACGCACCGGCCGATCCCCACAGCAGGATCAGGGCGACGCCCACGATGACGGGCGACACCGCGAAGGGCAGATCGATGACCGCCTGCAGAAAGCCCTTGCCGCGAAAGCGGTTGCGGGCCAGTACCAATGCGGTAGGGATGCCGAAAAGCACGTTCAGTGGCACCACGATGGCGACGACCAGCAACGTCAGGTTCAGCGCCGACACCGCCGCGGGCGTGCTTACCCAGTCGAAAAACTGGCCGACGCCGGGCCGGAATGTCCGCCACAAGATCAGGGCTATCGGGACGACGAGCAGCACGAAAATGTACGCCAGTGCGACGAACCGGATCAGGTAACGAACCCTGCGCGATGGTGTCACGGGGCCAGCTCCTCTCGCTTGGCCGCGCGCCCACCCACGATCCGCAGGATGAAAAGCACGACGAACGAGATCGACAGCAACACAATCGATATCGCGGCGGCACCGGTGCGGTCGTCGTTCTCGATCAGGGTCCGTATCCACTGCGATGAGACCTCCGTCTTGCCGGGTACCGCGCCGCCGATCAGGACCACCGACCCGAACTCACCGATCGCTCGCGAAAAGGCCAGGCCCGCACCGGACAACAAGGCCGGCGTCAACGACGGCAACACGACCGAGGTGAAAACCTTTGGCCCGCTGGCACCCAACGACGCCGCCGCCTCCTCGGTCTCCCGATCGATCTCCAGCAGCACCGGCTGCACCGCACGCACCACGAAGGGCAGCGTGACGAAGGCCAACGCCACCGCCACGCCCCACGCCGTGTGCTGCAGATGAAGACGTACCGGGCTGTTGTTGCCGTAGAGGGCCAGCATCACCAGGCTGGCGACGATGGTGGGCAGCGCGAAGGGCAGATCGATGATCGCATCCACGAGCCGCTTGCCGACGAAGTTGTCCCGCACCAGCACCCAGGCGATCACCAGGCCGAAAACCAGGTTGACCAATGTGACCCCGGCGGAGATGGTCAGCGTCACCCGGAACGACTCCAACGCCGCGTTCGAGGTGACCGCCAACCGGAAGGCGTGCCACCCACCGCCGGCGGCCTGCCCGGCGATGGCGGCCAAAGGCAGCAGCACGATCACCGAAAGCCACAGCGTCGCGACGCCCACCCGCAGCGACGTGGTGCCCCCGGAGGCCCGCATCGTCGCCGGGGGGTGCTCGGCGTCACCGGAGGGTTGGCCCAGTTCGGGCCTGACTGCCTGGGGGTCGGGCGTGATCGCGGCCGTCATCCGGTCGCCCGCGTGTAGATCTTGGTGATGCTGCCGGTGGTCTTGTCGAACAGCTGCGGGTCCACCGCCGCCCAACCGCCGAGGTCGGCGATCGTCCACAGCTTCGCCGGCGCCGGGAACTGGTCACGGAAATCGGCGGCGACGGCCGGATCGACGGGCCGAAAGCCGGCCTGCGCCCATACCTTCTGCGCAGCGGCCGTGTACTGGAAGTTCTTGAAGGCGACGGCGGCGTCCAGGTGCGCGCTGGTGGTAACCACCGCCACCGGGTTGTCGATCTTGAACGTCTGCGGTGGATTGATGTGCTCGACTGGTTTGCCTGCGCGCTCGGTGGCGATCGCCTCGTTCTCGTAACTGATCAACACGTCCCCGCTGCCCTGGACGAAAACGTCGGTCGCTTCCCTGCCCGATCCCGGACGCAATTTGACGTGCTCGTGCACCAACTTGCTGATGAAGTCAACGCCGGCCTGAGGGTTGCCGCCGCCCTCGCTCTTGACCGCGTACGGGGCCAGCAGGTTCCACTTGGCCGACCCCGAGCTCAGCGGACTGGGCGTGATCACCTCCACTCCCGGCCTCAGCAGGTCATCCCAGTCCCTGATGTTCTTCGGATTGCCCTTACGCACCACCAAACTCACCACCGAACCGAAAGGAATCCCCTTGGTGGCGTCGGTATTCCAGTCTTTGGAGACCTTGCCGGCCTTCACCAACCGGGTGATGTCGGGTTCGACCGAGAAGTTCACGACGTCGGCCGGCTTGCCATCGACGACCCCGCGCGATTGGTCGCCGGAGGCACCGTAAGAGGTGATCACCTGCACGCCCTTGCCCTCCTCGGCGGCATTGAACGCCGGAATCACCTTGCTCCAGCCGGGTTCCGGGACCGAATAGGCGACGAGGGTGATGCTCGTGTGTGCGTTGCTCGGGCCGCTTCCGCCCACGACGTCGCTGGGCCCGCCACTACACCCCGCGATGACGGCGGCGACCAGGGCGAGCGCGACCCCCGGCCGCCAGCGCGGCGCACCAGCGATGTCGTTGAGCATTCGGGCCTTCCGGTATGGGGACTTACAGATATCGGTCCCGATGCTGCGGAAAGGCGCCTTGAACGACGGGAGACCTCACGAACCCCAAACCAGACCGCGCACGGGCGTGGCAGTCAGCGACAACAGTGCACGAGGACATGGCGCCCCACGACACCGAATGTCGAATGCATGGCGGGAAGCCTAACAGGAATCGGCAGGCCCGCCACCGCGCGCCGGGCTGAGCGGCACCCCGGGTGTTCAGTGCGTTACCCACCACGCGACGAGCACGAGCACCACGAGCGAGACCAGAATCAGCGTCACGTGTGACCGGGGCATGCGCGTTACCCGGGCGCCCCACCGGCGTGGCGGACACGGCGCATCAGGGCGATGCTCTTGCCGAGTAGGCCGTCGAGCAACCCCGCCGTGACGGCGGCCACCACCAGCACGACCGGCATCACCACCATGGCCTGGAGTACGAAAGCGAGCCCGGAAAGCCACAGCTCGTTGCCGTCCCACCAATTCAGGAACGCGGTCACGGGCTCACCCTATTCGGGCCTGCGGCGGAAAACCAATGTGCCAAGATCGGCGCATGCCTCCCCCGTTCCCCGCGTCGGAGGCGACCGCGTGCCTGATCGCCGGCGGCGGACCGGCGGGCATGGTGCTGGGCCTGCTGCTGGCCCGCGCCGGCGTTGACGTCACGGTGATGGAAAAGCACGCCGACTTCCTGCGTGACTTTCGCGGCGACACCGTGCATGCGAGCACCCTGCGACTGCTCGACGAGCTGGGGTTGGGCGCACAGTTCGCGCAGATTCCGCATCGCCTTATCGACACCGTCCAGATGGAGATACAGAACCACCCGGTGGCACTCGACCTGACCCGCCTTCCGGGCGCGCACAAGCACATCGCCCTGGTGCCGCAATGGGACTTCCTGGAACTGGTAGCCACCGCCGCCGAGGCAGAGCCGAGCTTTCGGCTGCTGCGCAGCACCGAGGTGGTCGGCGTGATCCGGGACGCCGACCGCGTCGTCGGCGTCACCTACCGCGACCCCACGGGCGAGATCAAAGAAATGCGGGCCGAGCTGACCGTGGCCTGCGACGGCCGGTCTTCCACCGTGCGTGCGGCGGTCGGCCTCACACCGCACAGCTTCGGCGCGCCCATGGACGTGTGGTGGTTCCGCTTGCCCCGCCATCCCGGCGATCCTCGGGGGCTGGGCGGCGTGCTGCGGGCCGGGCACGCGGTCATCGTGGTCGATCGCGGCGACTACTACCAGATCGCCTACATCATCCCGAAGGGAACCGACGCCCAGTTGCGGTCTCAGGGCATCGAAGCGCTGCACCGGGCGCTGGTCGGCATGGTGCCCTGGCTCGGTGACCGCGTGGCGACGCTGACAACGTTCGATGACGTGAAACTGCTTGACGTGCAACTTAATCGGCTTTCCCGTTGGTATGCCGACGGCGTCCTGTTCATCGGCGACTCCGCGCACGCGATGTCGCCGGTGGGTGGGATCGGCATCAACCTCGCGGTGGCCGACGCGGTGGCGGCCGCCCGCATCCTGGCCGGCCCGCTGGGCGCGGGGCGGGTGCCCACCTGGCGGCTGGCCCGGGTACAGGCGCGACGCTGGCTTCCCACGGTGGGGCTGCAGGCCGCACAACGACTGATCCACGCCAAGGTGATCGCCGCCGCGGTAGGCGGACAGGAGCACCGAGCGCCGCTCGGCGTGCGGCTGGCGGGCCGTTCCACGGCCCTGCGGCGGCTCGTCGGCTACCTCGTCGCGGTCGGCCCGCTGCCGGAGCACGCCCCGAGATTTGCCAGGCGCCGCGGCTGAACGCCACGTCGGCGAAAGAATGGACGCCGGGCCGCTCAACAGATGATGATGTCGGGATGGTCCTGCACGCCCAGCCCGATGAGCAGCCCGCCGACGCCATGCCGGATGAAGCGTTCCAGGCGGCCTCGGCGGCCCTGCCGTCGCCCATCGACTTCAGCGCGCCAGCGCCACTGGCCTCCAGCGGGGCACTGCGGAACCCGTTTCCGCCGATCGCCGATTACGCGTTCCTGTCGGACTGGGAGACGACGTGCCTGATCTCCCCCGCCGGGTCCGTCGAATGGCTGTGCGTCCCGCGGCCGGACTCGGCCAGCGTCTTCGGCGCAATCCTGGACCGCAGCGCCGGCCATTTCCGGCTCGGCCCCTACGGCGTCTCGGTGCCCTCGGCCCGCCGCTACCTGCCCGGCAGCCTGATCATGGAGACCACGTGGCAAACCCACACCGGGTGGCTGATCGTGCGCGACGCCCTGGTAATGGGGCCGTGGCACGACATCGAGCGCCGGTCGCGGACCCACCGGCGCACCCCGATGGACTGGGACGCCGAACACATCCTGTTGCGCACGGTGCGCTGCGTCAGCGGCACCGTCGAGCTGATGATGAGCTGCGAGCCCGCTTTCGACTACCACCGCGTCGGCGCCAACTGGGAATACTCGGCCAACGCGTACGGCGAGGCGATCGCGCGGGCTACCAAGCAGCCCGACGCCCACCCGACGCTGCGGCTCACCAGCAACCTGCGGATCGGGCTGGAGGGACGCGAGGCGCGGGCGCGCACCCGAATGAAGGAGGGCGACGACGTGTTCGTCGCCCTGAGCTGGACCAAGCACCCGGCGCCGCAGACCTACGAAGAGGCCGCCGAGAGGATGTGGCAGACCACCGAATGCTGGCGGCAGTGGATCAACATCGGCAACTTCCCCGATCACCCGTGGCGCGCCTACCTGCAGCGCAGTGCGCTCACCCTGAAGGGGCTGACGTACTCACCCACCGGCGCGTTGCTGGCGGCCAGCACCACGTCGCTGCCGGAAACGCCGCATGGCGAACGCAACTGGGACTACCGCTACGCCTGGGTGCGCGACTCCACGTTCGCGTTGTGGGGGCTCTACACGCTCGGACTGGACCGCGAGGCGGACGACTTCTTCGCGTTCATCGCCGACGTCTCCGGCGCCAACAGCAACGAACGCCACCCGCTGCAGGTGATGTACGGCGTCGGCGGCGAACGCAGCCTGGTCGAAGAGGAGCTGCACCACCTGTCCGGTTATGACCACGCGCGGCCGGTGCGGATCGGCAACGGCGCCTACGACCAGGTGCAGCACGACATCTGGGGCTCGATCCTCGACTCGTTCTACCTGCACTGCAAATCCCGCGAGCAGATTCCGGAGAGCCTTTGGCCGGTGCTCAAGAAGCAGGTGGAAGAGGCCATCAAGCACTGGCGCGAGCCCGACCGGGGCATCTGGGAGGTCCGCGGCGAACCGCAGCACTTCACCTCGTCGAAGGTGATGTGCTGGGTGGCGCTCGACCGCGGGGCGAAGCTGGCCGAGCGGCAGGGCGAGAAGAGCTACGCCCAGCAGTGGCGGGCCATCGCCGAGGAGATCAAGGACGACATCCTGCAACACGGCGTGGATTCCCGCGGGGTGTTCACCCAGCGCTATGGCAGCGACGCGCTGGACGCGTCGCTGCTGCTGGTGGTGTTGACCCGGTTCCTGCCGCCGGACGACCCGCGGGTGCGCAACACTGTGCTGGCCATCGCCAACGAACTCACCTCGGAAGGTCTGGTGCTGCGCTACCGCGTGGAGGAGACCGACGACGGGCTGTCCGGCGAGGAAGGCACGTTCACGATCTGCTCGTTCTGGCTGGTGTCGGCGCTGGTGGAGATCGGCGAGGTGGCGCGCGCCAAGCGGCTGTGCGAGCGGCTGCTCGCCTACGCCAGCCCGCTGCACCTCTACGCCGAGGAGATCGAGCCACGGACCGGCCGGCACCTGGGCAATTTCCCGCAGGCGTTCACCCACCTGGCGCTGATCAACGCGGTGGTGCACGTGATTCGCGCCGAGGAGGAGGCCGACGGCTCCGGGATGTTCCAGCCCGCCAACGCGCCGATGTAGGAGCGGCGATCGCGAGCGCGGCCGCTAGGCCGGGCGAAGCGGGTCGCCGCCATCAACGCGGCGGCGATCGCGAGCGCGGCCGCTAGGCCGGGCGAAGCGGGTCGCCGCCATCAGCGCGGCGGCGATCGCGAGCGCGGCCGCTAGGCCGGGCGAAGCGGGTCGCCGCCATCAGCGCGGCGGCGATCGCGAGCGCGGCCGCCAGGCCGGGCGAAGCGGGTCGCCGCCATCAGCGCGGCGGCGATCGCGAGCGCGGCCGCCAGGCCGGGCGAAGCGGGTCGCCGCCATCAGCGCGGCGGCGATCGCGAGCGCGGCCGCCAGGCCGGGCGAAGCGGGTCGCCGCCATCAGCGCGACCCGACTCAGCTCAGGTCGCTGACCTTATCCATCATCGCGTGCGCGATGTCGATGGCGCTGCGGTGCGCGTCGCCGGAGCCCTCGTCCGACGGGCTCGTCGAATTGAAGAACGCCACCTCGACCTCAACGAGACAGTTCCCCCGCACACCGATGGCGCGCGCCTCGGGCCTGGGTCCGCTGGACGGCAAACCGGGCAACTGGGTGTCGATCGAAAGGGTCGCGGCCAGAACCGAATCCGAGACCCGCACCTCGGAGATGGTGTCCGAGAAGACGACCGCGGGGCGGTCGGTGATGATGCTGGGGCGCCCGATGGTCACGGTCGTGCCGTCGCAGTCGCGCCACTGCTGCGCAAACTGTTGGAACAGCGCGGCGGCCCCGGCGGCGCTGGACAGCGCAACCACGCCCTCGGCGACACTGATCACCTTCGCCGGCCCGCGCTGGTTCCACCACGTCTCCCGCGCCGCATTCTTGACGTCGCCGGACCGGTAGGCGTCCTTCACCATCATCGAGGTGACACCGACGCAGTTGGCGGGCGAGACCGCCCCGAAGGCCGGCGGCAGCACCTCGGGACCGCCGAACCGCGCTGGAAGTTCGGCTTTGGATCCGAAGGACTGGCCGAGCAGCTTCGACAGCTCACGGTCGTCGAGGAGCACCTTCTTGACGGGTTGCCCGATGACCGGGTGGGGCTTCAGACCCGGTGCCGGCCGCGGGGTGCCGGCGACGGTGCACCCGGCGGTCAGCGCGACGGCCAGCAGGCAGATACCGACCACACCACGGACCCGCGCCAGTATCACTGCTACTTCTTGCCCTTGTCTCCCGCGGCGTCGGTGGACAGCGCCGCGACGAAGGCCTCCTGGGGCACGTCCACCCGCCCGATGGTCTTCATCCGCTTCTTGCCTTCCTTCTGCTTTTCCAGCAGTTTGCGTTTGCGGGTGATGTCCCCGCCGTAGCACTTGGATAGCACGTCCTTGCGGATCGCCCGAATATTCTCGCGCGCAATGATTTTCGATCCGATGGCCGCCTGCACCGGCACCTCGAACTGCTGGCGCGGAATGAGCTCTTTGAGCTTGGTGGTCATCTTGTTGCCGTAGGCGAACGCCGAGTCTTTGTGCACGATCGCGCTGAACGCGTCGACAGCCTCGCCCTGCAGCAGGATGTCGACCTTGACCAGCTGGGCCTCCTGCTCGCCGGCCTCCTCATAGTCCAGGCTGGCGTAGCCGCGGGTGCGCGACTTCAGCGAGTCGAAGAAGTCGAAGATGATCTCGCCGAGCGGCATGGTGTAGCGCAACTCGACCCGCTCGGGCGACAGGTAGTCCATGCCGCCCAGCTCGCCGCGGCGGGACTGACACAGCTCCATGATGGTGCCGATGAACTCGCTGGGCGCGATGATGGTGGTCTTGACGACGGGCTCGTAGACCGTGCGGACCTTGCCCTCGGGCCAGTCCGACGGGTTGGTCACCACGATCTCGGTGTCGTCTTCCTTGATCACCCGGTAGACGACGTTCGGCGAGGTCGAGATCAGATCCAGGTCGAACTCGCGCTCCAGGCGTTCGCGGGTGATCTCCATGTGCAGCAGTCCCAAGAAACCGCACCGGAAGCCGAAGCCCAGCGCCACCGACGTTTCCGGCTCGTAGGTCAGGGCCGCGTCGTTGAGCTGCAGCCTGTCCAGGGCGTCGCGCAGCACCGGGTAATCGGAGCCGTCGACGGGATACAGGCCCGAGTAGACCATCGGCTTGGGTTCGCGGTAGCCCGTCAGCGCCTCGGTGGCGCCGTGGCGAGCCGTCGTCACCGTGTCGCCGACCTTGGATTGGCGAACGTCCTTCACCCCGGTGATCAGGTAACCCACCTCGCCCACCCCCAACCCCTCGCTGGGCTTGGGCTCGGGCGAGACGATGCCCACCTCGAGCAGCTCGTGGGTGGCGCCGGTGGACATCATCAGGATGCGCTCGCGCGGGACGATCTTGCCGTCCATGACCCGGACGTAGGTCACCACGCCGCGGTAGATGTCGTAGACGGAGTCGAAGATCATTGCGCGGGTGGGCGCATCGGCGTCGCCTTGCGGAGGGGGCACCTCGCGCACGACGTGGTCGAGCAGGTCGGCGACGCCCTCCCCGGTTTTGCCGGACACCCGCAGCACGTCGCCGGGTTCGCAGCCGACGATGTGGGCGAGTTCGGCGGCGTAGCGCTCGGGGTCGGCCGCAGGCAGGTCGATCTTGTTGAGCACCGGGATGATGTGCAGGTCGCGGTCCAGCGCCAGGTACAGGTTGGCCAGCGTCTGCGCCTCGATGCCCTGGGCGGCGTCGACCAGCAGCACCGCGCCCTCACAGGCCTCCAGCGCCCGCGACACCTCGTAGGTGAAGTCGACGTGGCCGGGGGTGTCGATCAGGTGCAGGACGTACTCTTCATCGCCGACCTTCCAGGGCAGCCGCACGTTCTGCGCCTTGATGGTGATCCCGCGCTCGCGCTCGATGTCCATCCGGTCCAGGTATTGCGCGCGCATGGACCGCTCGTCGACGACGCCGGTGAGCTGAAGCATCCGGTCCGCCAGCGTGGACTTGCCGTGATCGATGTGGGCGATGATGCAGAAGTTCCGAATCTGCGCCGGCGCGGTGAAGGTCTTGTCGGCGAAACTGCTGATGGGAATCTCCTGGTCTGCACATGCTTGAGGCGGGCTTGAGCGCCGGCTCAGTTGGTATGTCCAGGGTATCTAGGCGGGGCGGCCGAGACCTACTTGGACACAATCGCGCCCGCGCGCCCGCGTCTATGCTGCGAATATGGCGTCTGCCCGCAAATCCCAGTGGAAGACGTTCCAGCGCTTTGCCGAGAACCTGGTCTTCGATCGGGCGCCGCGGCTGGCCCGGCACGTGCAGAACTCGCAGACCGTGCTGCGGGAGCTGCAGCAGGCCGTCAGGATCACCGCGAACGTCATCGCCGCGGCCGCACCGCAGCCGCCCGCGGTCACCGCGGGGCGCCCGGTGACGAGCACGAGCTTCCCCACCGCCCAGCGGGCCCGCAAGCTGGTGTATGCCCCCGACCTCGACGGCCGAGCCGATCCCGGCGAGATCGTCTGGACCTGGGTGGTCTACGAGGACGACCCCACCCGCGGCAAAGACAGGCCCGTGCTGGTGGTCGGTCGTGACCGCCGAGTCCTGCTCGGGCTGATGGTGTCCAGCCAGGAGCACCACGCCGAGGACCGGGACTGGATCGGGATCGGTTCCGGCGCTTGGGATTACGAGGGCAGGCCGAGCTGGGTCCGGTTGGATCGCGTGCTCGACGTGCCTGAGGAGAGCATCCGCCGCGAGGGCGCGATCCTGGAACGGGAGATCTTCGAGCTGGTGGCCGAGCGGTTGCGCGCCGACTACTCCTGGAGCTGACCCGCGCCCAGCGTGTAACCACTGCGAGAAGATGGCAGGATTTTCGCGCTGAGTGCACGCTCGGCGAAAAGCTGCGGTCAGCCGCGCCGAGCTAGCCCTGCGTGATGTAGGACTGCAGCTGCTGCTGCTCGGCCTCGAGTTCTTCCATGCGGGTCTTCACCACGTCGCCGATGCTGACGATCCCGATCAGCTTCTTGCCGTCGAGCACCGGCACGTGGCGCACCCGGTTCTTGGTCATCAGCACGCTGAGGGAGTCCACCGTGTCGGCTTTCGTGCAGGTGGCGACGGTGGTGGTCATGATCTTGGAGATCGGGCGCGACAGCACGCTGGCGCCATGGGTGTGCAGTTGGCGCACGACGTCGCGCTCGGAGACAATGCCGACGACACCCTCGTCGCCGACCACCACCATTGCGCCGATGTTCTGCTCGGCGAGGCCCGCGAGCAGCTCTTTCACGGTCGCCTCGGGGTTGATGGTCACCACCGCCGCGCCCTTGTTTCGCAACACGTCTGCAATCCGCATCAAGGACCTCCAGCTGGTCGTGATCCGCTTCACATCAGGCTACGGCTAACTCGCGCGGCGGAAAAGCCACCACGAGCACCGGTAGCCGATCCGTGTCCATACCCTGACGTCAGCGCTCGAAACCAACGCGGTGCTCCACGGCCGGATCGTCGGATTGACCCACTGCCAAGGGCCGCGGCTTGCAAGATAGGGGCCATGATCGAGATCACGCTCCTCGGAACCGGAAGCCCGATCCCCGACCCGAACCGGGCCGGGCCGTCGACTCTGGTGCGCGCCGGCGGACAGGTGTTTTTGGCGGATTGCGGCCGCGGCGTGCTGCAGCGCGCGGCGGCGGTGGGCGTGGGCGCCGCCGGGTTGTCGGCACTGCTGATCACCCACCTGCACAGCGACCACATCGGAGACCTCGGCGATCTCCTCATCACCCGCTGGATCAGCACCTTCGCACCGGACCCCGCGCCGCTGCCGATCATCGGGCCGCCCGGGACCGCGGAGACGGTCCAGGCGACGCTGCACGCGTTTCGCCACGACATCGAGTACCGGATCGCGCATCACGCCGACCTGAACGCCCCACCGGCGGTCGAGGTCCACGAATGCACCGAGGGGGCGGTGTGGGACCGCGACGGCGTGTCGATCCGCGTGGCGCCAACCGATCACCGGCCGGTAGCGCCGACCATCGGGTTCCGCATCGACTACGGGACCGCCTCGGTGGTGCTCGCCGGGGACACCGTGCCCTGCCCCGGCCTCGACGAGCTGGCGGCCGGCGCCGGTGCGTTGGTGCACACCGTGATCCGAAAGGACATCGTCGGCAACATCCCGCAACAGCGGCTGCAGGACATCTGCGACTACCACTCGTCAGTCGAAGAAGCGGCGGCAACCGCCGCCCGCGCGGGGGTCGGCACCCTCGTCATGACGCACTACGTGCCGGCGCTGGTGCCGGGCCAGGAAGAACAATGGCGCGCGCTGGCCGCTTCGCAGTTCGGCGGGCGGATCGAGCTCGGCGACGACCTGCATCGCGTCGAGATCGACGCGCCCTAGCTCGTTCCCGAACGTCGTCGCCCGCAAAGGCAGCAGCGCCCCGGCCAGATCACACCGCCGTCAACCGGGGAGCCACCGCGGGGCGCAGCGTCGTTCATGGCATGAACGCTATGCCCGCGCAGGCTCCACGGCTAAGCCAGCCGGGTGACCTCCACGACCACGTCGAGATCGGTCGCACCCTGACCGGAGTAGATGCCCTTCAGGGGAGGGACGTCGGTGTAGTCGCGGCCGGCGCCCACACTGACGTATTGCTCGGAGATCTCGGTTTCGTTCGTCGGGTCGTAGCTCCACCACCCGCCCGTCCACGCCTGAACCCAGGCGTGACTGCGCCCGTCGACCGTGTCCCCGACGACGGCGTGCCGCTTGGGATGCAGGTAACCCGACACGTAGAGCGCGGGAATCCCCATGGCGCGCAACAACATCAGCGACAGATGCACGAAGTCCTGGCAGACGCCCTTGCCCTGGTTCAACGCATCCAGGCCCGACGAAGCCACGCTGGTGGTCCCGGGGAGATATTCCACCTCGCCGCGCACCCAGTGGGCCGCGGCGACGACGACGTCGGCGGGCTGGTGCGACTTGGCGATCTTTTTCGCCACGGACGCCACCTTTTTGCTCGCCGGGGTGTGCCCGGTGGGGCGAAGCAACTCGTCGAACCGGTCGATCACGGCCTCCGACCGCAGGTCACCCCAGCCGACGCCGGCCGCCCGCGGTTCCGGCGGATCGGTTTCGACCACCGAAGACGACGTCACCGTGAGATCGGTGTGCGGCGCGTGCAGGTCGAATGCCGTTACGGCAGTGCCCCAATAGTCGATGTAGCGATAGGACCTGGTTGCGGGGATCGTTTCGACGCGATTGAGGATGACGTTCTGCCTGGCGTCCGACCGCGGGGTCAGCCGGGCCTCGTTATAGGACGCGGTCACCGCCGACTGGTACGCGTACCCGGTGGTGTGCACCACCCGCAGGCGCCACATCAGGCGTCCCCCTGCCTTTTGACCACGGGGGCGTGGTTTCCGGCATCCGACCATGCCACCCACGGGGTGACGTGGAAGTACTGCAGCGACAACGCTTCTCCGACATCGCGACAGGTTCGCTGCAGCCCCGCCAAGCGGATCTCCAGGGACTCCAGCAGCACGCCGGGTTGCACGAATTCCAGTTCGCTGCGCGCCTGCCCGAGCAGCCGCTGCGCCTCCCCGGTGGCCCCGATCCGGCTCTGCCGATTGTGCAGCAGTTCGTCGAGGTTGTGTTCGGCCAACCGCAGCGAATAGAACACCGACCGGGGAAACAGCCGGTCGAGCAGCATGAACTCGACCACCCGGCCGGCATCCAGCACGCCGCGGTAGGTGCGCAGGTAGGTGTCGTGCGCGCCCGCCGAGCGCAGCAGCGTCACCCATGCCGGGGACGACGCGCTGTCCCCCACCCGCGAAAGCAACAGCCGCACAGTCATGTCGACCCGCTCGATCGCCCGGCCCAGCACCATGAAGCGGTACCCGTCGTCGCGGGACAGCGTCGAGTCCGCCAGGCCGGCGAACATCGCGGCCCGTCCCTCGATGTAGGCCAGGAATTCGTGGGGCCCAAGGCGTTTGGCGGCACGCTCGCGTTCGGCCAGGGCATGGTAGGTGCCGTTGAGGCACTCCCAGATCTCGCTGGACGTCACTTCCCGCGCAGAGTTGGCGTTCTCCCGCGCCGCCGTGATGGCGTCGACGATCGAACAACCGCCAGAAGCGTTGGTGCTGAAGGCCACCAGGTCGGTCAACGACCAGACGTCGAGGTCGTGGCTCGGGGGATCGATTCCGAGCACCCGCAGCAGCACCCGGGACGCCTGGTCCGGGTCGACACTGGAATCCTCGAGCAGTTGGTGCAGCGTCACGTCGAGAATGCGCGCGGTGTCGTCCGCGCGCTCGACATAGCGACCGATCCAAAATAACGCCTCTGCGTTACGGGCGAGCATCAGCGCATCGTCCGTTGCTGTTGCTGTTCCTGGGGCGATTCCGTGGGTTGCGCCTGCGTTTGCGGCAGTCGCGGCGCGCCGTCCAGCATCGGGTCGGGCATCGACTCCGGCAACGAGCGCACGACTTCCGCCGCGCCGAGTTCCCGGTCGCCACGTGACGCGCGGGGCGCCAGCACCCACGTGTCCTTCGAGCCACCGCCCTGACTGGAGTTGACCACTCGCGAGCCCTCGACCAGGGCGACCCGGGTAAGCCCGCCGGGCAGCACCCACACGTCGTCGCCGTCGTTGACCGCGAACGGCCGCAGGTCGACGTATCGGGGCGCGAGCGTGTCGCCGACCCGCGTCGGCACGGTGGACAGTTCCATCATCGGCTGGGCAATCCAGCTGCGCGGATCGTCACGAATCTTCTTGGCGACGGCGGCCAGATCTTTCTCGCACGCTTCCGGCCCGAACACGATGCCGTAACCCCCGGACCCCTCGACCGGCTTGAGGACCAACTCGTCGATCCGGTCCAGCACCTCTTCGCGTTCGTCGTCGAGCCAACACCGGTAGGTCTCGACGTTAGCCAGCAGTGGCTTCTCCCCCAGGTAGTACTCGATCATCGTCGGCACATACGTGTAGACGAGCTTGTCGTCACCCACACCGTTGCCGATGGCGCTGGAGATGACGACGTTCCCGGCGCGCGCGGCGTTGACCAGGCCGGGCACGCCCAGCACGGAGTCGGCGCGGAATTGCAGCGGGTCCAGGAAGGCGTCGTCGATGCGACGGTAGATGACGTCGACCTGCACCTCCCCTTCGGTGGTGCGCATGTACACCTGGTTGTCCCGGCAGAACAGGTCGCGCCCCTCGACCAGTTCGACGCCCATCTGACGGGCCAGCAGTGAGTGCTCGAAGTACGCCGAGTTGTATACCCCGGGCGTCAGCACCACCACCGTCGGATCGGCTTCGTTGGTGGCCGCGGAATTGCGCAGGGCGCGCAGCAGGTGCGACGCGTAGTCGTCGACCGCACGCACCCGGTGGGTGGCGAACAGATTCGGAAAGACCCGCGCCATGGTCCGCCGGTTCTCCATGACATAAGACACCCCCGACGGCGAGCGCAGGTTGTCCTCGAGAACGCGAAAGTTGCCCTTCTCGTCGCGGATCAGGTCGATGCCGGCGACGTGGATGCGCACGCCGTTGGGCGGGACGATGCCCACCGCCTGGCGGTGGAAATGCTCGCAGGAAGTGACCAGGCGGCGCGGGATGATGTCGTCGTTCAGGATCTCCTGGTCGCCGTAGATGTCGTCGAGATACATCTCAAGGGCCTTGACGCGCTGGATGATGCCGCGCTCCAACCGGCTCCACTCGGCGGCCGAGATCACCCGGGGAACCAGGTCGAGCGGAAAGGGCCGCTCCTGACCCGAGAGCGAGAACGTGATGCCCTGGTCGATGAACGCGCGGCCCAGCGCCTCGGCGCGGGCCTTGAGTTCCGAGGCGTCCGACGGCGCAAGCTCGGCGTAGATGCCCTTGTAGGGCCCCCGCACGACGCCCTGGGCGTCGAACATCTCGTCAAAGGCCATGGAATAGATGTCCGACGACGCGTTGTATCCCCCGAAAATGCGCTCGGCGCGCGCAGCGCGTAACCCCCACCCGGTTCCCTCAAGCTGGCTCGGAAGGCTCACTTGTCAGATGCTGCCTCAAATTGGCGTTATGGCAGGCCACGGGTTCCCGTTTTGGGAGAAAACGTAACCGACTGATAACCTGGGCAGTCGCTGTGGTGGTATCCGGCGCCGAAAAACAAACGTCGAATCGAAGAAGGAACTAGAAGCGTGGCCAACATCAAGTCGCAGCAGAAGCGCAATCGCACCAATGAGCGCGCTCGCCTGCGCAACAAGTCGGTGAAGTCTTCGCTTCGCACCGCCGTCCGGGCGTTCCGCGAGGCGGCCCACGCCGGCGACAAAGAGAAGGCCACGGAGTTGCTTGCATCGACCAACCGCAAGCTGGACAAAGCGGCCAGCAAGGGCGTGATCCACAAGAATCAGGCCGCCAACAAGAAGTCGGCCCTGGCGCGAGCCCTCAACAAGCTCTGAGCCCCGCCCGCCCGCTCACCGATTCCGGTGGGCGGCCAGCTCGGCCACCTTCCTGACCGCCGATTCCAGCGCGTAGTCCGCGTCGGCCACGGCCCCTTTGACGTTGGCGTTGAGCGTCGCCACCACCTTCATCGCGGCCGCCACACTGTCGCGCGACCAATACCGCGCCTGCTTCTGGGCCTTCTGGACCCGCCAGGGCGGCATGCCCAACTGCGACGCCAGCCGGTAGGGATCGCCTGACAACGGCCCGACCCGGCCGATCGTGTGGACGGCTTCGGCCAGCGCGTCGGCCAACACCACCAACGGCTCGCCGCGCATCATCGCCCACCGCAGCGCCTCGGCGGCCCCCGCGACGTCGCCGACCACCGCCTTGTCCGCGATGTCGAACCCCTTCACCTCGGCTTTGCCGCTGTGGTAGCGGCGGACCGCCGCGGCGTCGACGAGCCCGCCGGTGTCGGCGACCAACTGCGAACAGGCGGCCGCCAGCTCCCGCACGTCGGAGCCGACCGCGTCCAGCATCGCGGTCACGGTGTCCTCATCGACCTTGACGCGCAGCGCGCGAAACTCCTTGCGGACGAAGTCGATTCGCTCGCTGGCCTTGGTGATCCGCGCGCACGGATGCACGTTGGCCCCGAGTGACTGCAGCTCGGTGGCCAGCGCCTTGGCCCGACCACCACCGGAGTGCACCACCACCAGCGTGGTGCCCAGGGGAACGTCGGCCGCGGCCGAGGCGATGACCGCGGCGGCCTCCTTGCCCGCTTCGCCGGCGGCCTCGAGCACGACGATGCGCTCGTCACCGAATAGCGACGGGCTCAGCAGTTCGGCGAGCTCGTAGGTGCTGACATCGCCCGCCCGCATGCGGCTGACCGGAACGTCGGCCTCGTTTTGGGAGCCGGCCCGCCGACGCGCCGACCGCAGCACGTCTGCCACCGCCCGCTCGACCAGCAGCTCCTCGTCTCCCAGGACCAGGTGCAACGGCGAATCCTCGCTCACCCCACGATGGTGTCACGACGCACCGACCACGCCGCCCGGGGATCCAGCAGCGTGGACAACCACCAAGCCAGCGCGCAAAGCGCACCCAAGCCGACCGCGGCCCCAATCCAGCGCCGGCCGCGCCGCCGCGCGGCCATGACGACGATCACCACGGTCACCGCGGCGACCAGCAGCACCCCTGGCACGCCGGACGGAACCGGCACCGTCGCCGCGGGGGCCCCGGCCGACCACTGCGCCACCCGCACCACCCACCACAGTTCGGGGCCGGTGAACCGGATCAAGATCTGCGCGCCGGGCGGCCACGCCACGCTCAGCACCGCTGCGGCGCTGCCCAGAACGGTGATCGGCGCTATCACCGGTGCCGCAGCGAGGTTGGCGGCCACCGCCACCAGGCTGACTCGCCCGGAGATACCGGCCACCAGCGGGGCGGTCACCACGTGCGCGGCCACGGCGACCGCGAGCGCGTCGGCCAGCGGTTTCGGGCAGCCTCTCCCGACCAGGCGCCGCGACCACGCCGGCGCGATGACGACCAGGGCGGCCGTCGCGACCACCGACAGCGCGAAGCCCACGTCGACGGCCAGCTGCGGCGCCACCGCCAGCAATCCCAGCACCGTGCCGCAGAGCGCCGGAATGGCTTGGCGCCGACGCGAAGACAGCATCCCCGCCAGTGCGATGACGCCCATCACGGCCGCCCGCAACACGCTCGCCGTCGGTTGCACGACGACGACGAACGCTACGAGCGTCAGCGCGGCGAGGACGACGGCCGCCCGCGGGCCGAGCAGGCGCGCCGAGAACAGGACGGCGGCGCAGACGATGGTCACGTTGGCGCCCGACACCGCCATTAGGTGCGTCATTCCCGCCGCGCGAAAGTCGCGCTCGGTCTCGGCAGTGACCGCCGAGGTGTCACCGAGGACCAGGGCGGGCAGCATCGCCGCCTGCTCGGCGGGCAACGTGTCCCGAACGGCGGCGGCGAATCGACCGCGCAGCGCGTGGGCCGCCCGCTGCACGGCGCCCGCGGTGCCCGCGACCGGGCGGCCCGACGCGTTGAGCACCGCGACGGTCAGGTCGCGGCGGGTCGGACGGCTGATCCGCGCGGTGAACCGCACCGGGCGGCCCACCATCAGGACGTCGGCTGGCGATTCGAAGTCCGCGGCGCGCGCGAAAACGACCACCCGGCCCGACGTCTGCGCGTCGCGCAGGCGCTGCAGCGTGGCGCGAAACATGAGCCGGCCGCGACCCAACGGCACCGGGCTCTCGGTCGGGGTGACGGTCACCGGGCCGGCAGCGCCGAACGCTGCGGTGATCGGGTGGCGGTCAACCGCTTCGGCGCGCAGCGCGACCGCGAACCCGAACCCCGCGCCGGTGACACCGACCGCGACCAAGCCGGCGGCGACGCCCCGCAGTCGCCCGGTCTCGTCCCGCCGGCAGGCGGCGCGCCACGCCAGCCCCGAGGCGGCGACCAACAGCACACAGCACGCCGCCACCGCCCGGCCGATCGCCCACCAGATGCCGGCGGCGGTCACCACCCAGCAGGTAAGCGCGGCCGGCACCAGCCGCGCATCGAGGCGCGTCGCGCCGCCCGATTCGAGGCCGGGATGGTGCACCGGCGTCAGACCCGGACCAGGGCGCGCAGCTTCTCCAGGCGCGCCGGGCCGATGCCGTCGACATCGGCGAGCTGGTCGACGCTGGTGAATTTGCCGTTGGCCTGCCGCCAGGCGACGATCGCAGCGGCCGTGATGGGTCCGACGCCGGGCAGGGCGTCCAACTCCTCCGCGGTCGCGGTATTGAGGTCGAGCACCCCGCCCGCCTTGGGCTTGACGGACCCCGTTCCTGGGCGCGGCGGCGGCTTCGACGTCGGCGTCGAACCGGACGCCACCGAACTTCCCAGAGCCGTCGGCTGCCCGGGGGCGGGAGCAAGCCCGACGACGATCTGCTCACCATCGCCGAGCGGGCGCGCCATGTTCAGCCCGACGGTGTCCGCCCCGCTCACCGCACCTCCCGCGGCCTGCAACGCGTCGGCGATGCGCGCGCCGGGCGCCAGGGTGACCAGACCGGGGCTGTGCACCAGGCCCACCACGCTCACCACCACGGGCCGGTCGGGGCTCGCCGACGACTTGGGGCTCGTCGTGGACGCCTTCTCCACTGGCGGCAGCTTGGCCGACATCACCGGCGCCGGGCGGTCGCGTAGCAGGGTGAACACCGTGACCAGCACGGCCAGCGCGGCCACGATCGCCAGGCCGACGGCACCGGCACGCCCGGGGTCGGCACGTAGCTTCGCCATCCAGCCCCGATCCGCGGACGCGTCGGGCAACCATCGCGGCAGCAGCGAATTCGGGTCCTCGTCTGCCGCCTCCCCTGATGGCATCGACCCCGCGCCGTCGTACTCCGCGTCCGGTTCGGCACCGAGTCGCCGCTGCAGGCGCTCGGCGGGAAGTTCTGTTCGCATGCGCCCACGGTAGGTGCGTGAACCGCCCGATCGGCCCCGCTTCCCGGTGCCGCGACCGGCGACTGTGGACTAAACCGAGGCTGTGCACAACCGCTGTGCGCGATGGGTCAATATGGAACCACGAACGCATCGCCAGGACCGGGCATCCACCCGTCGCTGGTGGCCACTTTCACCCCCAGACGACAGGAGGTCGCCGTGCAACTGGCGCTCACACCGGAGGAGGCCGCGTTCCGCGACGAACTCCGCGCCATCTACACCACCAAAATCCCGGAAGAGATGCGCGAGCGGGTGCGCCGGGGCGCCGCGGAAGTGAACCGCGACGACATCGTCACCAGCCACAAGATCCTGCACGAGCACGGTCTGGCGGTGCCGAACTGGCCGGTCGAGTGGGGCGGCAAGGACTGGACGCCGACCCAGCACCAAATCTGGGCCGACGAGATGCAGCTGGCGTGCGTCCCGGAGCCGCTGAACTTCAACACCAAGATGGTGGGCCCGGTGATCGCCGAGTTCGGTTCGGAGGAGCTCAAACAACGCTTCCTGCCGCCGACGGCCAGCCTCGACATCTGGTGGTGTCAAGGGTTCTCCGAGCCGGAGGCCGGTTCGGACCTGGCCTCGCTGCGCACCACCGCGGTCCGGGACGGCGACAGCTACGTCGTCAACGGCCAGAAGACCTGGACCACGCTGGGCCAGTATGCGGACTGGATCTTCTGTCTGGTGCGCACCGACCCGCAGGCCCCCAAGCGGCAGGCCGGCATCTCGTTTCTGCTGTTCGACATGAAGACACCGGGCATCACGCTGCGGCCCATCAAGACGATCGACGGCGGCCACGAAATCAACGAGGTGTTCTTCGAAGACGTCCGGGTGCCCGCCAATCAGCTTGTCGGAGAAGAGAACAAGGGCTGGACGTACGCGAAGTTCCTGCTGGGCAACGAACGCACCGGCATCGCCGGGGTAGGCCGGACCAAAGTGCGCCTCGCCGAGGTGAAGAAGCACGCGGCGGCCGCCGGGGTGCTCGACGATCCCCTGTTCGCGGCGCGGCTGGCCGAGGCCGAAAACGAGTTGTTGGCACTGGAACTCACGCAGTCGCGGGTGGTCACGGACTCCGCGAACGGGCAGCCCAACCCCGCGTCGTCGGTGCTCAAGCTGCGCGGCAGCCAGCTGCAACAGGTGGCCACCGAACTGCTCGTCGAGGTGGCCGGGCCGGATGCGCTGCCCGCCGACGGGGATGGCATCGCGTCCCCGGCCTGGGCGCAACACAGCGCGCCGCACTACCTCAACTACCGCAAGACGTCGATCTACGGCGGCAGCAGCGAAGTGCAGCGCAACATCATCGCGTCCACCATTCTGGGATTGTGAGGCAGCCATGGACTTTCAGTTGAGCGACGAGCAGGTACTGCTCCGCGACACCACCCGCGACTTGCTGTCGCGCACCTACGACCCGGAAAGCCGCAACAAGATCATCGGTTCCGACCTCGGCTGGAGCCGTGAGGTGTGGAGTCAGCTTGCCGACACCGGGATACTCGGTCTCGGTTTCGACCCCGACGAGTCGGGGCAGATCGAGATCGCGGTGGTGCTCACCGAGATCGGGCGCCGGCTCGCCCCGGAACCGGTCCTGCACGCCGCGCTCGGCCCCGGCGCGCTAATCGCCGAGCTGGGCAGCCAGGAGCAGAAGCAGCTGCTCGACGACGTCGCGGGCGGGCGGCGGTTGCTGGCGTTCGCCCACCTCGAACCGGGCCGCCGCACACCATCCGTCGACGTGGGCACAACCGCTGCGCGGCAAGGCGATTCGTGGACCTTGAGCGGTCGCAAGAACCCGGTGCTTGCCGGTGACTGCGCCGACACCCTGGTGGTCAGCGCCGCCCTGCCGGACGGGGGCACCGGCCTGTTCCTGGTCGACGCGGGCGCCATCACCCGTCACCCGTACCGGACCTTCGACGGACAACGCGGTGCGCAGGTCGACTTGGACGCCACACCGGCCGAACCCTTGGGCGAGGCGGTCGACGCGTCGCAGGCCATCCGCGACGCCGTCATCCGCATCCAGGCGGGGCTGTGCTCCGAAGCGCTCGGGGCGATGGAGGAAGCGCTGCGCCTGACCACCGAATATCTCAAGACCCGCAAGCAGTTCGGCGTCACGCTCAACAAATTTCAGGCACTCACCCAGCGGGCGGCCGACATGTACGTCTCGCTGGAGCTGGCCCGCAGCATGAGCCTGTACGCGTCGATGTCGATCGCCGACGGCAACCTCGACCCGGTGATCGCCTCGCGGGCCAAGCTGCAGATCGGCCGCTCGGGCCGGCACATCGCGCAGGAATCGGTCCAGATGCACGGCGGTATCGGCGTGACCGCGGAATATCCGGTGGCACACTATGCGGCCCGGCTCACCGCTATCGAGCACACCCTGGGCACGTCCGGTGACCACCTGCACAATTTGATCGACCACATCGGCGACTACGATTTGGCCCGGCTGTAGCCGATGGCCCAGCCGCCGGGGCTATCCGAGAGGGTCGTGGAGTTCCTCTCAGCCGGCACCCGCACCGGGATGCTGGGGTACGTCGCCGCCGACGGCCGGCCGCTGGTCGCGCCGGTGTGGTTCGTGGTCGATGGCGACCAGCTGGCTTTCACGACCGGCCGTCACACGTCGAAAGGCCGTGCCCTGGCTCGTGATCCGCGAGCGGTGATCTGCGTCGATGATCCCCATCCGCCGTATTCGTTCGTTCAGGTGCAGGGCGTTGCCGCCGTCGGCGATGACCCGGCCGACGTGTTGGACATCGCCACCCGGACCGGCGGGCGGTACATGGGCGCCAACCGCGCCGAAGAATTCGGCCGCCGCAATGCAGTGCCCGGCGAGGTCGTGGTGCGGCTGCGCCCCACCAAGGTCGTTGCGGGCTTCGATATCAGCGCGTGAAACGGGCGCAACGCCCGCCAAGTCTGATCGCGTAGCGAGTCCAGTCGGCATCAAAGAAGCCGATGACGAAACGTCGTCTAAACGACATTGCAGGCAGAAGTGCTTTATGGCTGTGTGACAAATGGCTCTACGCCTCCCTGGGTGGGCGCAGCGATTCTACTAAGCGTGGTCACATCGGAATCGGCGAATAGCAATAGCACGGTCGCGCGAAAGGGGCTCGGCATGAATCTGTTCAAAGTCGCCGCGGCCGTTGCGCTGGTATCGCTCTTGGCCCTTGTATTCGCCGCCGGAGCCGTCTTTGGAATGCATGACTTCACAGGCGGTTGCGGCGAGTCGGTCGCACCCGGGGGTCCTGAGTCGAAGGCCTCGGGAGCGTGTCTGGATTATTGCAGGAGTGATTGGCGGCGAAGGGTGCAACTTTGCTACTACCCCGAGCACGACTACTGGACCACCCAGCAATGCCTTCGAGATGCCCACAGCAACCTCGAAACTTGCAAACAGAACTGTGGCTAGTATCTTCCGTGAGCGCACAGGCGATCCATTAGGCGAACAGAGGGCGATGTTCAAATAGTGCGAAGGTGCGAACAGAGCGCACCCCTGGAACTCACTTTGCTGACAATCACTGCTCCTGCAGGGCGGAGGTTCGTCACTGGGGCGTACTGAGCGCCAATTGCGCGAAGCAGTTAGTCCCAGCGGAAGAGCGGCTTTGGCCCGGCGCGCCTCCGGTTCGCGCCGCCGATTCCCGACTCGGGTTCAACGGCACCAGACCCGCTTCGCATAATGACTTGAACGCACCGCCAAAGGAGCACGCGATGAGCAAATCCCCGACAGACCGTCCGCTGCGGGTGATCCAGTGGACCACCGGCAACATCGGGCGACGTTCGCTGCACGCCATCATCGGCAGGCCGGACATGGAGCTGGTCGGGGTGTACGCGCACGGGGCGGACAAGGTCGGGGTCGATGCCGCCGAACTGGCCGGCTGGCCGGAACCGACCGGCGTGCGGGCGACGAATGACATCGATGCGCTGCTCGCCCTGGGCGCCGACGCGTGTTGCTATAACCCGTTGTGGCCCAACATCGATGAGCTGGTGCGGTTGCTGGAATCGGGTGTCAACGTGTGCTCCAGCGCGGCTTGGATCACCGGGGGCAAGCAGACACCCGAGGACCGCGAGCGCATCGCGGACGCCTGCAAACGAGGCGGTTCGACGATCTTCGGCAGCGGGGCGCACCCGGGCATGACCAACATGGTCGGCATGGTCCTCAGCGGCGCCTGCGAACGCGTCGACGAGATACGCATCACCGAGTCGGTGGACTGCTCGACTTACGAATCGGCGGAAACCCAAAAGGCGATGGGCTTCTCGCAGGATCCGGACACTCCAGGCCTGGCGGAAAGCGTCCGGCGTGAAAGCGAGGTCTTCGCCGAATCGGCCGCCATGATGGCCGACGCGATCGGGGCGAAGCTGGACCGGATGACGTTCGACGTGACGTTCACCGCGGCCACCGGTGATTCCGACCTGGGCTTCATGAAGATCCCCGCGGGAACGGTGGGCGGCGTCTACGGCTACCACCGCGGCTGGGAAGGCGACCGCAACGTGGTCAGCGTCGGCTTCAACTGGACCATGGGCAGTCACGTGATGCCGCCCAAGCCGTTGGAGCACGGCCACGTCATCCAGGTGTTCGGGCTGCCCAACATGCGGACCGTCCTGCATTGCCTGCCGCCGAAGGATTGGACCGAGCCCGGGTTCATGGGATTGGGAATGATCTACACGGCGATGCCGGTTACCAACGCTGTCCCGGCCGTCGTCGCCGCCGAGCCCGGGATCGTGACGCTCGCCGACCTACCACCGGTGACCGGCCGGGTGGCGCGCTAAGCCCCCCACGGCATATGCCGTTCACCACGCCGGAGGCCCCCGGAGGAACGCTCACGTGCACTAAGGTTTAGAGTGCTTAGCTGAGCAAATGGTCGAAAGACATCGAGGTCGTCGGCGAGGTAGGTAGCTTGGCTTCAGCGCCGGGGTGGCGGTAAGCGGAAGGCGGTCAGGTGGTGGCTAGTCCAGACTCAAGTCCACGTTCCGGCGCCGTCAGCCGTGTGCTCCGACGGGCGTGGATACCGCTGGTTTTGGTGGTGGTCCTGGCCTTTTCGGCCTTGATCGTGTCGCGGCTCCACAAGATTTTCGGCTCACAGGATCTCAACGCGAACGCCGGCAAGGGGATCGAAATCGTTCAGTTCAATCCGAAGGTCGTCGTCTACGACATCACGGGGCCGCCCGGGGCCACCGCCAACATCAACTACTGGGACGAGAACGCCAACACCCATCAGGTCAACGGCGCACCGCTGCCGTGGTCGACCACCATCTCGACCACCCTGCCGTCGGTGAGCGCCAACATCATGGCGCAAAGCGACAGCGGTCAGATCAGCTGCAAGATCACCGTCGACGGTGTCGTCCGCGAGCAACGCAACTCCGACGGCCACAACGCGCAGACCTTCTGCTTGGTGAAGTCGGCATGAGCGACGCGAACAGGCCGGGTGACGTGGACACCGCCGACACCAGTCCGATCACGACACCGGCTCAAGCAAAGACCGAGCGCGGCCACCGGCCGTACCTGCCCCATGCGATCCGCATCTTCGCGGTGCCGATCATCGTGGGCTGGGTGCTCGTCACGGTCCTGGTCAACGTCATCGTCCCCACCCTGGAAGTGGTCGGCGAGCAGCATTCGGCGCCGATGACACCGCTGGACGCTCCGTCGATGAAGGCGATGATGCGCCTGGGCCACAACTTCCACGAGTTCGACTCCAACAGCACGGTGATGATCGTCCTGGAGGGCCAGCAGCCCCTCGGCCCCGAGGCGCACCAGTACTACGACAAACTGATTCGGGACCTCCGCAAGGATCCCAAGCACATCCAGCACATCCAGGACTTCTGGGGCGACCGGCTGACGGCCGCGGGCGCGCAGAGCGCCGACGCCAAGGGCGCCTACGTCATGATCAACCTGGCCGGCAACCAAGGCACCACGCAAGCCAATGAGTCCGTGGACGCCGTGCGCAAGGTGATCGACGAGAACAAGGCACCCCCGGGCGTGAAGGCCTACGTCACCGGTCCCGCCGCGCTGTCCGACGATATGCACATCATCGGTAACGCCAGCCTGGCCAAGATCACGCTGTTCACCTTGGGTGCCATCGCGATCATGTTGCTGCTGGTCTACCGGTCCATCGTGACCACGCTGGTCCAGCTGTTCATGACCTTCGTCGCCTTGCTCTGTTCGCGTGGCGTCGTCGCGGTTCTCGCGTACCACAACGCATTCGGGCTCACCACCTTCGCCGCCAACATCCTCACGATGCTGGCGATCGCGGCCGGCACCGACTACGGCATCTTCCTCGTCGGACGTTATCAAGAAGCGTTGCGCGCGGGCGAGGATCGAGAAACCGCGTACTACACGACTTTCAAAGGGGTGGCCCCCGTTGTGCTGGGGTCAGGGCTGACCATCGCCGGGGCGACCTACTGCCTGAGTTTCACGCGGTTGCCGTGGTTCAACACCATGGGCGCACCCGTGGCGATCGGCATGCTGGTCGTGGTGCTGGCCGGGCTCACGCTGGGCCCCGCGGTTGTCTTCGTGGGCAGTCGATTTCACTTCTTCGAGTCCAAACGGGCGGCCAAGCGCGGGCGGCTGTGGCGGCGGGTGGGCACGGCAGTGGTGCGCTGGCCCGCACCGGTGTTGGCCGTGAGCGCCGCCATCGTGCTGATCGGCATGGTCGCCCTGCCGAGCTACAAGACGAGCTATAACGACCGCTACTACCTGCCGACCTCGGCCCCGTCCAATCTCGGGCAGGCGGCCGCCGACCGCCATTTCTCGCAGGCCCGGATGAATCCCGACATGTTGATGGTCGAGTCCGACCATGACATGCGAAACCCGGCCGACATGCTGGTTCTGGACCGGGTGGCCAAGAACGAGATGCGCACGCTGGGCATCGCCATGGTGCAGGACATCACCAGGCCGCTGGGCATTCCGATTCAGCACAGCTCCATACCGTTTCAGAACAGCATCCAAAGTCAGACCACGATGCAGAACATGGGCTTCCTCAAGGAGCGCATCGCCGACATCCTGAGGATGGCCGACGACCTGCAGACCCAGATCGAAACCACGCAGCGCCAGTACGAGGTGTCGCTTGACCTGGCCAACGCCGCGGACGACAGCGCACGAACGACGGCGGTGACGTCGCAGATCACCGATACCCTGCGCGACCACATCGCGGATTTCGACGACACCTTCCGGCCGATACGCAGCATCTTCTATTGGGAGAGGCACTGCTACGACATTCCCGTGTGTATCGGGTTGCGGTCGCTCTTCGACACTTTCGACGGGTTCGACCAGCTCGCCGAGCAATTCCACTATCTGACAGCCGATATCGAGCACACCGCCAAAGCCACCCACGACCTGACCGCGCTGTTTCCCACGCTGATCGCGACGCTGAAGACCACCAGGGGCATCACGCTGACGCTGTACCAGACGTTCAAGGCGATGATCGACCAGATGGAGGCGATGAGCAACACCGCGATCGTGATGGGACAGAGCTTCGACGCATCGAAGAATGACGACTTCTTCTACCTGCCGCCGGAGGCCTTCGACAACCCGGACTTCCAGACCGGCCTGCGGATGTTCTTGTCGCCGGACGGCAAGTCGGCGCGGTTCTTCATCACCCACCAGGGCGACCCGATGACGCCGGAAGGCATTTCGCGGGTCGACGCCGAACGCAGCGCTGCGCAGGAGGGGCTGAAGCAATCGTCGCTGTCGGACGCCCGGGTCTACCTCGGCGGCACCGCGGCGACGTTCCGGGACATGGCCGACGGCGAGAAGTACGACCTGATGATCGCGGTCGTTTCGGCCCTGACGCTGATCTTCATGATCATGCTGCTTCTGACCCGCAGCGTCGTCGCGGCTCTGGTGATCGTCGGCACCGCGGCCAGCTCCATCGCGGCGTCATTCGGGTTGTCCGTGCTCATTTGGCAGGACCTGTTCGGCATCAAGATCCACTGGATCGTGATGGCGCTGTCGGTGATCATCCTGCTGGCCGTCGGATCCGACTACAACCTGCTGCTGGTCTCGCGGTTCAAAGAAGAGATCCATGCCGGGCTGAAGACGGGGATCATCCGGTCGATGGCCGGCACCGGTGGAGTGGTGACGGCGGCGGGGCTGGTGTTCGCCTTCACCATGGCCTCGATGCTCGGCAGCGACCTGCGCGTGCTGGGGCAGTTCGGCTCGACGGTGTGCATCGGTCTGTTGCTCGACACCCTGATCGTGCGCACGCTGCTGATGCCGTCCATCGCGACGCTGCTGGGCCGCTGGTTCTGGTGGCCGCAGGTGGTGCATCCGCGCGGCGACAACGCCCGGCGGGCCGCTCCAGCATCGGCTTAATGGCCCGGCTCGCCCCCGCAAGCGGGCGGTACCCCCACCTCACACGGCTACGCCGTCTGCATCGTCGCCGGGCGGACTTAATCCGACGGCAGCTGCGCGACGACGGCGACGGCCCCGGCGCCGACGTGCAGCGCCAGCACCGGGCCCAACGGGGTGATGATCGCCGGCTCGCACGCCGGTAACCGCCGCGCGAGCGCCGCCGCCACCTCTTTGGCACCGTCCGGGTTGGCGACGTGATGCACCGCCAGGGCGGCGGCCTTGTCGCCGGCGACCTCACAGACCCGCTCGATCATCGCCTCCGTCGCATGGGTGACGGTGCGCACCCGTTGAGCCAGAACGAGTTTGCCTTCGTCGATGCGCAGCAGCGGCTTGAGCGCCAGCGCCGTGCCCAGCCACGCCTTGGCCCCGCCGATTCGTCCACTGCGGCGCAAGTTGTCCAGCCGGTGCACCACCATGAACGCGTGACCATGTGGCACGGCCGCATTCGCCGCGTCCGTGACGGCGTCGAGGTCGGCGCCGGCCGCCGCAACCCGTGCGGCCGCCAACGCCACAAACCCCGTGCCCATCGCTGCCGACTTCGAGTCGACCACCCGCACGTGGGGGTCCAGGTCGGTGGCCGTCCGTTCCGCGGCACCGCAGGTGCCCGACAGCGCGGACGAAAGGTGCACCGCCACCACGCCGTCCCCGCCGCTGTCGGCCAACGCCTGCTGATAGGCATCGGCCAGCTCGGCCGGTGTGGCCGCCGCGGTGGTCGCCTGGCGCTTGTAGATGTCGTCGGGGATCTGGTCCACCCCGTCGCGCAGATCGACACCGTCGAGCAGAATGTGGAGCGGCACAACGCGTATCGCCCACTTGTCCAGCAGGTCGGCCGGCAAGCGCGCGGACGCGTCGGTCACCACCACGACAGACACGGCGCTACCCGAGTGGCTTGTCGGTCGCCACGGGGGATTTCTCAAAGGCCTCGGCCAGAGCCTTGAGCATCAGCTCGGCGACCGCCTGGTGCGCTTCGAAATTCCAATGAATGCCGTCGGGGTTTCCCCGACCGGCCATGATGTGTTCGGCGACAGCGGCTTTCAAATCGACGAGCGGTACATCGTGGCTTTGCGCCCACTCGGTGATCGCCGCGACGGTTCCGGGGCGGCCATGGTGGGCGTTGCCGTAAGTTTCGGCGATGTGCACCGAAGGCAGTGACGCCACGATCGGAATCCCGGGTCGGTTGAAATCGATGGCGCCGCGTGTTTGTTCGAGGTATTCGGCGCTCAGGTGCGGGGGCAGCGCGGACCTGGCCACCGGTGAGAGCCTGGGCTGCAGCCAGCCGTAGCCGTCACGGACCCAGCGCCGCAACCACGGCGGGCGCACGTAGCGGATCAGTTCGCGCAGCGCTGTCGGCAGCACCGACGGCAGTGAATCCATGCCGCCGGTGGCGAAGATGACAGCACCCGCCCTGGGCAGTGCCGCCCAGGCGCGCGGGTCCTGGGTCGCCGCCCACCAGATGTCGCGGCAGGTCCAGCCGATGCGACCGATGAGTTCGACGTCCCAACCCAGTTGCGCGGCAACGATGTTGGGCCAGATGCGTGGATCATCGGCGGGCAGGCCGCCGGTGGGCCCGTAGTAGGCCAGTGAGTCGGCGAAGATCAGCAGGGTGGGCCGTGCATCAGAGGACATCGTTGGACACCTGTGCCGAAGCGTTCCACACGTCGAGGCGCCAGCGGATGCCGTCGAGAGCCAAACCGCCGTCGTGGGAATGACCCGAAAGTTGCACCCAGCTGGCATTACCCATGCCACCCAACATCGGCCAGTTGGCAACCGGAAGCCTCAGCAGCGCGGCCGACAGCGCGGCGATCAGGCCGCCGTGAGCCACCAGCACCACCGGCCGGTCGGCGTGCTGGGGGTCACCCCATTCCGGTTCGCCGCACACCAGTTCGGAAATCAACGGCACGCCGCGAGCGGCGACGTCTACCCGGCTCTCGCCGCCATGCGGTGCCCAGGTGGCGTCTTCGCGCCAGGCCAGCCTGGCACCGGGCGCCTGCGTGTCGACTTCGGTATGAGTGAGTCCCTGCCAGTCGCCGAGATGGGTTTCGCGCAGCCGCGGGTCCACCCGGACCGGCAGACCGGTCCGCTCCCCCAGCCTGGTCGCCGTGTCGTAGGCGCGATGCAGATCCGACGACACGATCAGCAACGGCTGCATCTTGCCGAGCACCTCGGCGGCAGCGATCGCTTGCGCCCGGCCTAGTTCGCTGAGTTGGGAATCCAGCTGTCCCTGCATCCGGCTCCCGGCATTGAACTCGGTTTGCCCGTGCCGCAACATGATCAGGCGCCGAATCGTCATTGCGCGCCCGCTGAGTCTTCGTGGACCTCGGTCAGGTCCACCGGCACCACGGGGCAGTCGGCCCACAACCGGTCCAGGGCATAGAAGTTGCGGTCGTCCTGGTGCTGGATGTGCACGACGATGTCGCGGTAGTCCAGCAGCGTCCAGCGGCCCTCCCTGGTGCCCTCCCGGCGCGCCGGCTTGTAGCCCGCCCGTCGCATCTTCTCCTCGACCTCGTCGACGATGGCGTTGACCTGCCGCTCGTTGGACGCCGAGGCGATGACGAAGCAGTCGGTGATGACCAGGTGCCCCGACACGTCGATCACGACGACATCGTCCGCCAGCTTCGAGGCCGCCGCGCGGGCGGCCACGGTCGCCATGTCGATGGCTTCCTGGGTGGCGGTCATGTGTTGTTCCCGGCGGGCAGGGTTGATCGGCTCACGGTGTCCTTCGATTTTTCGCCGGCGCGATACAGCCGGCGCTTGGAGACGTACTGCACGACACCGTCGGGCATCAGGTACCACAGCGGCCGATGCTGTTCGGCGCGCAGACGGCAATCGGTCGACGAGATCGCCAGCGCAGGGATCTCAACGAGCGTCAGCGCATCCTCGGTCAGCTCGCCCAGCACGCCGGTGATGTGTTCGCGCCGCAGCTCGTATCCGGGCCGGCTGACGCCGATGAAGCGCGCGAGCCCGAACAGCTCTTCCCAGCCCTGCCACGACAGGATGGCTTCCAGCGCGTCCGCGCCGGTGATGAAGTACAGCTGCGAATCGGGGTTCAGGGCGTGCAGATCCCGCAGCGTGTCCTTGGTGTAGGTGGGCCCGGCGCGGTCGATGTCGACCCGGCTCACCGAGAAGCGGGGGTTGGACGCCGTGGCGATCACCGTCATCAGGTACCGGTCCTCCGCAGCGGAAACGTGCCGAGCCTTCTGCCAGGGCTGACCGCTGGGCACGAACACCACTTCGTCGAGGTCGAACAGGTCGGCGACCTCACTGGCGGCAACCAGGTGCCCGTAATGGATGGGATCGAACGTCCCACCCATCACACCCAGCCTGCGAAGCTGCTTTTGCACGATTTGCCAGCTTACTTGAGGCAGCGACTCGGCCGGATTTTCCGGGCTCGGGTCACACGGGCCACGCCCGCCTCTGCGTCGGGCGGCACGCGTTGCGCCCGCCTTCGAGCGACACACGAGGTTGTCGCTGTCATGGGAACAAAGAGCGCCGACGCGGCCAGAGACGCCTGTGGCGGGTGCGAAAGGACGAGGCGAGCCCGCCCTCAGACGGGCAGCAGCTGGTCGATCACCGCGGCCAGCTGCTTGGCCGACCGGCATTCGTGCATCGTGATGATCTCTTGGTAGCGCGGCACCGCCGAGTCGCCGCTGCCCCACAGGTGCCTCGGCTCGGGGTTGAGCCAGTGCGCGTGCCGGCTGGCGGTCACCATGTGGGACAACAGCTCGGTTTCGGGATTGCGGTAGTTGGTGCGCCCGTCTCCGAGCACCAGCAACGAGGCGCGCGGCGACAGCACGTTGGGGAAGGCCTGCACGAACGACGCGAACGCGTTGCCGTAGTCGGAATGCCCATCGCGGCTGTACACGCCGGCCTCCCGGGTGATCCGCTGGATCGCCACCGCCAGGTCGGCCTCGGGCCCGAACATGTGGGTCACCTCGTCGGTGGTGTCGATGAACGCGAACACCCGGACCCGCGAAAACTGTTGGCGCAGAGCGTGAACCAGCAACAGGGTGAAGTGGCTGAACCCGGCGACCGAACCGGACACGTCGCACAGCACCACCAGTTCGGGCCGCGCGGGGCGCGGTTTGGCCAGCACCACGTCGATCGGCACGCCGCCGGTGGACATCGACTTGCGCAGCGTCTTGCGCAGGTCGATCACCCCCGCGCGCGACCGGCGCCGCCGGGCCGCCAGCCGCGTGGCCAGGGTCCGGGCCAGCGGGGCCACCACCCGCTGCATCTGACGCAACTGTTCGCCGGAGGCGCGCAGGAACTCGACGTTCTCGGAAAGCTGTGGGATGCCGTACATCTGGACGTGGTCGCGGCCGAGCTGCTCGGCGGTACGCCGCTTGGTCTCGGCGTCGACCATCTTGCGCAGCTGCGTGATCCGCTGCGCCGCCATGGCTTTGGCGATCTGCTCCTGGGTGGGCGTGGGTTCGTCGCCGTACGGGGCGAGCAGGCCCGCCAGCAGCTTGCCCTCCAGTTCGTCCAGCGCCATCGCCTTGAGCGCCTGGTACGACGAGAACGACGGGCCGCGGCTGGAACTGTATTTGCCATACGCCTCGACGATGCGCGCGATCATCGCGACCAGCCGCTCGTTCATGTCGGCGAGCTCGGGGTTCTCGGCGAGCAGATCCAGCAGCATCTGGCGCATCGCCTCGACGTCGTCCGCCGGCAGCGAATCGTCCGGCGTTCCGTCGGCCTCCTCGTCCAGCACCACCGCCCGCGCGCCCAACGCCGCGGGGAACCACAGGTCGAACATGGCGTCGTAGGTCTCGCGGTGATCGGGACGCCGCAGCACCGCACAGGCGATGCCCTCGCGCAACACCTCACGATCGCTCAAACCGAGGGTGGCCACCACCCGGCCGGCGTCCACGGTTTCCGATGGCCCCACCGAAATGCCCACTCCGCGAAGCGCTTCCACGAAGCCCACCAGGTGCCCCGGCAGCCCGTGCGGGGCGAGCGGGCGGGTGGGGCGGACGCGGCGGGACACTAGTTCAGCCTGAGCTCGCCGCTTGCGCGCTGCTGGTCGGATTGGTGCTTGAGGACCACGCCGAGCGTGGCGGCGACGACGGCGTCGTCGATGGTGTCGAGGCCCAGCGCGAGCAGCGTGCGGCCCCAGTCGATGGTCTCGGCGATGGACGGCACCTTCTTGAGTTGCATGCCGCGCAGCACTCCGATGATGCGCACCAGTTCCTCGGCGAGATGCTGGGGCAACTCGGGCACCCGGGACAGCAGGATGCGCCGCTCCAGCTCGGGGCTCGGGAAATCGATGTGCAGGAACAGGCAGCGACGCTTGAGCGCCTCGGACAGCTCGCGGGTGGCGTTGGACGTCAGCAAGACGAACGGGGCCCGCTCCGCGGTCAGCGTGCCCAGTTCGGGGACGGTCACGGCGAAGTCGGACAGCACCTCCAGCAGCAGGCCCTCGATCTCGATGTCCGCCTTGTCGGTCTCGTCGATCAGCAGCACCGTCGGCTCGGTGCGCCGGATCGCCGTCAGCAACGGACGCTGCAGCAGGAACTCCTCGCTGAACACGTCGTCCTTGGTCTGATCCCAGTCGCCGGACCCGGCCTGGATACGCAGGATCTGTTTGGCGTGGTTCCACTCGTAGAGGGCGCGCGCCTCGTCCACCCCCTCGTAGCACTGCAGGCGCACCAGTCCCGAGCCGGTCGCCTGGGCGACGGCGCGGGCCAGCTCGGTCTTGCCGACGCCGGCGGGGCCCTCCACCAGCAACGGCTTGCCCAGCCGGTCGGCCAAGAACACCGCGGTGGCGGTGGCGGTGTCGGGTAGGTAGCCGGTCTCGGCCAACCGTCGCGAGACGTCGTCGATGTCGGCGAACAGCGGCTTGGGCCGGGCGGGCACGCTCACTATCTCAGTTCTCCTAAGGCACTTTTCGTCGTGGTTGTCAGGCGGGGCGGACTTGCCCGTCCCCCCAGGCAATCCACTTGGTCGAGGTCAACTCCGGCAGCCCCATCGGACCGCGCGCATGCAATTTCTGGGTGGAAATGCCGATTTCGGCGCCGAAACCGAACTGCTCTCCGTCGGTGAACGCCGTCGACGCGTTGATCATCACCGCGGCGGCGTCGACGCCGTCGCTGAACCGTTGCGCCGCAGCCATATTGCTGGTCACGATCGACTCGGTGTGCCCGGTGCCGTACTCGTTGATGTGAGCGATCGCGGCGTCGACGCCGTCGACCACCGCGACCGCGATGTCCATCGACAGGTACTCGCGCCGCAAATCGTCCTCCCCGGCGTCCGCCGAGACCCCCCCGTGCACGGTCACGCCGGCATTCTGCAGGGCGGTCAGCAACCGGGGTAGCGCCTTCTTGGCGATCGCGGCATCGACCAACAACGTCTCGGCCGCGTTGCAGACACTGGGCCGGCGGGTCTTGGAGTTCAGCAGGATCCTTTCCGCGACGTCCAGGTCGGCTCCCTCGTGCACGTACACGTGGCAGTTGCCGACGCCGGTCTCGATGGTGGGCACCTGCGCGTCGCGGACCACCGCGTCGATCAGGCTCGCTCCCCCGCGCGGAATGACCACGTCGACCAGGCCCCGGGCCTGGATCAGGTGCGTCACCGTGGCGCGATCGGCGGACGAAAGCAGTTGCACCGCATCGGCGGGCAGGTCCTCGCTGACCAGCGAAGCGCGCAGCACCTGCACCAGCGCCTGGTTCGACCGTGCCGCCGACGAACTGCCCCGCAACAACACCGCGTTGCCCGACTTGAGCGCCAGACCGAAGGCGTCGACGGTGACGTTGGGCCGGCCCTCGTAGATCATGCCCACGACGCCGAGCGGCACGCGCTGCTGCCGCAAATGCAGACCGTTGGGCAGGGTGTAGCCGCGCAGCACCTCCCCGACCGGGTCGGGCAGACCCGCGACCTGGCGCAATCCGCCGGCGATTCCCTCGACGCGCTTGGGGTCCAGCGCCAACCGGTCGAGCATCGCGGTCGGTGTGCCGGCGGCTTCGGCCGCGCGGAGATCTTCGGCGTTGGCCGAGAGGATCAAGTCGGTGTGGGCGGCTATCTCGTCGGCCGCGGACCGTAGCGCCTGGTCCTTGGCGACGGTCGGCAACAATGCCAGGACGCGGGAGGCGACCCGGGCGCGGCGAGCCGCGTTGTGGACCTCCCGGCGCAAGTCAGACTCCCGCGGTTGAGCCCCACCGCTGAGGAATGGTGCTTGCAGACTCATTGAACCAGGGTATCGGTCCTTAGCTGGCCAGGTGAGGCGGCCCGGGATTTACGGCATCCGCCCCGCGCGTAACGTGCCGGCGACCAAGAACGTCGGGCGCGGCGGGTCAGCGAAGCGGTTTCGCCGGCCCCGGCACCCCGATGCCGTCCGGCCCGACCCGTTCGCGGCGGGTTGCCTGTCGCACCATGGTCTGCCGCTCGTCGATCAATCGGCCTAAGTCTTGGAGCAGCAACGGTTTACGCATCACCAGGTGCTCGAGATGCTCGCGATCGATCTGCAGCGCCGTCACCTCGTCCAGCGCGTACGCGCCGGCAAGGTTGGGTTGACGGGTCAGCGCGGTCAGTCCGAGGAAGGTCCCTTCGTCGAGGATGCTGACCGGTATCACCGACCCGTCGTCGGTCGTCGCGGTCAAGCGCACCCGGCCGGCAATCAAGAAGGTCATCCCCCGCGACACTTGACCGGCGGACTCGACGATTTCGTCGGCACCGTAGCGGACGACCTTCGCGTAGGGCACCAGCGATTGCTGATCGGTGTGACTCAGCCGCAACGCCGGGGCCACGACCGTGCGCAACGCTTTCTCCACGCGTTGCTTGGTGGAGTAGTTGTCGTCGGCACCGTCGAGCCGCAGGCCCGCCCGCCGGGCGGCGTACCAGACCCAGCGCAGGAAGGTCGCTTCGGTGGCTTCGGCGTCGGCCGGCGACATCAGCCTGATCGTCGTGCGGTACTGGGCGCCGCCCAGGGCGACCGTGGTGGGCGGGATTTCGGGTTTGCGGGCCGGTAGCGCGCCCGCGACTCGCGTCAGCATCGCGCACACCTTGTCCGGCGGATCGCCGGTCGCGAATTTGGTAGTGATCGCGCAGTCGTAGGCGCCCAACGGGCGACTGAGATTCGTGAACGAGGTGCTGGCCAGCATCGAGTTGGGCATGATGCGGATTCCGCTGCCGGTGTCGATGTGCACGGAGCGCCAGTTCACTTCGACGACGCGCCCCCGCGCCGTTCCCGTGTCCAGCCAGTCATTGATCCGGAACGGCTGCTCGAACAGCATGAACAAGCCCGATACGATCTGGCCGACGGAGTTCTGCAGCATCAGGCCGATCACCACCGAGGTGATGCCCAGCGCGGTGAACAGGCCGCCGATCCGGACGCCCCAGATATACGACAGCATCACCGCCACCCCGACGCCGATGACCCCGAACCGGGCGACGTCGATGAAGATGGCGGGCAGCCGTTTGCGCCAGCTCTCTTCGGGCGCGCGCTCGAACACGGTGGCGTTCAGGGCCGACAGCACCAACAACAGCACCAGCAGGCCGAAGACGGTGGTGAGGATCCGCACCGAGCCCTGCCCGGCAGGAATCTGCGAAGCCTTGACGAGCAGCAGCAACAGCGCACCCAGCGGCAGCAGGTAGTTGCGCAGCAGGCTCACCTGCCTGGCCAGATGGCTATTCCGGCGGACCAGCGTGCGGTGCAGCTCGGTGAGCAGGATCAAACAGACCGGGAATCCCAACGCGACGCCGATGGCCCAGTAAAACCACGAGGATTCGAACAAGTTCATGACCGCTCCGACAACCGGTAGATCGCCTGGTCGGTTCCGCCGACCGAGATGGTGCCGACCGGCGCGAACTGCCGCACGTCACGCAACGCCTCGTACACCTGCGAGGTCACATATATACCCGATTGGTCTGCGCCGCTTTGCATTTGGTAAGCAAGACTCACCGCGGCGCCCCACATGTCGTAGACGAGCCCGGAGCGGCCGACCAGCCCGCTGATGACGTTGCCGGTGCTGATGCCCACGCGCAGCCGCAGCTCGTGACCGGTTTGGCCGTTGAACCGCTCGATGATGCGGCGCATCTCCATTGCGAAGTCGACGCTGCGGTGAATGCTGTCCAGCCGCGGCGTGACCACCCCGCAGCTGGCGAGGTAGACGTTGTGGAAGGTGCGGATCCGCTCGACGCCGAACGATTCGGCGGCCGAATCGAATTGCCGGAACAGCTCGTCGACGATCCCGACCAGCTCGTCGCCGGATAGGTCAACGGAAACCTCGTCGAGTCCGACGATTTCGGCGAAAATGACGGCCACATCCTGGTGTTCCTGCGCGATGGTTTCCTGGCCCTCGCGATATCGCTGGACCACGGACTCGGGCATCAGCGCCAGCAGCAAGCGGTCGTTCTCCCGGCGCTGTTCGTTGAGCAACTCCTCCTTGATCGCCAGGTTGCGGCTCATCTCGTTGAAAGCAGCTGTCAGGTCGCCGATTTCGTCGTGTGTTTTCACCGGGATGTTGACTTCGTAGTCGCCGGAACTGATCTTCTGCGTGCCGGCCTGCAGCCGGCGGATCGGACGCAACATCAGCTGGGCCATCACCATCGATGCCACGCAGATGACAAAGATCATGATCGACACCGCCAGCACCAGCGTTCTGCTGAACCTGCCGAGGCGCGCGAATGCATTGGAGTTGTCGCGCGTCGCCAGGATCGACCAACGGAGATCGGAGTTGGGCACCTCTAGCGGTGCGTAGGCTTCCAGCTCCCGGTTGCCCAGATAGTCGGTGGCGCTGACGACCCCGGTTTGTCCGCGTTGGGCGGCACGCAGACCCGCGGTCGGGACCGGCTGCACCAGTGTCGTGCCACCCAGGCGGATCGCTTCCTCCGCGATGTCGGGTGCGGTACCGGAGGCCACGGCCTCGCGCCGGTATTCGGCTGGGTCCTCGAGGAAAAGCCTTGAATCTGAACGCATCAGGTTATCGGGACCGGCCAGGTATGTCTCCGTCGCCGGCCCCATCCCGGCGGCTTCCCATTGCTTGTCGGCGGTCATGATCTTGTTGATCTTCGAGATCGGCAGTGGCAACGCCATGACGCCGTTGAATTTGCCGTTCATTCCGATCGGCGACACCACCCACGCCGTGGGGACGTCGAGTTGCGGCTGGTAGGGCTGGAAGTCGGTGATCCAGACGAAACTGAGATCATTAGAGCGCAAGGCCTTTTGGTATGCGTCGCGCAGATTGGATTCGCGGTACGGGCCGGTGAAGATATTGGTGCCGAGGTCTGGGCCCTTGTTCACCGAAAAGACCACGTTGCCCTGCAGGTCCAGCAACAGCGCGTCCGGATACTCAAAACGGGTGACGATGTCGCGCATGAAGAAGCTATAGCGGGCGCTGGCCGCCGACCACGCGCTGCCGTCACCGGCGTCCTCGACCTTCCTCGCCTCGGAGATCGAGCGGTACGGCGCCGTGTAGTACGCCTGAAGGTACTTCTGCGCGTTGGAACTCGGAAAGATTGCGTTGCGATCGAGTTCCTCACCGGTGATCCGCTTGATCGGTTTGATCATGTTGTCGTCGTAGTAGGCGACGAGCGCCTGCTGCTGGGCCGGCGTGATCGTCGCGTTGGACAGCTGCGCGAAGCCGTCGGTGAACGCCGTCGTCGCGTCGACGATGCTGAACCCTCCGCTGTAGACGATCAGGGAATTCGTCACCTCTTTGAAAAGGGACTGCACCTGACGCGCCTGGGACTGGCGCAACTCGGTGAGTCGCTCGGATTCGACTTGGCGCAGCGCATTGCGGCCCGACGACGCCCCGATGAAGCCGATCACGCCGATCGACAGGATGCTGCAGACCAGCAGCGTCAGCAAAAGCTTGGATTGAAGGCCGATCCGCAACAGCCGGCGACGGCGAAACCTACGGCTTTTGCGAGCCTCGCCCTCCCGCGTCCCAGCCACTTCCGCCGGGCCATGTTCCGGGGCGTTCTCGGAAGCCGGCTCGGCGTCTTGTAGCTCGCTCGATGTCACTCGACTTCGTCCTTCCTCGGACACGCAGCATCGCTCACGCAGCACCCTAGCGCGCACGCCTGAAGATATTCGCGAATGCGGCAAAGCGTTTCAGCGTAAAGACTGCTCGCGCCCCGATTCACCTACCCCCGCTAATGGCGTGCACTTATCCTTGGGCGTTATGGGCGATGGATGCGCGGACGGTTGCGGCTGCGGCGCGACCGGCGCCGCAACCGCGCGCACCCTCGAGCGCGATGCCGAATGGGTACGGGCCGCGCGCTGGGCGCGTTGGCTCGCGTGGGCGAGCCTGGTCTGGATGTGCGCGGAGGGCGCCCTCGGCCTGTGGCAAGGGTTTGCCGTCGGGTCCATCTCCTTGATCGGCTGGGCGCTCGGGAGCGCGGTCGAGGGCTTGGCGAGCGTGGTCGTCGTATGGAGGTTCACGGGTTCACGCACGCTGTCGGAGACGTCGGAGCACCGCGCGCAACGTGGGGTGGCCGTTTCGTTCTGGCTCATCGCGCCCTACATCGCTGTCGAATCAATCCGGAACCTGCTCACGGGGGCCCGCCCCGGGACGACGTTGATCGGGATCGCCTTGACCGCCGCGGCGCTGGTCCTGATGCCGCTTCTGGGATGGGCCAAGCAGCGGCTCGGCGCGCGCCTGGACTCGCGAGCCACCGCCGGCGAGGGGATCCAAAACTATTTGTGCGCCGCGCAGTCCGCCGCGGTGCTGATCACGCTGGCCGTCATCGCCGTGTGGCCGGGCGGCTGGTGGCTGGACCCGGTGGCCGGACTCGTTATCGCCGGCCTCGCCGTGCGGGAGGGTTTCCTGGCGTGGCGCGGTGAGGACTGCGGATGCTGACACACCCATCAAAACGACGGCGCCGCAGACGGTTTGGCTCCTGCAATCGACTGACGTCAACGTAATGGCACGAGTCTGTGTGGTCGGCAGCGTGAACATGGACCTGGCGCTGCGCGTCCAGGCCCTGCCCCGTCCCGGCGAGACGGTGCTGGCGTCTTCCTTGACGTACGCACCCGGCGGCAAGGGCGGCAACCAGGCCGTGGCGGCGGCGCGCGCGGGCGCCCAGGTGCAATTCGTCGGGGCCGTCGGCGACGACCCGGCCGCCGAGCAGTTACGCGCCCACCTGCTCGCGAACGGCGTCGGGCTGGACGGGACCGCGGAAACGACGGGAGCGAGCGGCACGGCGGTCGTCGTCGTCGATGCCGGTGCCGAGAACACCATCGTGGTCGCGCCAGGCGCCAACGGGCGGCTGAGGCTCGACTCCGCGGACGTGCGGGCGGTCATCGCCGACTGCGACGTGTTATTGACGCAGTTGGAAATTCCGATGGAGGCGGCGGTCGAAGCGGCACAGCGGGCCCGCTCGGCGGGGGCGGTCGTCATCGTCAACGCCTCCCCGGCCGGCCAGGATCTCGGCTCGTTGTCCGACCTGGCCGACGCGGCCGACGTAGTGATCGCCAATGAAGCCGAGGCGGGCGAGTGGCCGTGGCGGCCAAGCCACCTGGTGACCACACTGGGTGCGCGCGGCGCGCGGTACGTGGGCGCCGACGGTGACTTCCTGGTGCCTGCTCCGACGGTAGCCGCGGTGGACACCGCCGGGGCCGGGGACGTGTTCGCGGGCGTGCTGGCGGGCAGCTGGCCACGCAATCCGGGTTCGCCCGCCCGGCGGCTGCGCGCGTTGCGGCGCGCCTGCGCCGCGGGCGCGCTGGCCACGCTGGTGCCCGGGGCCGGCAACTGCGCACCGGACGCCGAAGCGATCGACGCGGCGCTGCACGACGACCGCTAGCCGGTATCGCCGCCGACGTCGTGGGCGATTCTCAGGCCGTCGCCGGTCTCCAACTCGTCCGCCGTCTGGCTGAGCAGCAAACGGCTGCGGCTCGGTGACAGCACCGTCGACAGGTAATGATGCGGCGCCTCAGCCACGAACGCCAGGCGGTTGATGCGCAGCAACGCGGCGCCGATGGCCGTGTCCAGCAGCTGCGCGTTGCGCGGTCCCGCGATCTCGGCCGTGATCTCGTGCCGCACCCGGTCCACGGCGACGCCCGCCTCCGACAGCAGCCGGTATAGCGGCGCACGCCGCAACTCCGGCTCGGTCAGCACGTCGGCCAATTCCTGCGGCAGCCAGGCTTCGGTCACCATCAACGGCTCATCGGTCCTGCGTTGGCGCCGCACTCGGACGATGTGGAGCAACTCGTCGGACGTTTGCAGGGCCGCGCCAATGGGCTGCGGCGGACGGTGCTTCCCGAGTTCGACGACCTCGGCCTTGGTTTCGAATTGTGTCTGTCGCAGTCCCTGCATGAACGAACGCCCCGCCCCTGGAGCGCCCGAGGCGTCCGTCGGTCCGTGCGGCCGCACAAACGACCCGACGCCGTGCCTGCGCTCGATGTAGCCCTGTTCGGCCAGGTCCGCCAGCGCCCTGCGCACCGTGATGCGCGACACTCCGAACTGGTCGCACAGGGTCTGCTCGGTGGGCAACGCGTCGCCAGGGGCGATGACGCCGCGGTCGATCTCGTCGTGCAGCACCAAGAACAGCTGCCGGTGCAGCGGCACCCCGGCCGCCGCCGAGACCGGCCCACCTCTGCCCTGCCGCACGGTGGTCAATGCTTCCACACGACCCTCCCTTGCACGGCCCGACGAGTTGTTATATGTATATAACAACTTACCTCTAGTCCTCCGGAGGGATCCGATGAACGCGCTGGCCGCCACCGACCCGGCCGGGTCGACCGGGCGACTGGCCACCTGGATCGCTGGCCTCACGCTCGACGACATCCCGCCGACCGTCCTCGACCGCGCGAAACACCTTCTGCTGGATGGCATCGGCTGCGCACTCGTCGGGGCGCAACTGCCGTGGTCACGCGTCGCAACCGACGCCGTCCTCGCGTTGGAAGGCCGCGGCGACGCCGCCGTCATCGGCACCGGACGCACGGCCCCGGCACCCGCAGCGGCGATACTCAACGGCACGTTCATCCAGGGCTTCGAGCTCGACGACTTTCACCCCCTCGCCCCGCTACATAGCTGCGCGCTGCTGATTCCCGCGCTGCTGTCGACGGTGTGCACGCGGCCGCACCCCTCGACGGGCCACGAACTGCTGCTGGCTGCCGCCGCCGGCTTCGAGGTGGGTCCCCGCGTCGGCTACACGCTGCACGGCACCCAGATGCTCGATCGGGGCTGGCACTCGGGGTCGGTTTTCGGAACCCACGCCGCGGCGATGGCCTCCGGAAAGTTGCGCGGGCTGTCGCCGGCGCAACTGGAAGACGCCCTCGGACTGGCCGGTACCCAGTCGGCGGGACTGATGGCCGCCCAGTACGAGGCCATGAGCAAGCGCATGCACCACGGTTTCGCGGCGCGCAACGGCTTCTACGCAGCGGGGCTGGCGGCGGCCGGCTACACCGGCATCAAGCGGGTGTTCGAGCGTGAATACGGCGGATTCCTCAGCGTTTTCGGTGAGGGCCACGATCCCGACGCAGCATCACTGACCGGCGAACTCGGCCAACGGTGGGAGACCACCACCATCATGGTCAAGTCCTACGCCGCGATGGGTGGCGTGCACGCGGCGATCGACGCCGCCCGGCAATTACGCGGCTCGGTTGTGCCCCAGGATATCTCGAAGATCGACATCACCGTCGGCGAGACCATCTACAAGCACGGCTGGTGGCGGCCGCAGCGACCCCTCCCCCCGATCGGTGCCCAGATGAACATCGGGTACGCGACCGCCGCGGCGCTGCTGGACGGAAACGTGCTACCCGAGCAATTCACCCCCGCACGCCTCGATTCCGACGACATCTGGTCGCTCATCGCCGCGACGACGGTTCACCTCGACGAATCACTCACCCACGCCGGCATCACCGAGAAGTTTCGCACCGACGTCGTGGTGACCACCCGCGACGGCGAAGTCCACCGCGCCCGCGTGGCCTTGCCGCACGGCGCGCCCAACGATCCCGTCACCAACGACGAAATCGTCGACAAGTTCCACTCACTCGCCGACCGGGTCACCAGCCGCGCGCGGGCCGAAGCGATCGAACAAGCGGTGGTCCATCTCGACGACCTCGATGACATCGGGCAACTGATGGATCTGCTCGCGGCCCCGGTCGCGGGCGCCCTGGACTGAAAGGAGAGCCATGCCCAGCACCCCGGCCCGCCAACGGCTGAAGGACTTACTCAGCACTCGTGAACTCATCGTCGCCCCAGGCGTTTTCGACGGCATATCTGCACACCTGGCCAGGTGCACCGGCCACGTTGCGGCGTACATGACGGGTGCCGGTGTGGCAGCCTCCGGTTTCGGCCTACCCGACATCGGGCTGGTCACCGCGACCGAGATGGCCGGCCGGGTCGCGATGATCACCGACGCGTTGGGCGACATCCCGTTGATCGCCGATGCCGACACCGGCTATGGCGCGCCCATGAATGTGGTGCGCACCGTTCGCTCCTACGACGCGGCGGGGGTGGCAGCAATTCAGTTGGAGGATCAGGTCTTTCCGAAACGTTGCGGACACATGCCCGACAAACAGGTGGTCGACGCGGCGGTGTTCGAACAGACACTCGCCGCGGCGCTGGACGCCCGATCCGGCGACGACCTGCTGGTGGTGGCCCGCACCGACGCACGGGCCCCCCTCGGTCTGGACGCTGCCATCGAGCGCGCCAACCGGTACGCACATGCCGGCGCCGACATCATCTTCGTCGAGGCGCCGCAGGACGCCGGCGAGATCGAGCGCATCGCAAGGGAAGTGGACGCCCCGCTGCTGATCAATCTGGTGCTCGGCGGCCGGACGCCGCTGCAGTCGGCCGCGCGGCTGCAGGAGTTGGGCTACGCTATCGCGATCCATCCGAGCAACCTCTTGATGCAGGCGACTTTTGGTATGCTGCAGAGCCTTTGCGAACTGAACGGCACTGACATCGCCGGCCACCCTCTCACCACACCGGCCGACTTCTTCAACATGGTGGGGATGGCTGAATGGCTGGAACGCGACGCCCGATACGCCCGCAAGGACCGCTCGTGGGCATGACGATCATCGAGAAGATCTTCGCCCGCAAGGCCGGTCTGGACGCGGTGTCGGCGGGTGACACGGTGGTGGTCGACGTCGACATGACCGTGCTGATCGATCTGCAGTTCGCCACGATGTGGATCACGCCCAACCGAATCCACGACCCCGAGAAACTGGCCGTCGTCATGGATCACGCCGTTCCGGCGCCGACCATCAAAGATGCCGCCGCCGGCCCGCAGGCCCGCAAATTCGTCGCCGACTTCGGCATCGAACGGTTCTACGACGTCGGCAGGCACGGCATCTGTCACCAGGTGATCGCGGAGAACGGACTGGCACGGCCCGGAGAAATCTTGGCCTGCACCGACTCTCACACCTGTGCCGCGGGCGCTTACAACACCGCCGCGCGGGGCCTCGGGCCCGCGGAGATCTATTCGATCATGTGCACCGGCGCGACGTGGTTCCAGGTCGCGCCCACGATCCGCTACGAGCTCGAGGACGTCAAACCACAGACCGTCAGCGGCAAAGACATCTTTTTGCACATCGCCAACGAGTACGGCGATGCCCCGAACCTGAACCTGGAATTCGGTGGCAGCGGCCTGGCCGGCATGCCGATGCACGACCGGCGCACCATCGCTACGCAGTGCGCCGAGGTTTCCGCCGACTTCGCCACGTTCGAGCCCGACGATGTGTTGGCGTCGTTTCTGCGCGAGCGCGGCGTCGCCGGATACGACGCCGCCACACCGGATTCCGACGCCACGTACCGGGAGATCCGGCATGTCGATCTTTCGACGCTGGAGCCTTACGTAGCCCGGCCGGGAACGGTCAGCCGCAACGGGCTGCCCGTCTCCCGGCTGGAGCGCCGCAACGTCGACCAGGCCTTCATCGGCTCGTGTGCGAACGGCCAGCTCGAGGACCTCGAGATCGCCGCGCGGGTGGTCCGCGGCAAGTCCGTCGCACCGGGTGTGCGCTTGTTGGTCACGCCCGCCTCGCAAGCGGTGTACCGGGACGCCATGCGGCTGGGCTATCTGCAGGACCTGGCCGACGCGGGTGCGGTCATCACCAACTCCACCTGCGGCGCCTGCTTCGGCTACCACATGGGGGTGGTCGGTCCCGGCGAAGTGTGCATCACCTCGAGCACCCGCAACTTCACCGGGCGCATGGGTAGCACCGAGGCGGAGATCTTCATGGCGTCACCGGCAACCGTTGCCGCGTCGGCTATCACCGGCTATATCACCGACCCGAGGAGTGTGACGGCATGACCGTGGTGTTCGGCGGGCGAGTCTGGATGTTCGGAGACAACCTGAACACCGATGCCATGTACCCCGCCTTCGCGATGAAGATGGACCCGGCCGAGGCGGCCAAGCACGTCTTCTACGAGGTCCGCCCGGGTTGGACCGACCAGGTGTCCCCGGGTGACATTGTCGTAGCCGGTAGGAACTTCGGGCTGGGATCGTCGCGGCCGGTCGCGGCCCTTTTTGTCGAGCTCGGCGTCGCGGGGCTGGTCGCCGAGGAGTTCAACTCGCTGTTCTTCCGCAATGCCGTCAACGCCGGCCTGCCGGCGATGACCGTGCCCGAGGCCACCAGCGTTTTCCACGAAGGCGAAACCGGAACCTTCGACCTGACCGGCGGCACCTGGCGTAACGACACCACGGGTGCGTCCGGAAGTGTCGCCAAACTCCCGGGCCTCATCCTCGACATCATCGAGAGCGGTGGCGTGCTGCCGCGCTTGGTCGAGCAGGGTTATCTCCCAGCTGAATTGGGCGATCTTTTACGGTCTCCCACCGTCACGATTCGCGGCGCGGGCAGCGGAGCATGATGGCGCCGGTGGGCAGGCTGCTGCGTGGGGTCCGCGCCGGCGCACACCGCAGTCCCCTTGCCGGGCCGGCGTTCGATGCGCCCACCTCCATTAGCGTCAGCAGCGCCGCGTTCACCGATGGGGGCTGCATGCCGACCTCCAGCGCCGGCAAGGGCGTCGGGGACAACGTCTCGCCGCCGTTGCGGTGGAGCGCGCCGCCACCAGGGACCCGCCAGGTAGTGCTCATCATCGACGACGTCGACGTCCCGCTGCCCCGCCCGCTGCTGCACACCGTCGCGGTGATCGAACCCACGCTGGACGGCCTCGGCGCCGGCGGGCTGCGACCGGGCGCGTCAGGCATCCGCTGCCTTCGAACCGATCTCGGCCACCACGGCTACGCCGGGCCCCGCCCGATCCCCGGCCATGGCCCCCACCACTACCGATTTCAGGTGTTCGCGATTGACCACGCAGTCCCGGACCACGTCACCACAGCCAAGCCGTTGCTGACCGCGATGAGGGGGCACGTGCTGGCCCGCGGTGTGCTGACCGGAACCTACGAACGCTGACCCCGCTGACCTGCGGTTGGCAGTGATTGGCAGCTTCCCGCGTCGATCTGGCAGTGGCTGGCGGGCAGCGTCGGTGGCGACCTCCCAGCCATCGACGAAAGGAACATCATGTCCGCCACCACGATTGACCGCACGGGCACCCGGGACGGGCTGCTTCGCCTGGCCATGCGCGCCGACGCCGCCATCAGTGGGCTTATCGGCCTGGCCGGTATCCCGCTGGCCGGCCGGCTCGCCGAGCTCTCGGGCACCACGAAGGCGTTCGAGTACGCCATGGGCGCATTCCTGGTCGCCTATGGCGTGCTCGTGTTCGGGCTCGCCCGCCTGCCGTCGGTGCGCCGAGCCGGAATGTGCGTCATCATTGGCAACTTGACGTACACGGTGGCCGCCGTCGTTCTGGTGCTCGCGGACGTCTTCCCGCTGACCTCGGCGGGCGTCGCGTTGAATCTGGCGGCCGGCGCCTACACGCTGGTGTTCGCGGAGCTGCAATACCAGGGGTGGCGTCGCGCGAGGGCGTGAGCCGGACGCCGTGAGCCCGCCCTGCCCGGGCGGGCTCACGAGCGCGCTACTCCTCGGGAATCTGGCGCTCGATCTCGTCGAGCCAGATGCGCGCGGACATGTCCGACGGGGCGCGCCAATCACCGCGCGGCGACAGCGCACCACCGTGGGACACCTTGGGGCCGTTCGGCAGCGCCGAGCGCTTGAACTGGCTGAACGAGTAGAAGCGCTGCACAAAAACGCCGAGCCAGTGCCGAATCTCCTTCAGCGAGTAAGTCGGTCGCTTGTCCTCCGGGAATCCAGGCGGCCAGGTCCCACGCTCAGGGTCGCTCCACGCGTGCCAGGCCAAGAACGCGATCTTCGACGGCCGGAACCCGTAGCGCAGCACATGGAACAGCGAGAAGTCCTGCAGCGCATAGGGTCCGACCTTTTCCTCGCTGCTCTGCAGCTCTTCCTCTTCGCCGCTCGGAACGAGTTCCGGGGAGATCTCGGTGCCGAGCACCGACTGCAGCACGTCGGTGACCTCGGAGGAGAACTGGCCGGACGAGATGACCCAGCGGATCAGGTGCTGGATGAGCGTCTTCGGGACACCGCCGTTGACGTTGTAGTGGGACATCTGGTCGCCCACCCCGTACGTGGACCAGCCCAGCCCCAACTCGGAGAGGTCACCGGTGCCGAGCACGATGCCGCCGCGCTGGTTGGCCAGGCGGAAGAGGTAGTCGGTGCGCAGTCCGGCCTGGACGTTTTCGAAGGTGACGTCGTAGACCTTCTCGCCGCGACCGAACGGATGGTCGATCTCTTTGAACATCAGCATCGCGGTCTCGGTGATGTCGATCTCGGCGAAGGTGACCCCGAGCGCGCGGCACAGCTCGATGGCGTTGCGTTTGGTGCGATCGCCCGTCGCGAAACCGGGCAGTGTGAAGGCCAGAATGTCGCTGCGCGGCCGTTCTTCGCGGTCCATCGCGCGCGCGGCGACGATCAGCGCGTGCGTCGAGTCCAGGCCACCGGAGATCCCGATGACCACCTTTGGGTAGTTCAGCGCGCGCAGCCGCTGCTCGAGACCGGCGACCTGGATGTTGTAGGCCTCGTAGCAGTCCTGTTCCAGGCGTTGCGCATCGGCAGGCACGAACGGGAATCGCTCGATGTCACGGCGCAATCCGATGTCGCCGCCCGGCGGGTCCAGCCGGAAATCGATGCGCCGGAACGCCTCGGCCGAGCCGCGGTGGTGGCGCCGGTTGTCGTCGAACGTCCCCATGCGCAGCCGTTCTGAGCGCAGCAGGTCGATGTCGACGTCGGCGACGCTGCGCCGCTCGCCTTTCGGGAAGCGCTCGGATGAGGCCAGCAGTTCGCCGTTCTCCCACACCATGGTCTGGCCGTCCCAGGCCAGGTCGGTGGTCGACTCGCCCTCGCCCGCGGCGGCATAGACGTAGGCGGCCAGGCACCGCGCCGATGCCGAGCGGGCCAGCAGGCAGCGGTCCTCGGCGCGGCCGATCGTGATGGGGCTGCCGGACAGGTTCGCCAGCACCGTCGCGCCGGCCAGCGCCGCCTCCGCACTGGGCGGGATCGGCACGAACATGTCCTCGCAGATTTCGACGTGCAGCACGAAGCCGCGGACATCGGACGCGGCGAACAGCAGGTCGGAGCCGAACGGGACATCGGCGTCACAGATCCGGATGGTGCCGCGCTCGTCGTCCCCGGCCGCGATCTGGCGGCGCTCGTAGAACTCCCGGTAGGTGGGCAGGTACGACTTCGGCACCACCCCGAGCACGGCGCCGCGGTGAATGACCACCGCGGTGTTGTAGATGCGATGCCGGTACCGCAGCGGGGCGCCGACAACCAGGATCGGCAGCAGATCGGTCGAGGACGCGACGATGCTCTCGATGGCGGCCTGCACATCGTCGAGCAACAGGTCCTGCATCACGATGTCCTCGATGGAATACCCGGAGAGCGTCAGCTCCGGGAACACGGCCACCGCAACGCCGTCGTCGTGGCACTCGCGCGCCAGCCCCAGGACCGACTCCGCGTTGGCCGCCGGATCGCCGATCGTGGTGTGATGGGTGCACGCGGCGACCCGGACGAAGCCCTGGCTGTAAGCGTTGTAGAAGTCCATCGCCCTTCCATTGTCGCCTGACCGGTGTCAACCCGCGGCCGCCGGGTATCCCCTCCATCATGAGCGATACTGCCGTCGTCGTGGTCGACATGATGAACACCTATCAGCATCCCGATGCTGAACAGCTAATACCCAATGTCGCCAAGATCATCGACCCGCTGGCCGATTTGGTCCGGCGCGCACGCGAATCCGACGACGTCGACCTGATCTACGTCAACGACAACTACGGCGATTTCGCGGCCCAGTTCTCCGACATCGTGGGCTCCGCGCTCGACGGCGCGCGTCCCGATCTGGTGAAACCGATCGTCCCGGCCGGGGACTGCCGCGTCCTGACCAAGGTGCGGCACAGCGCCTTCTACGCGACCGCGCTGGCGTATCTGCTGAACCGGCTGGAGACCAAGCGGCTGATCATCGCCGGCCAGGTCACCGAGCAGTGCATCCTCTACACCGCCCTCGACGCGTACGTGCGCCATTTTCCCGTCGTCATCGCGACCGACACCGTCGCCGGCATCGACGCCGAGCTGGCCGCGGCCGCGGTGAAAATGATGGAGAAGAACATGTCCGCGGAGCTCACCACCGGCGCGGAGTGCCTGGGCTAGAAGCCCGCGAGGGGCCGCACAATGCCAGCGGCATCGGCGTGTCGGCGTACAAACACGGACGGTCGCGAAGGGCGGCTACCCTGGCACGGTGACCCGCTGCGCCGAATCGCCGGAGCTGGTCGCCCTGCTGGCCGGCCTTCGGATCGCGGTGCTGACGGGCGCGGGGCTATCCACCGACTCCGGCATCCCCGACTACCGCGGGCCTGATTCGCCGCCCAGCAACCCGATGACGATCCGCCAGTTCACGTCGGATCCGGTGTTCCGGCAGCGCTACTGGGCGCGCAATCACGTCGGCTGGCGCCACATGGACCACACCCTGCCCAACGCCGGGCACCGGGCGTTGGCCGCCCTCGAGCGCGCTTCCGTGGTGACCGGGGTGATCACGCAGAACGTCGACCTGCTGCACACCAAGGCCGGCAGCGCGAACGTCGTCAACCTGCACGGCACCTACGCGCGGGTGATCTGCCTGGGCTGCGGGTACGCCATAAGCCGCGCCGCGCTGGCCGACGAGCTGGAAGCGCTCAACCCGGGATTCATCGAACGTGCCGAAGCGGTCGGCGGTCTCGCCGTGGCGCCCGACGCCGACGCCGTCGTCGCCGACACCACGTCGTTCCGCTATCTCGACTGCCCGCGCTGCGGCGGCATGCTCAAGCCGGACATCGTCTATTTCGGCGAGAACGTCGCCAAAGCCGTTGTCGACCAAGCCTATTCACTGGTGGATGAAGCCGATGCGCTGCTGGTCGCCGGCTCGTCGCTGACCGTGTTCTCCGGCTACCGGTTCGTGCGTCACGCCGCCGCGCGCCGCATGCCGATCACCATCATCAACCGGGGCCGTACTCGGGGCGATGCGCTGGCCACCGTCAAGGTCGACGGCGGCTGCTCCGAACTGCTGACGTTGCTAGTGGACGAGTTATCGCCGATACCAACGCGTTAGAACATGCACGGCATGCTGCGGACGGCGTGGATGAAGTTGCCCGCCACGTAGTTCGGCTCGCCCGCCTGAATGTCCGGCACCTGCCGCAGTAATTCGGCGAAGATGGCGCGCAGCTGCGCCCGGGCCACATGTGCGCCGAGGCAGAAGTGCACCCCGCCCCCGCCGAAGCCGACGTGCGGGTTGGGGTCGCGGCTCAGATCGAAACGCTCCGGATGGTCGAAAGCCTCGGTGTCCCAGTTGCCGGACGGGTAGAACATCACCACCTTTTCACCCGCCCGGATGATCTGGCCACCCAGCTCGACATCCGTTGCCGCCGTCCGCCGGAAGGTCATCACCGGGCTGGCCCACCGAATGAACTCCTCGACCGCCATGCTGATCCGGTTGTCGAAATCCTCGAGGAGCCAGGCCCTCTCGTCGGGAAAGTCGGTGAGCGCCTTCATCGCATGGCTGGTGGTCTGACGGGTGGTGTCGTTGGCGGCCACGGCCAGCAGCACGAAGAACGCGGCCACCTCCGCGTCCGTCAGCCGGTCACCGTCCACCTCGGCGTTCACCAGGCCGCTGAACAGGTCGTCGCCCGGCCGCTCGCGGCGCTCCGCGGCCAACGTGCCGGCAACCTGATGCAGGTACATCTGACTTTCCACCAAGACCTCCAGCGGATTGCGCCCGCCGAGGTAAACGGGATCCGCCCAGCACACCATCGCATCGGCGGCGTGCGCCACCCGCTCACGCTCGGATTCCGGGATTCCCACCATGTCCGAGAGCGTGCGGATGGGCAGTTGCTTCGCGCAGTGCTCGACGAAATCGACGCCGCTGCCTGCATTCCGGAGCTCTTCAACGATGGTTCTGGCGTTCGCCTTGATCGAGTCCTCGATGCGGCGGACCTGCCGCGGGGTGAACGCCGCGCTGACGAGCTTGCGCAGCTTGGTGTGTCGCGGTGGGTCCATCGCCAGGAAGGATTGCGACGCCTCGAGCAGTTCGGGGGGGACGTTCTCGAACAACACGCCCCGGCCGGACAGGAAGACCTCGTTGTTGCGGCTGACCGAGACGATGTCCGCGCGCCTCGTGACCGCCCAGTAGCCCGGGTCGTCGGGATCGGGCATCAGGGCGTCCTCGACCGGCGGGTGCCAGCTCACCGGCCGCTCGGCCCGCAGCACCGCGAACGAACGTTCCCGATCGGCCGCGGTCGTCGACCAAAATGCGCGCGAGGACAGGTCGATGGGGTCGTAGGCGCGCTCGATGCCCGACCTCCCGGTCATCACGGTCATGGCGATCCTCCGTTGCGTATGACCTCGGTCACAATTGCCCGCAACACTATTCCTAGACATAGTGTCTAGTCAAGTCGTCAAATAGCGGTCTATGCTGGGTGAATGCCATCGGTTACGCGCAAGCGGCAGGCCAACCGCGAACGGGAACGTCAGCAGCGGCGCGAACAGATCGAGCGCCGGTTGCTGGAGGCCACCGAGCGGCTGATGCGCGAGGGCGCCAGTTTCACCGAGCTCAGCGTGGACCGGCTGTCGGGCGCGGCCGGCATCTCCCGCGCGAGCTTCTATATCTACTTCGAGGACAAAGGCCACCTATTGCGCCGCCTGGCCAACCAGGTGTTCGCCGATCTCGCCGACAACGCGGATCGCTGGTGGAGCGTGGCGGCGCGGCACGATTCGGGCGACGTCCGTGCCGCGATGGACGGCATCCTCGCCAGCTATCGGCGTCACCAACCGCTGCTGGTCGCGCTCAACGAGATGGCCGGCTATGACCCGCTGGTCGCGGCGACCTACCGCAACCTATTGACCGCCGTTACCGGGCGGATGACCCGCGTCATCGAGCATGGCCAGGCCGACGGCTCTATCCGGCCAGAGCTGCCTGCGGCCACCACCGCCAGCGCGCTGACGTGGATGGTGGAGCGCGCGTGCCAGCAAAACCTTCCGACCGCGTCCGCCGGTTACGACGCCGAACTGGCCGCCACACTGGCTGAGATCGTTTGGGGCGCACTGTATCTCAAGCCAACCACAGTCACCACGGACCCTGTGACGAACACAATATAGTTAGTGCACTAATAATTAGGTACCTTGCAAGTATGGCGCAGTTGACCGCACCGGAGACCGACCCGCTCTCCCTCGAGCAGCAGGTCTGCTTTGCGCTGAGCGTGACCAACCGCGCGGTCCTGGCCGTCTACCGGCCGTTATTGGAGCCGTTGGGGCTGACCCACCCCCAATATCTGGTGATGCTGACGCTCTGGGGTCACCAGAAGGCGGCAACACGACAGCAGAAGCCGCTGTCGGTCAAGGAGATCGCCACCACGCTGCAGATGGATTCGGCGACCCTGTCGCCGATGCTCAAGCGCTTGGAGGCGCTCGGCCTGATCACCCGTGCACGAAGCGCCGTCGACGAGCGCTCCACTGACGTCAAACTCACCGGCAAAGGGACCGCTTTACGCCGACGTGCGTGCAAGATTCCGCCCGCCGTGGTCGAGCGTCTCGGCGTCGGCATGGGCGAACTTGCGCACCTGCACCAGGTGCTCACCCGCGTCAACGCGGCCGCCTTGGCGGCGGGCGCGCTACAGTCCTGAAAACCGGCCCTAGGAGCCAGCCACCATGACCAACACCAAACCCAACGTTTGGCAATACATCGCCTACTCGTACGGTCGATGCCTACCCGACTCGATGCGCGACTGGGTCGCCAACGATCTGGCGGGCAAGGGAGCCGTGCGCCGGCACATGTTCCGGTGGGCCGTACCCCCGCTGTTCGTCCTCGCGCCCCTCTGGCTGCTGCCCGCATCGCTGTATGTGCACACCGAGATGACGGTGCCGCTCTACGTCTGGGCCCTGCTGATCTCGCTTGCGCTGAACAAGGTCTGGCGCCGACACCGGTTGGCGCAGCATGGCCTCGACCCCAACCTGGTCGATGTGCTCAAGAACAAGAAACAAGCGAAGATGCATGAGGAGTACGCCCGCCGTTTCGGCCCGCGTCCCGAATCGGCTGCGTGGCAGGACAACAGCAACCCCTTCAGCTAGCCGGCTTACACCGCCACCAGGTCGTCGGCGTGCACCGCGGGCCGGCGAAGTTCGCCCGGCAGCTCGGAGGTCGACCGGCCGATCATGGTCGCCAGTTCGGTGGCGTCGTAGGCCACCACGCCCCGGGCCACCATGGCCGCGTCCGGGCCGCGCAATTCGACGACGTCTCCGGCGTAGAACCGGCCCGACACCGCGGTGATCCCGGCGGCCAGCAGTGAGCGGCGCTGGGCGACCACCGCGCGCACCGCCCCCTCGTCCAGGGTCAACGCACCGGCCGCCTCGGCGGCATACCGCACCCAGAACCGGCGGGCCGACATCCGGACGGGCCGCGCGGCGAACACGGTGCCGGCCGAGGCGTCGGTCAGCGCGGTCGCGGCGGCGGAGGCGGCGGCCAGCAGGACCGGCACCCCGGCGTCGGCCGCCAGCAATGCCGACGACATCTTCGACACCATTCCGCCGGTACCCAGGTCGCTGCCCGGGCCGGCGACCACGCCGGACAGATCCGCCGCGCCGGACACTTCCGCAATGAATCGAGCGCCCTTGCTTTTTCGGGGATCGGAGTCGTAGAGACCGTCGATGTCGGAGAGCAGCACCAGGGCTTCGGCGCCGACCAGGTGAGCCACCAGCGCCGACAGCCGATCGTTGTCACCGAACCGAATCTCGTTGGTGGCCACGGTGTCGTTCTCGTTGACGATCGCCACCGCGTGCAGGGCGCGCAGCCGGTCCAACGTGCGCTGGGCGTTGGTGTGCTGGGCCCGCATCGAGATATCGTGCGCGGTCAGCAGCACCTGACCCACCGTGCGGCCATACCGCGCGAACGCCGCACTCCACGCGTTCACCAGCGCGACCTGCCCCACGCTCGCCGCGGCCTGCTTGGTCGCCAAATCCTTGGGGCGGCGGGCTAATCCGAGCGGCTCGATACCGGCGGCGATGGCGCCCGAAGAGACGATGACGACGTCGGTGCCCGCCTTCATGCGCGACTCGATGGCGTCGGCCAGCCCGGCCAGCCGGGCGGCGTCGAACACGCCGGAATCGGTGGTCAACGCGTTGGTTCCGACCTTGACCACCAGGCTGCGCGCGGTCCGGATGGCGTCGCGCTGAGCGCTCACTGTTCGTCACCGCGTTCGCGGCGCTGACGCCGGGCCGCCTTACGCTCCGAGGCACCGGTGCGATCGCTACGTTCCAGCCGCACATCGGTCCCGCGGCCCGACATCGCCACGTGTTGTCCCGCAGGCGTTTGCGGCTCCCAGTCGAATGTCATGTCCCCGATGCTCACGGCGCACCCGGGTTGCGCGCCGAGCCGCAGCAGTTCCTCCTCGACACCCAACCGGGCCAGGCGGTCGGCGAGATAACCGACGGCTTCGTCGTTGTCGAAGTTGGTCTGCCGGACCCAACGCTGGGGCCGGGCGCCGGTGACCACAAAGCCGCCCTTGCCGTCCGGCTCGACGGTGAAGCCGCTGTCGTCGACGGGAACCGGACGGATGACCGGCCGCCGCGGCACGATCTCCGGCCGGGCGGCGTTGTATTCCGAGATCATCCGCCAGAGCCCGAATACCAACGGCTGCAACCCTTCCCGCGACACCGTCGACACGAGGAACACCGGCCAGCCGCGCTCGGCGATCTCGTCGCGGACGAACTCGGCGAGCTCACGCGCCTCGGGCACGTCGATCTTGTTGAGCACCACCGCCCGTGGCCGCTCGGCGAGGTCACCCAGCGTCGTATCCCCTTGCAGGGTAGGCGTGTACGCGGCGAGTTCGGCTTCCAGCGCGTCGATGTCGGAGATCGGGTCGCGGCCCGGCTCCGCGGTGGCGCAGTCGACGACGTGCACCAGCACGGCGCACCGTTCAATGTGCCGAAGGAAATCCAGGCCCAGGCCGCGGCCCTGCGACGCGCCGGGGATCAGGCCCGGCACGTCGGCGACGGTGAAGGTGTGCTCGCCCGCCGACACCACACCGAGGTTGGGCACCAGCGTGGTGAACGGGTAGTCCGCGACTTTCGGTTTGGCCGCCGAGATCGCCGACACCAGTGACGATTTGCCGGCCGAGGGAAACCCGATGAGACCGACGTCGGCGACGGTCTTGAGCTCCAGCGTCAGGTCCCGCTCCTCGCCCTGTTCCCCGAGCAGCGCGAAACCGGGGGCCTTGCGCGCGCGCGAGGCGAGTGCCGCGTTGCCCAGGCCGCCACGACCTCCGGCCACCGCTTCGAAGCGGGTGCCCGCACCGACCAGATCGGCTAGCAGCCGCCCATTTTCGTCCAACACGACGGTGCCGTCGGGAACTTTGACCTCTAAATCCGCGCCGGCCGCCCCGTCGCGGTTGTTGCCCATCCCCTGCTTGCCCGACGGCGCGGTGACGTGCGGATGGAAGTGGAAGTCCAGCAGGGTGTGCACCTGCGGGTCGACGACGAACACGATGCTGCCGCCGCGCCCGCCGTTGCCGCCGTCGGGACCGCCCAGCGGCTTGAATTTCTCGCGATGGACCGACGCACAGCCGTTACCGCCCGAACCCGCACGCGCGTGGATGACGACGCGGTCGACGAACCGGGGCATCGAGGATCCTCCCAACCGCCGAACGTGTACTCACTGCGAACTTCGCGTTCGATTTTCGCAGTGAGCGCACGCTCGCGATGGTCAGTCGGTGGTCTGGTCGGCCGCGGCGATGCTGACGGTTTTGCGTCCGCGCTTGATGCCGAACTCGACGGCTCCGGCGGCCTTGGCGAACAACGTGTCGTCGCCGCCACGCCCGACGTTGAGGCCGGGGTGGAACTTGGTGCCACGCTGGCGAACGATGATCTCGCCCGCCTTGACGATCTGGCCGCCGAACCGCTTCACGCCAAGCCGCTGAGCAGCGGAATCGCGACCGTTCCGCGAGCTGGAAGCGCCCTTCTTGTGTGCCATTTCTGTCGCCTCCCGCTACTTGATCCCGGTGACCTTCAGGACCGTCAGCTGCTGACGGTGTCCCTGACGCTTGTGGTAGCCGGTCTTGTTCCTGAACTTGTGGATACGGATCTTGGGGCCCTTGGTGTGCTCGAGCACCTCGCCGGTCACCGCCAGCTTGGCCAGCGCCGCGGCGTCGGTGGTCACCTTCGCGCCGTCCACGACCAGGGTGACGGGCAGCGAGACGTTCGCGCCGGGGTCGGAGTCGAGCTTCTCGACCTTGACCACGTCCCCGACGGCGACCTTGTACTGCTTGCCGCCCGTCTTGACGATTGCGTAGGTCGCCATCGTTGCTCCTGCCTTCTTTCCTCTGCTCAGCCGCTTCTTCGGCTCTTCGCGCGCGAGCCACCGGCGGTGCGCTCGGACAAAGCTCAGTGGGTCTGGGTTGCGGGTCCGCGCCGACTGCCCGGGAGTCCCGCTGTCGCCGGCCAAAGTCCACACGGCCTGGCGACAACTGTCCTAGGGTACTTGACCAGCGGCTACAGGGTCAAACCGGGTCGGGTCAGTCCGCGTGGATCGGCGGGCCTGCCGGCCGGCCCGCCGCGCGGCGCCGCCGGGGACGTCCGAACCCCGATCCGGCGCTGTAGGACGCTTCGGACCCCTCGTCGGAGTCGTCGGAGTCATCGGAGTCGGAATCCTCGACGTCCAGGTCGTCGTCGTCCATCTCCAGGTCGTCGTCATCGTCGCCAAGGTCTTCCTCGTCGTCGAGGTCCTCGTCCTCGTCCTCGTCCTCGTCGAGATCCTCGTCGGTGTCTTCGTCAGACTCCTCGAAGTCCTCTTGGTCGGTGTCCTCGATCTCGGCTACGTCGCGCTGCTTCTGCTCATCGAGCTCGTTGGCCGCTTCCTCGGCGGACTCGTCGGACTCTTCGTCCTCGCGGCCGTTCTGCGCCGAGCCGCCGGCGGCCATCGCCTTGAACATCGGGTGCTCGCCGGGAGCGTGGGCCGGCACCTTGGCGACCACCGGCTCCTCGGCGCGGTTCTTCTTGGAGCGCCTGCCGCGGCGACCACCGGACTCGGACTTGCGCCCGTTCGAGGGGGCCGAGTCCACCGGGTCGGTGTGCAGCAGGATCCCGCGGCCGCTGCAGTGGGGGCACGACGTCGAGAACGCCTCGACCAGCCCTGTCCCCAACCGCTTGCGGGTCAGCTGAACCAAGCCCAGCGACGTTACCTCGGACACCTGATGGCGGGTGCGGTCGCGAGCCAGCGCCTCGGTCAGACGCCGCAACACCAAGTCGCGGTTGGACTCGAGGACCATGTCGATGAAGTCGATGACCACGATGCCGCCGATGTCGCGCAGCCGCAGTTGGCGGACGATCTCCTCGGCCGCCTCGAGGTTGTTCTTGGTGACGGTCTGTTCCAGGTTGCCGCCGGACCCGGTGAACTTGCCGGTGTTGACGTCGACCACCGTCATGGCCTCGGTGCGGTCGATCACCAGCGTGCCGCCCGAGGGCAGCCACACCTTGCGCTCCATCGCCTTGGCGAGCTGCTCGTCGATGCGATGCACCGCGAACACGTCGGGGCCGGCCTGGCCGTCCGGGCCGGCGGGGGGTTCGTACTTGCTCAGCTTCGAAACCAGGTCGGGCGCAA